>NZ_JADPUN010000284.1 GCF_015690345.1 Plantactinospora alkalitolerans | reverse complement strand
GGCGGGCGGTCCGGCGTTGGCCCGGTTGCGTCGGGCCAGCGGGCGGCCGGCCCGGGAGTTCAGCCGGGCGGTGCGGGCCTGGGAGTACGGCGGGCATGCCGGGCTGGCGGTCCTGGAGGAGTCGTGGCGGCCACCGGCGGCGGGGTTGGCCCGGGCCCGGGCGCGCCTCGGCGCCGGTTGGGCCGGTGACGAGCTGCCGGAGCCGCAGGTGTGGCGTAACCGGTGGACGTTCCCGGACCGCCGGGCGCAGCTGCGGTACGGCCAGGACGGACGCTGGTACCCGTACCGGGAGGCCGCCGACGGTGAGTGGTGGCCGGCCGGGGTGCCCCGGAACGATCCCGTCGAGGCGCTGGCCGACCTGCTCGGCGGCTGATCACCCCGAGGATCCTCGTATCCCCGCGTGCGGTGTCACCGGGCGGGACCGGCCAGCGCGGCCCGGACCGGTCCGGCCTTGGCGGCGGCCTCGGCGACCTCGGCGGTGGGGTCGCTGCCCCAGGTGATTCCGCCGCCGGCCCAGACGTGCACCCGCTCCGCGTCCACGGCCGCGGTCCGGATCGTCAGGCCCAGATCCAGCCGGTCGGGGCCGATCCAGCCGAGTCCGCCCATGCTGGCGCCCCGGCCGACCGGCTCCAGGGCGGCGATCTGGGTCAGCGCGGCGAGCTTCGGCGCCCCGGTGACCGAGCCGCCGGGGCAGACCGCCCGGAGCACGTCGGCCAGGCCCCGTCCGTCGGCGAGCGTCGCGGAGACCGTCGACTCGGCCTGCCACAGGTCCGACCAGCGGCGGATCGCGTAGAGCTCGTCGACCCGGACCGAGCCGGTCCGGGCGATCCGGGCGAGATCGTTGCGCTCCAGGTCGACGATCATCACGTGTTCGGCCCGTTCCTTGGCGGATTCGAGCAGTTCCCGGCGACCCTGACCGGTCGCCGGCCGGGTGCCCTTGATCGGCCGGGTGAACACCCGGCCGCCGGCGACCTCGACCAGGGTCTCCGGGGAGGCGCATCCGATCGCCCAGCCGGCGCCGGTGAGCACCCCGCCGTAGCGGGCTCCGGGCAGCCGGGCCAGCCGGGCCAACCCGGGCAGCGGGTTTCCGGTGTACCGGGCGGCACCGTGCCCGACGACGTTGACCTGGTAGATGTCCCCCCGGCCGATGGCCTGCCGGGCCAGTTCGACGGCGGCGGCGTGCTGCTGTGGTGACCAGCTCTCCTGCCACGGCTCCAGCCGCCAGCCGTCCGTACCGGGCCGGGGCATGGTGGTGCCCTCGCCGGGCCGACCGTGCCGGTAGACCACCGCCACCAGATCGGGGACGTCGGGCGCCGGGCTCGCCGGTCCGGTCGGCATCGCGACCATCCGGGCGCCGGCCGCGGCGGAGACGAACAGTGCCGCGCCGCAGACCGTGCCGGCCCGGGAGTGGGACGGATGGTCGGCGGGCCGGGACAGGTCGCGTACCGGCAGGCCGTGTCCGGCGAGGAAGTCTTCGAGCAGCGTGCCGGGGTCGTCCGCGGGTCCGGCCCAGTACTGCAACCGGTCGTGTTCGACGAGCCCGGGTAGGCAGGTGGTCGGCGCTCCCGGCGGTCTGACTGGGAGCGCTTCCACGACGGACGGTTCGATCTGCCTCATCCGAAGAGTGGATTCTTTCCGGTGCAGACGGATACCCGCTCGTCATCACCGGGGGTGACGGGGTACCGTCCGTCACTGGTCATGTGAACCATGCCACAGCACCCCATAGTCCGGAGAAACCCGATGTGCCAGCACCGACCGACCTGTCCCTCCGCTGAAGCGACCGACCGTGAGGCCGCCCGCGTGATCGCCTGCTTCCGTGAACAGGGATGGAGCCTGCTCTGCAATGGCGTCATCCTGTTCGAGGACACCGGCGAACTGTTGCCCGACGGCAGCACGATAGCCCCGCACCGTGGCCCGGCCCGGCACGCCCTGGTTGGCTGACCGGTCGCTCAGTGTCACCGGCCGCTGCCGCGAACAGCGGCCGGTGACGCGTCGTCGGGCTCAGTTCTCGAACGCCTCCGGCGGCGGGCAGGCACACACCAGGTTGCGGTCGCCGTACGCGTCGTCGATCCGACGCACCGGTGGCCAGTATTTCCCTATCCGGTCGATCCCGCCCGGATACGCCGCCACCGAGCGCGGGTACGGGTGCGGCCACTCGTCGCCGCTGACCAGAGCGGCGGTGTGCGGCGCGTTCGCCAGCGGGTTGTCGCCCTTCGGCCAGTCCCCCGCCCCGACCCGGTCGATCTCGGCCCGGATCGCGATCATCGCCTCGCAGAACCGGTCGAGTTCGGCGAGGTCCTCGCTCTCGGTCGGCTCCACCATCAGGGTGCCGGCGACCGGGAACGACATCGTCGGGGCGTGGAACCCGTAGTCGATCAGGCGCTTGGCGACGTCGTTCACGCTCACGCCGGTGGTCCGGGTCAGGCCGCGCAGGTCGAGGATGCACTCGTGGGCGACCAGGCCCTTGTTGCCGGCGTACAGCACCGGGTAGTGCCCGCGTAGCCGGGTCGCGACGTAGTTGGCCGCCAGCACGGCCACCCCGGTCGCCCGGGTGAGCCCGTCCGGGCCCATCAGCCGCAGGTAGGCCCACGGGATCGGCAGGATGCCGGCGGAGCCGTACCGGGCCGCCGAGACCGCCGGCCGTACCGGGCCGTCGGTGCCCAACGGGTCGCCAGGCAGGTACGGCGCCAGGTGCGCCCGTACCGCGACCGGCCCGACCCCGGGGCCGCCGCCGCCGTGCGGGATGCAGAACGTCTTGTGCAGGTTCAGGTGCGACACGTCGGCGCCGAACCGGCCGGGCTTGGCGAACCCGAGCAGCGCGTTGAGGTTGGCGCCGTCGACGTAGACCTGGCCGCCGGCGTCGTGCACCTTGGCGCAGAGCGCCGCGATGCCGCCCTCGTACACGCCGTGGGTGGACGGATAGGTGACCATGATCGCCGCGAGGCTGTCCCGGTGCGCCTCGATCTTGCGGTCGAGGTCGGCCAGGTCGACGTCACCGTCGCCGTCGCAGCCGACCACCACCACCCGCATCCCGGCCATCACCGCGCTGGCGGCGTTGGTGCCGTGCGCCGACGACGGGATCAGGCAGACGTCCCGGTGTGCCTCGCCGCGTTCGCGGTGGTAGGCGCGGATGGCCAGCAGGCCGGCGAGTTCGCCCTGGGAGCCGGCGTTGGGTTGGACGCTGACCGCGTCGTACCCGGTGACCTCGGCCAGCCAGCGTTCCAGCGAGGCGACGAGTTCGGCGTAGCCGGCGGTCTGCGCGGCGGGGGCGAACGGATGGATGTCGGCGAACTCGGCCCAGCTGACCGGCTCCATCTCGGTGGTGGCGTTCAGCTTCATCGTGCACGAGCCGAGCGGGATCATGCCCCGGTCCAGGGCGTAGTCGAGGTCCGACAGCCGGCGCAGGTACCGCAGCATGGCGGTCTCGGAGTGGTGCGACCGGAAGACCGGATGGCTCAGGAAGTCGCTGGTGCGGGCCAGTGTCGCCGGCAGCGCGGCGGGCACCTCGACCTCGGCCGGAGCCCGGTCCGACCCGCCGCCCGGGGTGCTTCCGGCCAGCCGGGCGAAGACGTCCGCCAGCGTTTCCAGGTGCGCCGGGGTGGTCGTCTCGTCGCAGGAGATCCCGACGTGGTCGGCGTCGACCAGCCGCAGGTTGATGCCCCGCTCGGCGGCGTCGGCCAGTACCCGTGCGGCCTGGCCGGGCACCCGGACCAGCAGGGTGTCGAAGTACGCCCGGTGCACGACGGAGATCTGCGGGCTGGCCAGGTCGCGGAGCAGCCGGTCCAGGGTCGCGGCCCGGCGGTGTACCCGCTGGGCGATCGCCCGCAGCCCCGCCGGACCGTGGTAGACCGCGTACATTCCGGCCATCACGGCGAGCAGGACCTGGGCGGTGCAGATGTTGCTGGTCGCCCGCTCCCGGCGGATGTGCTGTTCCCGGGTCTGCAGCGCCAGCCGGTAGGCCGGATCACCGGCCGCGTCCCGGGACACCCCGACCAGCCGGCCCGGCAGCATCCGCTCCAGACCGGCCCGGACCGCCAGGTAGCCGGCGTGCGGCCCGCCGAAGCCCATCGGTACGCCGAACCGCTGGGTGGTGCCGGCGGCGATGTCGACACCGATCTCGCCCGGCGGCCGGAGCAGGGTCAGCGCGAGCAGGTCGGCGGCGACGGTGACCAGCGCCCCGGCGGCGTGCGCGGCCTCGACCAGGGCGCTGTGGTCGCGGACCACCCCGGAGGCGCCCGGGTACTGCAGATGCAGTCCGAAGAACTCCGCCGGCAGCGGCCCGGTGTCGAGGTCGACGACCCGGATCTCGATTCCGAGCGGTTCGGCCCGGGTGGCGAGTACCGCGATGGTCTGCGGCAGGGTGTCGGCGTCGACGACGTACACCGGGCTGGAACTCTTGCCGGCCCGGCGGGCCAGCGTCATCGCCTCGGCCGCGGCGGTGCCCTCGTCGAGCATCGAGGCGTTCGCGGTGGCCAGCCCGGTCAGGTCGGTGACCATGGTCTGGAAGTTGAGCAGCGCCTCGAGCCGGCCCTGGCTGATCTCCGGCTGGTACGGCGTGTACGCGGTGTACCAGGCCGGGTTCTCCAACACGTTGCGGCGGATCACCGCCGGAGTGTGGGTGCCGTGGTACCCCAGCCCGATCATGGAGACGGCGACGGTGTTCCGGCCGGCGAGGGCCCGCAGTTCGGCGATCACCTCGTCCTCGGTGGCCGCCGGCGGCAGGTCGAGGGTGCCGGTCCAGCGGATCGCCTCGGGGATCGCCGCGTCCATCAGGTCGGCGATCGAGTCGTACCCGACGGTCTCCAGCATCCGCTGTTCGGCCTCGGCATCGGGGCCGATGTGCCGGTCGGAGAACTGCCCGATGTCGCGGGCGGGAAACTGCGGTGTGGTCATGGAGGCACTCCCGGGCGAGGTCGACGCGGCAACCTCCCCCTCTGTCACGCTCCGCAACGTCGCGCAGCGCTCCACAGTCGCCTACCCACGGGCTCCTTTTGCCTGAGAGGTTCCGGGGAGGATTTGCCCCTTCGGCGCCGCCTGCGGACGTTGCCTGGCGGTCTCTCGCTCGCGAGTGTTGTCGGCGTTGGCAACGGTACCAGCGATCGGGTTTCGTCCGAATTTCGGCCGGGGCCGGGATGGATCATCGCCTGATTCCGGCTCACATTTTCCGGACACCGCGTCCGAAATCCGCCCTGATCCCCACCGGCGACCCTCCGCTGCGTCGGCGGCCGCACACCGGCCCGGGACGCTGCCGCCGACGAGCCGGTCCCGCCTAGTGGCCGGCGGGCGCGGTGCCGGAGACGGTGACGGTGACCCGGCCCTCGGCCAGCCGGTAGAACATCCCGACGACGTCGCACCGGCCGGCGGCCACCGCGTCGGCCAGTTCGGTGCCCGCGGACGTGATCGTGTCGATGGTGTGCTGGATGTGGACGCCGGCGACACCCGCGTCGTCGGTGATCCGGCGGGCGTGCGCGTCGGAGATGCTGGGCCTGACCCGGTCGACGATGGTACCCAGGTCACGGCCGGGCAGCCGGGTGCCGCTCATCGCCGCGTGGGTGGCCTGGATCGCGCCGCACGAGTCGTGGCCGAGGACGACGACCAGCGGCGCACCCAGCACCACCACGCCGTACTCGATGCTGGAGTTCACCTCGGGGCCGACAATGTGCCCCGCGGTCCGGACCACGAACAGGTCACCCAGGCCCCGGTCGAAGATGATCTCGGCGGCGAGGCGGGAGTCGGAACAGCCGAACACGACGGCGAACGGTCGTTGCGCGGCGGCCACCACCGACCGGTGCTCGGCATCCTGGTGCGGATGGATCCGGGTACCGGTGACGAACCTCTCGTTCCCGGCCAGAAGCTCGTCGAGCGCCTCGGCGGGCCCGGCCGGTCGGTGTTCCAGGTATGCCATGACGTCCCTCTCCACGGTGCCAACCCGGCTGGCGGGCAAGGTCGACGCCTTCGGCGACCTGATACGTAATGATCAGATACCACGGTTCGCCGCCGCCGGTCAGGCAAAACCACCCCGACCGTGAGCGACGGAACACCGGAACCACACGGTGCCGCCCCGCACCGCGTTCCGGGACACACCGCCCAGGCTACGGTGCCGGTCGGGTTCCCGGTCCGGAGCGACACGGCCGGAACGGATCAATAGGGTGGCAGCGTGACCTACGTTGCCGCGGACGACCGCTACGACTCGATGACCTACCGCCGGGCCGGCCGCAGCGGCCTCCGGCTGCCCGCGATCTCGCTCGGACTCTGGCACAACTTCGGCGAGGAACGTCCGTGGCAGCAGCAGCGGCAGATCTGCCGCCGGGCGTTCGACCTCGGGGTGACGCACTTCGACCTGGCCAACAACTACGGACCGCCGCCCGGGTCTGCCGAGCGGAACTTCGGCCAGGTGCTGGCCGCCGACTTCGCGCCCCACCGCGACGAGATGATCATCTCGACCAAGGCCGGCTACCACATGTGGCCCGGCCCGTACGGCGAGTGGGGATCCCGGAAATATCTCGTCTCGTCGCTGGACCAGTCGCTACGCCGGATGGGACTCGACTACGTCGACATCTTCTACCACCACCGGCCCGACCCCGACACCCCGCTGGAGGAGACGATGGCGGCCCTCGACGCCGTCGTCCGCGCCGGCAAGGCGCTGTACGTCGGCCTCTCCAACTACGACTCGGCCCAGACCGAACGGGCCGCCGCCATCCTGGCCGAGCTCGGCACGCCACTGCTGATCCACCAGCCGTCGTACTCGATGATCAACCGGTGGATCGAGCGGGACGGGCTGCTGGACACCCTCGAGGAGGCCGGTGCCGGCTGCATCGCGTACAGCCCGCTGGCCCAGGGCCTGCTGACCGACCGCTACCTCGACGGGATCCCGGCCGACTCCCGGGTCCGGACCAGCGTCTTCCTCAACGAGAACGACCTCGACGAGACGACCATGACGACGGTCCGCGCACTGAACGGAATCGCCACCCGGCGGGGACAGTCGCTGGCCCAACTGGCCCTGGCCTGGGCCCTGCGGGACAGCCGGATGACCAGCCTGATCATCGGCGCGAGCAGTGTCGGCCAACTGGAGACGAACGTGGCGACGCTGGACAACCTCGACCTCACCGACGCCGAACTCGCCGAGATCGAGAGCCACCTGCCGCGCGACTGACCGCCGCCGCCGGCGGCGCCCGCTCGGCGTGAACGACCGGTTGGGCAACTGGCCGACCGCGATGTCGTCATCCGCACTGGGCCCGGTTCGGTGAGATCCGTCGAACCGGGCCCGCTGCGGTGGCGACGGCGCGGCCGCGGCCCGGAGCTAGCGCTGGGCCTCCGGACGGGGCGACAACGCCGGCCGGACCGGCCCCTGCGGGCCGGCGACCCCCGCGCCGGCCTCGCGGGCGATCCGGTCCATGGTCCGGGCCAGATGCTCGCTACCGTCGTCCAGATGCCGGGCCGCCGCCTGCATGTGCGAGATCATCATCTCGCCGAAGATCTTCAACGCCTCCCGGGTCGCGACCGTGTCGTCGAAGTTCGCCCCGGCCGACGCCCGGTAGTCCTGCACCGCCTTCTCCGCCTCGTTGCGGGCATCCTCGGCGGCCGCCCGCAGATAGTTCTCGTACTGCACCCTGGCGTACTCGGCGACCCGACGGGCATAGTCGTGCGCCTGGGCGATGATCTGTTCCGCCTCCCGCTGCGCCGCCGACAGCAGGTTGACCTCCTTCGCCCCCGGCAACTGCGGCCGGCTGCTGGCACTCGGCAACACGCCGTGCCGATGCAGCTCCACATGGTCGTTCAGCCGCTGGTTCTCCGCCCGCAGGTCGGCGACCTGCGTCGCCAGCAGGTCGAACTCGTCGGCCACCTGATGACGGAACCGGTCCACGTCCCGGTCGTCGTAACCCCGACGGGTGAACGCGGACGTCGCGAACTCCCACCGCCGGACCCGGTCGGCGGTGAGCCGGACCCGTTGCCCCGAACCGGTCACCGCCGTGGCGCGGTTGTACTCGCTGATCGGGCTGGCGTTCACTGCGTACCTCCATCTGCCGCCCTCTGCTCCTGCACGTCACCGACCCGCCGTCCGGGCGCGTACCACTGCCCGCCCAACGCCTCGTAGTGCAGCTGTCCGGTGTGGTAACCGGCCTGGGTCAGCCCGCTCACCGCGCTCGACACCATCAGGTCCGAACCGCAGACGAAGACGTGCCGGCCGCGCCAGTCGCCGTCGGCGAGAGCACGGTCCACCACAGAGAAGAACTCCCCGGGACGCGACGGGTCGGCATTGACCACGTACGTCACCCGCAACCATGGGCACGACGCCACCAACTTCTCGATCGCGTCGACGTCGTAGAACTCGGTCCGCGACCGGGCACCGACGTACACGT
>NZ_JADPUN010000354.1 GCF_015690345.1 Plantactinospora alkalitolerans | reverse complement strand
AGAACCAGTACCTGATGATCGTCGAGGCGATCGGTTCGCAGGGTCGTTACTTCCGGTCGTTCACGTCCTCGAGTCTGGGTGGTTCGTGGACGCCGCAGGCGACGAGCGAGAGCAACCCGTTCGCGGGCAAGGCCAACAGTGGTGCGACCTGGACCAACGACATCAGCCACGGCGAGTTGATCCGCAGCAACGCCGACCAGACCATGACGGTCGACGCCTGCAACCTGCAGTTGCTCTACCAGGGGCGGTCCCCGAGTTCCGGCGGCGACTACGGTCGCCTGCCGTACCGGCCGGGTCTGCTCACGCTGCAACGCTGACGGCATGACCCAGATCCGGGCTCGGTGTTCCTGACCGTCGCGGCCGAGGACGTACACCGAACCGGATGAACATCGCCGCAACCGGCGATCGGGATCGACGAGAACCGGAACGGCGGGTTCGGCGCAGGCCGAGCCCGCCGTTCCAGGTGGAGAGCCCAGGTCATCCCGCTGTCCGACCAAGGCCGCCAGTGCCGCCACGATGGTGTCGACCACGTCCACGACCGGTGGTTGAGTGCGGCCGCCAGTTCGGTGGGTCGCCATTGCCGGTCAGCGGTCCCGTCGGGCGAGCGGTCTGGTCGGCAGGCCCAGTCGGGTAAGCCCGATGACGACGTTGAGCGGGCTGCCGCCGGGGTGGGCGGTGAAGCGGCCGTCGGGCCCTTCGACGAGGTCGACGATGGCCTCGCCGAGAACGGTGATTGCTACCGCGCTCGCGACATACCTCCCTGCTCGGGTGGTTATGTCCCGGGTACCAAGCACTGCGTGCTGCTGTCATCCGCCGCCGGAGAGGCTTGCCGGTCGGGCGTGACGTCCTCGTCCAGTCCGTCCGTGACCAGCCCGGTACCGGGGTGGTACCGGACCGGGATGGGATCGGTGAGTTCGCCGACGAACTCGCCGTCGACCTGGTCGAGGAAGCCGATGAGCGCCCATCGGCCGTCGACATCGGAGACCAGCCGGGGAGCGTACAGGTGTGGGTGCGGCCACGGCTGCGCCGAGGCGATGTCCCAGGGTCCGGTGACGCTGGCGCCGGTGGCGGTCCAGATCCGGTGCTCGGCGCCCTCTGGGTCCGCCACGGCGTTGGTGCAGAACAGCAGGAGGGGCTGGCCGTCGACGACCGCGACCTGGGGGACCTCGAGGTGGCCGAACCCGCCCGGGGTGGACAACGGCGGCTGGACCGTCCAGTTGATCAGGTCATCGGAGGTCGCGTGGCCGATGACCCCGCGTTCGGCCGCCGCCCCGTGGTTGGCCCGGGCGGTGACGAGCATGTGCCAGCCGGTGCCGGCGGGGTCGGGGAAGACCCACGGATCACGCCAGGCCTGTTCGTACCAGAGGTTCCGGTCCAGCAGTTCGTACCAGGTCGGGTCGGCTTCCACCAGCGGGCCGGTACCGTGCCGATGCCAGGTGGTCAGATCGTCGGAGACGGCCAGGCCGATGCGTTGGACCAGCCCGCCCTCGGCGCGACCGACCCCGGTGTAGAACAGGTACCACTTCTCGTCCGGCCCCCGTACGACGCTTCCGGTCCAGGTGGCCAGATCGTCCCAGCCAGGCGGGTCGGCGGGGAGGAGCGCGTCGGCAACCAGGCGCCAGGTGCGCAGGTCGGTGGATATCGCGTGGCCGATGACGGCGCGCAGGTGGCGGCGGTGCGGGTCGAGCAGGGCGCGGGAGGCACGCAGGAAGAACGCGTGCCGCAGTCCATCGTCGTCCTGCACGTACCAGCTGTCCCACACCCAGTGGTCTGGCAGACGTAGCATGGCGGGGAAGCTACCAGATAAATCGGTTTAGCAACCAAGGGCCGCGACCTCGCCGGAGCGTACGGCTCACGAAGCGGGCGCCGCGATGGACCTGCGGCGGCGCAGCGGCATGGGGACGAGGGTTGGTTCCGTGGTCCGGCCGTCGAGGAGGATCTCCACCGCGCGGCGCCCCATCTGTTCGTGCGGCAGGGCGGCGGTGGCCAGGCCGGGACGCAGCCAGGTGGCGATGGGGTCGTCGTCGAAGGAGACGACGGAGATGTCGGTCGGGACGGCCAGTCCGGCCTCGCCGAGCGCCTGGTAGGCGCCGAAGGCCAGCCGGTCGTTCATGCAGATGACCGCGCTCGGGCGTCCGGACCTGCCCAGCAGGCTCCGCATGGCGGCGTAGCCGTGTTCGGGTAGCCAGTCGCTGCAGAACGCCTCGGCGAGCAGGGTGGTGCCGGCGGCCGAGAGAGTGTCCCGGATTCCCTGCAGGCGAGCCTGCGCGGCGAGGGAGACGCCGGGTTCGCGCTCCTTGAGCCGGTTGCGGCCGAGAAGTGCGATCCGGTCGCGGTGGCCCTTCTCCAGAAGTGCGGTGGCGACGGTCCGCCCGGCACGCTCGTCGTCGGGTAGCACGCAGGGCAGGTTCTCCGGGCTGGTGGCGTTGAGCAGCACCACGGGGCCGTTCAGGATCGCGGGCGGCACCGCCAGCCGTCGGGTCGCCATCGCCGCGTAGATGACCCCGTCGACCTGGCGGTCGAGCATCGCCTCGATGGCGTACTGCTCGAACGCCGCGTCGCCCTGCGTCTCGGCGATGAGCAGTACGTGGTCCCGTTCGCGGGCCGCGTCCAGTGCGCCGCGGATGAGCCCGCCGGCGAACCGGGTGGTGGCGACGATGTCCGAGACGAACGCGATCGTGGCCGTCTTGCGGGTACGCAGGCTGCGCGCGGCGACGTTGGGCCGGTAGCCGAGTTCCTCTGCGGCCGCGAAGACGCGTTGGTGCGCCTCGGTGGACAGCCGGGTGCCCTCCCGCCCGTTGAGCACCATCGACGCGGCGGTCTTGGACAGCCCCGCCCGCCGCGCGACGTCGGCCAGGGTTGCTCTGTTGCGGGCCATCAGTCCTCCGAATCGGGGCGGTTGATCCGACACCGCTCCTGCCATCATGCTGCGTCGGCGGACGATGTCCGGCCTCGGCGTCGGCCCGGCGCGGGCCGGGTTGGGTGAACCAGCCGTTTCCGGGCCGTTGCCGGCTTGTCCTTGACAGCTTCGCGCTCCGCGTTCATGCTCTGCTAAATCAGTTTAGCAACGTGACGATCCGGTCGAGGGCATACCCACGCTCCTCGCCGGAGCAGACATGGTTGAGTACCGCGCACCGGAACCGGGGACTGGCTCGTGACCTGGATCACGTCGCACCCGCAGGTTGTCCTGGCGGGTCCGATGGAACCGCCGGGACAACCGCCAATCGGCGAGGTGCGCGAAAAAGTCAAGGAGCCGTGGGAATGAACGGATTTTCGACGAAGATCTCGCGACGCAAGCTCGCGTTGCTTGCCTCCCTACTCACCGCGGCGGTATCGGTCACCGCCTGTGGTGCCCCCGGATCGGATCAGGAATCCCCGGAGAAGTCCGCCGCACCGGTGAGCACCGACCTGGGAACCGAGCCGGTCACCCTGGACCTGTACGCGGAGACCGGCTTCCCGCTGGTGAAGGCGCTCGCCGACGAGTTCACCGCGCAGCACCCGAACGTGAAGTTCAACGTCCGGGAGGACCAGTTCACGGTGATCGTGGAGAACGCGCCGCGGGTGCTGGCCTCGGACAACGCGCCGGACATCATCCGGCTGCCCACCATGGCCGACCTGGTCAAGGACGGCTTGCTGAAGAACCTGGACCCGTACTTCACCGCCTACGGCTGGGACAAGTTCCCGGCCTCGCAACTCGTACAGTTGCGCGTCGCGGAGGGGGGCGGCCTGCGTGGGAGCGGGTCGCTGTACGGCATGGGACTCGGTTACAGCGTGACCGGGGTGTTCTACAACAAGAAGCTCGCCGAACGGGTCGGCATGACCCAGCCGCCAGCCAGCATCGCCGAGTTCGAGAACCTGTTGGCCAAGGCCAAGACCGCCGGTGTGCAACCGATCATGCAGTTCAACAAGAACACCGCCGGGATCAACTTCCCGCACCAGGCGCTCCAGAACCAGTTCGGTGACCCGGCCCAGATCGCTGACTGGATCTTCCAGAAGCCGGGTGCCACGTTCGACACGCCGGCCGCGCTGAAGGCGACCCAGACCATCCAGCGGTGGGCGCAGGCCGGGTACTTCCCGAAGGACGCCAACGCGCTGGACTACACCGCGATGATGGGCCAGTTCCAGAAGGGCAACGGCCTGTTCATGTTCAACGGCGACTGGGAGTCGGGCAACCTCGACAAGTCGATGAGCGGCGACGTGGGCTTCTTCCTGTTCCCCACCGAGTCCGGCAGCGGCAACCACGTGGCCATGTCCGCGCCCAACACCTTCGGCGTCGGCGCGAAGGCCAAGCACCCGGACGCCGCCGCGTTCTTCCTCAACTGGGTGCACACCAACGCCAAGGCCCGGGAGATCTCCGTGACCGTCGGCGGCTCCCACCCCGGCGGCCCGTCCAGCCTGGCCGTTCCGGCCGTGGCCGAGGGAAGCGTGCTGGCCCAGACGCTCAAGGCGTCCCAGCAGCTCGGGGCGGAGAACGGAGCGGTGGACTTCACCGCGAACGCGACCGGTGGCATCTTCGCCGCCGCGATCACCCCGGAGATGCAGAAGCTGGTCGCCGGCCAGCAGACCCCCGAGGGGTACGTCAAGGCGGTCCAGGCGGAGTACCAGAAGGAACTGTCCCGATGACGTCTGCCCCTGGCAGCGCCCGGACCGGGCCGGCGGCGACCCCGTCGCCGGGCCCTTCGAACCACTCTTCGCCCGTGCGGCCCCACCGACGTCGGTGGGGCCGCACGGCCCGGTGGAGTGGCTGGCTGTACGTGCTGCCCGCCATGCTCATGTACGCCGTCTTCGTGCTGCGTCCCCTCGCGTTGACGTTCCAGTACTCGTTCTACGACTGGAACGGCATTGGCGTGGCCCGGTGGGCGGGCCTGGACAACTACCTGACGGTGGTCACCGACAGCGACCTGTTGAAGATCATCTCGAACGCGTTCATCCTGATCATCTTCTTCAGCCTCATCCCCGTCGCACTCGGGCTGCTGGTCGCCAGCCTGGTCCGCCGGATCACGGCGGGGCCGTTCGGCACCGCCGTACGCACCATCCTGTTTCTGCCACAGGTGATTCCCCTGGTGGCGGCCGGCATCGCCTGGAGCTGGCTGCTGTCGTCGAACGGCCTGGTCAACCAGGTCCTCCGCGCGGTCGGCCTGGGCGGACTCGCCCGTGCCTGGCTCGGCGACTTCAACACGGCGCTGCCCGCCGTCGGGGTCATCGGCGCCTGGGTCCTGCTCGGCCTCTGCACGATCCTCATGGTCACCGGGATGAGCAAGATCGATCCGGCGCTGTACGAAGCGGCCCGCATCGACGGCGCCGGACCGGTACGCGAGTTCTTCGCCGTCACCCTGCCCAGCCTGCGACACGAGATCGGGGTGTGCCTCACGGTGACCGTGATCGCGGCCCTGGCCAGCTTCGACATCGTCTACATCTCCACCAGCGGCGGCCCCGGCCTGCAAACCACCGTGCCGGGACTGGAGATCTACCGGCTCGCGTTCTCCCAGCGTCAGGTCGGGCTCGCCTCGGCACTGGCCGTCGTTCTCATGCTGCTGGTGCTGGCGTGCGTACTGCCGATCCAGCGGCTGACCCGGGAAGGCAAGGAATGAACCTGAGTCGACGCGAGTGGCTGACCGGCCGGGTCTTCCTGATCGCCCTGGTCCTCGTCACACTCCTGCCCTTCGTGAGCATGCTGTCGGCCGCCCTGCAGCCCCGCGGCACGGTACCCACCGGGCTGGCCTGGCCGTCGGATCCACAGTGGGGGAATTTCGTCGACGCGTTCACCGTCGCGAACATGGCCGCGCTGCTGCGCTCCAGTCTGCTGATCGTGGTCGGGGTCGTACCTGTCTCCGTGGTGATCGCCACCATGGCCGGATTCGGGCTCGGCCAGCTGCGGGTGCCCGGCGGCAGGTTCGCCTTCGGTCTCCTCCTGCTCGGCCTGACCCTTCCGTTCGAAGCGGTGATCACCCCGATCTACTACCAGATGCGGGACTTCGGCCTGCTCAACACCCGGTGGGCGATCATTCTGCCGCTCATCGCGCTCTACATGCCGTTCGCGGTGTTCTGGATGCGCGCGCACTTCAGCAACGTGCCGATCGAACTGTCCGAGGCGGCGCGGATGGACGGCAGCAGCACCTGGCAACTGTTCTGGCGGATCCAGGTGCCGCTCGCGCGGCCGGCGATCGCGTCCCTCACGATCCTGCTCTTCCTGTGGACCTGGAACCAGTTCCTGCTCGCCATCGTGCTCGTCGACGACGCCACCAAACGCACCATGGCCGGCGCTCTCGGTGCGTTCCAGGGCCAGTGGGGCACCGACCTGGTGCTGCTCTGCGCCGGCTCGCTGCTCATCCTCACCCCGACCCTCATCGTGTTCCTGATCTTCCAGCGCCAGTTCATCAAGGCCCTGCTCCAGGGATCCCTGAAGGGATAGCCGCGACCACACACCCTCTGTCGATCCTGGAAGCCGCCGGCCGGTCGGCCCGTCCCCGAGAGACGCCGGACGGGCCGACCTGGCACTACGCCGGTGACTTCGTCCGGGCCAGCAGCCAGCGCAGGATCCCGCTGTCCTCGTACGTCGGTCCGAACGCCGCGTGGTAGTCCGGCAGCGAGAAGGCCTCGTCCCCGTACTCGGTGTAGCGCACCAGGTCGGCAGTCTGCTCCGGAGTCTTCCCCCGTCCCGCGTACGCCTCCCGCAACGCCGCAGCGGAGTTGCGCGCCCCCGAGACGTTGAGCAGGTGGTCGTGCACGCCGTGCGTGATCCAGAGCGGAATCTCGGCGTTCGCGATCGCGGTCGCCTGGGCCGCACCGACCTGGAAACCGCCGGTCACCAGTCCGGCGGCGAACAGGTCCGGACGTTTCGCGAAGGCCTCCCACAGCAGGCTGGAGCCGTAGGAGACGGTCGTCGCGTACACCCGTCGGGTGTCCACGCCGAACTCGCCGACGAACTGGTCGAGTAGCTTGACCAGCAGGTCGGCCTCGGCGGCGGCACCGACCCGCTGGTTCTGCGGGGCCAGGACGATCACGTCCTCGCTGCTGCCGGTCCAGCTCGGCTGGAGCCAGGCGGTCGCGGGGATGTCGGCGGCGATCTGGACCCCCAGGTTGTCCCCGTCCCAGCCCATGCCGTGGCCGGGCAGGACGACGACGAGCGGATACCTCTTACCGGGTCGGTAGTTCTTCGGCAGGTGGTAGTGGTAGGGCAGCACCATCCCGTTGCTCAGGAACGAGCCATACGTGAACTCGTCGACGAGCAGGTCGACCGGCTTCTCGGTGACGCCGATCCAGCGGTGCGGCGCGGCCCTGGCAAGCAGTGGCCCCTTACCCGACCCCTTCCCCGGTTGGCCGTGGACGTCCTTGCGCTGCACCACCCGGGTCGGAAGATCCGGATTGACCTTCACGGTGCAGAGGAACGTGGGGCATTTGGAGACGATGACCGTCCAGCCACCGGGATCGGCGGGAGCCAGCTCGACGATGACGTATCTGCCCGGCACGGACCTGTGGTCCGGGCGGGTCGTCGGTGCGCTGTTGGTGTAGGTGTGCGTGACGGTCCGGTCGGCCAACTTCGGAAGATCCTCGATGGGGTTGAACCGGAAGTTGTAGATCGTGTCCGACACTCCGAACGTCCGGTTGTCCACCGAGCGTGGGTTCACCGTCGCGGCGTACTCGACCGCTACCGCGGACACCTTCTGGCCGTACGTGTAGACCGTGGTGATCGGCGTGACGCTCCGGACACCCGTCTGCGAGGTGTGCTGGTCGCCCATGCTCCCGTACGCCGTGCCGGAAGAGGCGAGCGCCAGCACGGAGACGAGCGTGACGACCACCCCTCTTCGTAGCCTCATCGATTTCCTCCCTGCTGGACGCGGCCCGTCCGGCCAGCCCGGCCGGCCGGGTCCACAGACGAACCCGCCAGGCAGGTCCGCTGGTCGGTAAGCCGCTAAATTGATTTAGCAGGAGAATGAGCGCCGTGCCGCCGCCATGTCAAGGGGGAAGGGCGAGATGATCTTGCAGCCCGGAGTTCACGGCCGGCGGATGAAAACTGATCCACTACCGGGTTCCTCAGGCGGTGATGCACCGGTCCGGTGTGGAGGAGAGTGGCATTCTCCTCCACACCGGCTCCCCCGGGCTGCACGTCTGTTTCCCGTGCTCAGCTGAATCTCCGGGATGGTGCGTCGCCGGCTGGTACTCGTCGATCACGGCGCCGACGGTCGGTCTGCGCCGAAGATGGACCAGAGCGGTTCGTTCGTCGGTCCCGTCCGGTGTCAGTGCCCGGCTCGTTGGCGATGTCAGCCAGCGGTGCAGGACCTGATCTGGGGTCGGGCGCCGGAGTTGCCGTTCATCATCGTGGTGAAGCCGAACGTGTTGCCGCTGCCGTTGGAGCGCATCGTCAGCACGGTGCCGTTGCTGCTCAGGCTGGCGCTGCCGTTCCAGGTGGTGGTGATCGACTGCGGCG
>NZ_JADPUN010000174.1 GCF_015690345.1 Plantactinospora alkalitolerans | reverse complement strand
ATTCACCACCGCGCCGCCGGCCTCCCCCTGGTCAGGGGAGATTGGGGGAGGCGGGCAGCGCGGTGGTGAATGCGGTCCAGGCGGCCGGAGAGAAGGTCAGTACGGGGCCGGTGGTGTCCTTGGAGTCGCGGATCGCGATGGTGGTGTCGGGGGCGGGATCGGCGAGCAGGGCGAACTCGACGCAGGCGCCCTGGTCGCCGCTGTGGGTGCTCTTCCGCCAGGAGGCACTGGCCAGCGGTACGGTCGTCGGTACGGTCGTCTCCGGTGACATCTCACAGTCCTTTCAGGAGGCGGTTGATGGTGTCGCGGCTCTCCGCGGGACTCAGCGCGACGGCCCGCAGGTGTTCCATGATCTTCGCGCAGGTCCGCAGGTCGTGCGGCCGGTCGAGGATCAGTTGCCCGGCGACCGTCTCGACCGAGGCGAGGGTCGGGTCCTCCGGATCGGCGAACTCGAGGATGTGGAGGGAGCCACGGGTGCCCCGGTGGTAGCCGGCCTTGAGGGGGATGACCTGGATGGTCACGTTCGGCAGTTCGGACATCTTGAGCAGGCTGTGCAGTTGGGCGGCCATCACGGCCTCGCCGCCGACCGGGCGTAGCAGCGCGCCCTCGTCGACGATGGCGTCGAAGATCGGTGGATCGGACTCCTTCAGCCGTTCCTGCCGGCCGATCCGGATCTGGACCCGCTGCTCCACCTCCTCGTCGCCCAGGGTGTGCGGGCCGCCTCGCATGATCGCCCGGATGTACTCCGTGGTCTGGAGCAGCCCCGGCACGATCGAGGGCTCGAAGTTCGCGATCGCGGTGGCCTCGGCCTCGACCGCGATGAAGTCGATGGTGCGACGGTCCAGGATGTACGAGTAGGACACCCACCAGCCCGGCTTCCGGGCCTCCTTGGCGAGCTGGATCATGTCCTCCAACTCGTTCTCCGGCCGTTTGTAGAGCGTGAGCAGTGCGCGTACCGAAGCCGGGCTGACCATCGTCTGCGCGTTCTCGTAACGGGAGAGCGTGCTGCGGGTGCTGTTGATCTCGTCAGCGGCCTGTTCGAGGGTGAGCCCGGCCGCCTCGCGGGCATGGCGTAGGGCTATGCCGAGGCGGCGGGCGCGGAACGACTTCGGAGCCATGCATCGATACTGTCACATGTTGGCGGGAAAGCGTGCATGAGAGAACGCCCGTGAGAGTTGCATTCACGCGTTCACAACTGGCAATCTGTCATCACGTCCTTACTGCCGGTGGTCGTGTCGACGGTGGCTGTGGGTGACCGAAGGGGAATGAGGCGCACGGCGATCGGAATTCCCGTACCGATCGCCGTGTCCCTCCCGCCAGCCTGCGGACCTGGAGGTGACAGATGACCGCGAGCCCGTGCTGGCCTCGGGTTTCCCGGTGTCGTTGGTGTGCCAGACCCGTACTGAGGGACAACGAGGGTGCCTGGATCCACGCCGATCTGGCCTATGTCTGTCGGGACCGCTGGGGCGGGCTGGCCGCCACGACGGCCGAGCCGGAGGCGACGTCCCGTGGAATCTGAGCGGCGGCAGGCCCGGCACGGGTGGCATGTTCAGCGCGGGCGGGAGACCCGGCGCGGGCGGGAGACCCGGCGCCGGTGGCAGGTTCAGCCGGGGCGGCAGGTCCAGCGGGATCCGGACGGACGGCGGGGCTTCCCCGCCGAGCGGTGTGCGGGGCGGTCCTGGTGACCCGCTTCCTCATCGTGCTCACCGACGTGCGACCGCTGTCCAAGGAGGGCCGGGACGAGCGGATCGAGCCGGAGCGTCGCCGTCAGGTCGTCGGTGCCACCAGCCGGGAGGCCGCCGAGCGGATCGCCGCCGCCTTCGCGGCCCTGGGCATGGTCCGGGCGGGGCGGCAGCGGGTCAAGGTGCTCGCCGTCGGTCGGCGACGCTCGAGCTTCGAGTGAACGCGGATCAGAGCATCTTCCGCCGCTTCAGATAGGCCACCAGGTCGTCGTACGTGCCACCCTCGTTGGCGAACATCGCCACGTTGCGGGCGGTGGAGAACCACGGCTTCGTCGAGGGGCGCACGTCCTTCAGCGCCCGGTCGAAATCGCGCTGCTCGATCATCCGTACCTCGCCGCGACGGATCGAGTCGGCCATCGCGTACTCGGCGGCGGACTCGCAGAGGTGGGCCAGGTCGGCGCCGGAGAAGTCCTCGGTGGCACCGACGACCCGGCGTACGTCGATGTTGGCGATCGGCCGGTCCCGCAGGTGGTACTCCAGGATCGAGGTCCGGGCCGGGGCGTCCGGCGGCAGTACCAGCACCACCCGGTCGAGTCGGCCCGGACGGCGTAGCGCGGCGTCGACGTCCCACGGCGTGTTCGTGGCGGCCAGCACGAAGACGCCCTCGTTGTTGCCCTCCACCCCGTCGAGTTCGGCGAGTAGTTGGTTGCCGAGCGTCCGCATGTTGCTCGACGTCACCTTGGACCGCTTGTGCCCGAGGGCGTCCACCTCGTCGAGGAAGAGTACGCACGGCGCGCTGCGCCGAGCCGCCTGGAACAACTCGTGCAGGTTCCGCTCGGAGTTCCCGATCCACATGTCCAGCACGTCCACGATGGACAACGAGATGAACTTCGCCCCCATCTCCCCGGCGATCGCCTTGGCCAGGAACGTCTTGCCGCAGCCGGGCGGGCCGTACAGCATCAGGCCGCCGCGCAGGCTCTTGCCGTACAACTTGCGCAGTTCCGGGTTGCGCAGCGGGCCGAGGAAGGCTAGTTCCAGGCGCTCCTTGACGTCGGTCATCCCGCCGACGTCGCGGAGCCGGATCGTCGAGGTCTCCACGTCGAACATCCGGTCGGCGTTCCCGACCACCGGCTCCGGCTCGTCGCCGGCCGACGCGAAACGGGGCGGCACCACGTCGGCGAGTTCGCTCTCGTAGGCGGCCAGCGGATCGTCGGTCGGCGGCGGGAAGCCGGGTCCCGTCGTGCCGCCCGGTCCCGTCGTGCCGCCCGGTCCCGTCGTGCCGCCCGGTCCCGCCGTGCCGCCCGGTCCGGGCGCGTCGGCCGTCGATCCGGTGGGAGCCCCGGCAGTCGGCCCGCTGGCCGGCCCGGGTGCGCTCGATCCGACCGCCCGGTCCGTTGCCGGTCCGCCGCCGAGCGCCCGCTGCATCAGTGACTGCGCCGCGGCGTCGGCGGGGTTCCGGGCGAGTGCCTGCCCGACCTGCGCGATGGCCTCGGCGGGCCGACCCGCGTCGAGCAGCAGCCCCGCCAGATGGAGTCGCAGCGGAACGTCCTCGGGATTGGCGCTCACCGCGACAGTCAGGCTCTCGATAACCGAATCGGAACTCACAAGACGAGGAGCCTAGACGGCCCGCGCCAACCACGACGACGCAGCGGCACCTCAGGGCGCTCCAGTCGCTTCGGCCACAGTTCGCAACCGCCTACGTATCGTGTTCGTTCTACTTCCCCGGCGGTGGTTTCCCGTTCCTGAAAAGGGGTGTAGACCCGGAAGTTGGCCACGCAGAGTAGGGTCACCCCGGTGGGCGTACGAGGAGCGAGGCGGCGCCCCCGGCGGGTACCTTCCGTGGTTGTGGTGTGAGCGGTCGCGATCGAGATCCAGGTGGCGATCGGCGTCCGCCGCGCCGGAACGGTGCGAGGCCCGAGCGGTGACGCGAACAAGCGGTGACGCGAACGAAAGGTGACCGGAGTGACCACCCCAGGCAAGACCCGCGTGGCCGTCGTCTTCGGCGGGCGCAGTACCGAGCACGCGATCTCCTGCGTCAGCGCGGGCAGCATCCTCGCCGCGCTGGACCCGGACGAGTACGACGTGGTCCCGGTGGGCATCACCCGGGCCGGTCAGTGGGTCCTCACCGACGGTGACCCAGCCCGGTTCGCCATCACGGAGCGCCAGTTGCCGGAGATCACCGCGGCCGCCGGCTCGAGTGTCGTGCTGCCGGCCGACCCGACCGGCGGCGGGCTGATGATGCTGGATCCCGCCGAGGGGCCCCAGGCGCTGGCCGACGTCGACGTGGTGTTCCCGGCACTGCACGGCGCCTACGGGGAGGACGGCACCATCCAGGGACTGCTGGAGATGGCCGGCATTCCGTACGTCGGTGCCAACGTCTTCGCCTCGGCGGCGGCGATGGACAAGGAGTTCACCAAGAAGCTCGCCATGGCCGAGGGGATCCCGGTCGGCCCGTACGTGGTGCTGCGCAACGGGGTCAGCCTGACCGAGGAGGACAAGCAGCGGCTCGGACTTCCGGTCTTCGTCAAGCCGTCCCGGGCCGGCTCCTCGGTCGGGATCAGCAAGGTCTCCGACTGGGACGACCTGGACAAGGCGGTCGCGCTGGCGCGGCAGATCGACCCGAAGGTGCTGGTCGAGGCCGCGATCGTCGGCCGGGAGATCGAGTGCGGGGTGCTGGAGGCGGAGGCCGGCGGCGGCCCCGAGGCATCGCTGCTGGCCGAGGTGAAGGTGGCCGAACGCGACTTCTACGACTTCGAGGCGAAGTATCTCGACGAGAATTCCGAGTACGTCATTCCCGCCGGCCTGCCGGACCGGGTGACCCGGCAGGTGCAGGAGTACGCCTGCCGTACCTTCACCGCGCTGGACTGTGCCGGGCTGGCCCGGGTCGACTTCTTCGTCACCCCGGATCTGGACGTCTATCTCAACGAGATCAACACCATGCCGGGGTTCACCCCGAGGTCGATGTTCCCGCAGATGTGGGCCGCGACCGGGTTGGAGTATCCGAAGCTGGTGAACCGGCTGATCCGGACCGCCTTGCGTCGGGGTACCGGCCTGCATTGACGAACGAATGCTCCGCCGGGCGGCCGGCGCACCCGCGACGGCGCGTCGGTCACGGCGGTTGTCAGCCCCCGACGCAGCCGGTCGGGACGTCCGGCACCGACGGCACCGAGGCGATCAGCGACTCGGACACCGGGGCGGCCCACTGGATAGTCTGCTCCTGCCCCTGCGGTACGACGAGCCGCACCGGCACCTCGCGGTCCACAGTGGTCAGCACCAGGCCGGCGTCGCCGTGCTCGGTGAGCCAACAGACCTTGTTGACCATCCACACGTCCGCGGTCGGCGCGACCGTCGGCTTCGGCACTCCGCACGTCACGGTGAGAGCCGGATCACCGTACGCGGCGTTCTGCTCCGGTCCGGCCGTCACCGGGCGCTGGCCGAGGTCGCGGATCGAGGCCGGCAGCCGGGACAGCAGGGCCCGGCAGACGGTGGCCGGTCGTTCGGCCAGTGCCGGCGCGGCCATCTCGACCGGCGCGGTCGACTGCGGACGGGCCGAACTGGGCGACGGCTCGGGCGGAGCCACCGGGTCCGGGTTGAGCTGTCCGAAGACCAGCACCGCGACGAGGGCGGTCAGCGGCAGGGCGACCACCGTCGCCCACAGCGCGGCCTGTCGGGTGGTCCGGTCCGGGCCACGCCGCTCCGTCCGCTCGCCGGGGTCGGTGGTGGTGGCCGACTCGGGCCGGGACGCCTCCGGCTGCCCCGGCATCGTGGTGCGTTCCATCTACAGCCGCACCACCGAGCAGGTCAGCGTGCGGGTGATGCCCGGCACCAACTGCACCTTGCTGACGATCATCTTGCCGAGCTCGTCCACGGTGTGCGCCTCGGTGAGCACGACCACGTCGTACGGGCCGGTGACCGCGTCGACCCGGACGACTCCGGCAATATCCGAGATGTGCGCGGCCACGTCACGTGCCTTTCCGACCTCGGTCTGGATGAGGATGTACGCCTGGACCACGACCCGCCTCCCGTCCGCCGCCGAGCGGCTCGACCGTGAAAATACCGTACGGAGCAGGTCGGATCCCGATCGGTGGTCAAGGGAGACACGATGAGCGATCGAATCGTCCGGCTCGGTGTGTGCGTGACCGGGCCGGGAAGATGCCGGCTCCTGTCCGGCGACCAGTGCGGTCGGGGGCAGGCGTGAGCGTCGCACGGGCCGGCGAGTTCGGTCTGATCGCCCGGGTGACGGCACGGCTGGCCAGCGGGCACGCCACACTGCTCGGGCCCGGCGACGACGCGGCGGTGGTGCACGCCCCGGACGGCCGGGTGGTCGCCTCCACGGACGTACTGGTCGAGGGGCGGCACTTCCGGCGGGACTGGGCGACTGCGGTGGACATCGGACATCGGGCGGCGGCGGCGAACCTCGCCGACATCGCGGCGATGGGCGCGGTGCCGACCGCTCTGCTGGTAGCCCTCTGCATGCCGCCGGACCTGGAGGCGCAGTGGGCCGAGGAACTCGCCGACGGTCTCGCCGCCGAGGCCGCCCGGGTGGGTGCGAGCGTGGTCGGCGGGGACATGTCCGCCAGTCCCACCCTGACCATCGCGGTCACCGCCCTCGGCGACCTCGGGGGTCGTGCCCCGGTGGTACGCAGCGGCGCGCGCGCCGGTGACGTCGTCGCACTCGCCGGACGCCTCGGGTACGCCGCCGCCGGGTACACCGTGTTGTCCCGCGGATTCCGTACCCCGAAGGTGCTGGTCGAGGCGTACCGGCGACCCGAGGTGCCGTACGGGGCGGGTCCACAGGCGGCTCGGCACGGCGCCACCGCGATGATCGACGTGTCGGACGGACTGCTCGCCGATCTCGGTCACGTGGCGGCGGCGAGCCGGGTCGGGATCGACCTGCTCGGCGCGGCGTTCGAGGTGCCGGACCAGATGCGGGACGCGGCGCACGCCCTCGGGGTGGATCCGCTCGGCTGGGTGCTCGGCGGAGGCGACGACCATGCCATCGTCGCGGCCTTTCCGGAGGACCTGCCGTTGCCCACCGGGTTCCGGCTGATAGGTCACGTGGTGCACGGTGCCGGAGTGACGGTGGACGGAAGGACGTACAAGGGTGCCGCCGGTTGGGACCACTTCCGCTGAAGGGCCGCCGGTTGGGACCACCTCCGTGCAGGGTCGGACCCGGGGCCGGTAAGGACCGGTCAAGGTCGTACTCTTGCGCGCGTGAGTGAGCTGGAGATGCGTTCCGAACGCTACGACTCCCCGGTGGCGCGGGAACTGGTCGGCGCCGCGCTCGCCGACCTGGCGACCCGGTACGGCGGCGAGGGCGACGAGACCCCGGTCGCGCCGTCCGAGTTCGTCCCGCCGTCCGGTGCGTTCCTGGTGGCGTACCTGGATGGCGTTCCGGTCGGTTGCGCCGGCTGGCGTTCCCACGGGAACTCCGGCGAGGTCGCCGAGCTGAAGCGGCTGTACGTGGCGTCGACGGCGCGGGGGCGCGGGATCGCCAGGTCGCTGCTGGCGGCGGTCGAGCGCTCCGCCCGCGGGTACGGCCGGCGCCGGCTGATCCTGGAGTGTGGTGACCGGCAGCCCGAGGCGATCGCGCTCTACCAGCGCAGTGGGTACGAGCGGATCGAGGACTTCGGTTTCTACCGCGACGAGCCGGACGTCCTGTCCTTCGGCCGTTCGCTCTGAGCCCGTTCGCTCTGAGGTTGCTCGCCCTGAGCCCTTTCGCTCGGATCTTTCGGCCAGGCCGGAACGGAAGGCATTCCGGGCACGCCAATAGCCGCCGGGTGGTGCCCGGCGGCTATTGGTACGTTACGACGTGCTCAGGCGGTGCTCAGGCGCGGGCGACCTTGCCAGCCTTGATGCACGAGGTGCAGACCTGGAGCTTGCGGGTCGTGCCGCCGCCCGCCGGGGTCCGCACCGACTGGATGTTCGGGTTCCAGCGGCGGTTGGTCCGCCGGTGCGAGTGGGACACGTTGTGGCCGAAGCCAGGCCCCTTGCCACAGATGTCGCACACGCTAGCCACGGGATACTCCTGGAATTGATCGTTCGTCAGGTCGCGGGCAGGGTGCCGCCCAGCAACCTGGCCAGGTTACCCGATGCCCGGTCCGCCAGGCCAATCGGCTCCACCCGCGTTCCTGGGGCCGGCTCGGCGGGCGTCTTCGCCGGCCACGCGGAGCGGAAGATCGCACGGCTGTGCCAGCGGTGGGTCAGGGGGCGCCAGTAGGCTTCTCGCCGTGCTGCAGACCCTTGACGCCGCCGCCCTGCGCCGGTGGTGCGTGGCCGGGCTGGCCGCGCTCAAGCGGCACCAGGACGAGATCAACCAGCTCAACGTCTTCCCGGTACCGGACGGGGACACCGGGACCAATCTGGTGCTCACGCTCACCTCGGCCGAGCAGGCGCTGCGGCTGGACCCGGATGACGCGGATGACCCCGATGACGCGGATGACGCGGATGACCCGGACGACGCGGACGACGCGGACGACGCCGGACATTCGCCGCACGGACGGGTGCTACGGCTGTTGGCCCGGGGCGCGCTGCTGGGCGCCCGTGGCAACTCCGGCGTGATCGTCTCGCAGATCCTCCGAGGGATGGCCGACGCCCTCTACGACGTTCCGGCGGTACGCGGCCGGGCACTCGCGGCGGCACTCCGGACGGCCAGTAGCACGGCGTACGCGGCGGTGGCGAGACCGGTGGAGGGGACCGTGCTCAGCGTCGCCGCCGCCGCGGCGAGTGCCGCCGAGCGGGCCGACACCGATGATCTCGCGGCCGTCACCCGGGCCGCCTCGTCGAGCAGCATCTCGTCGAGCGC
>NZ_JADPUN010000353.1 GCF_015690345.1 Plantactinospora alkalitolerans | reverse complement strand
CTCTCCAACAGTCCATCCCCGACCAGGCGACGACGCCTCGCCGGTGGCGATTTTCGGCAGGTCGACACCGGACAGCAGCACACCGCTCCGCCAATCCCCGACGCCCGCCTCCGCTGCACCAGAGGCGGCGCCGACACCTCCGCACGGACAGGCAGGATCATGATTTTTCAGCGTTTTCTCTCCCAGGCCCGTCCTGGCCGCCGAGCCAGGACCCGGCCGCTCGCCGGGATGGTCGCGGCATCGCTGCTGCTCGCCCTGACCCCGTTCGCCGGCCCCGTACCGGCCGCGAACGCCGCACCGGCGCTGATCTCCCAGGGCAGACCGGCCACGGCATCGTCCACCGAGAACGGCGGAACCCCGGCCTCGGCGGCGGTCGACGGCGACAACGGCACCCGCTGGTCCAGTGCGTTCAGTGATCCACAGTGGCTCCAGGTCGACCTCGGTGCCAGCGCCGCGATCAGCCAGGTCGTGCTGCGCTGGGAGGCCGCCTACGGTCGGGCGTTCCAGATCCAGGTGTCGGAGAACGCCAGCACGTGGACCAGCGTCTACTCCAGTACCACCGCCACCGGCGGCAACCAGACGCTCACCGTCTCCGGCACCGGCCGGTACGTCCGGATGTACGGCACCGCCCGCGCCACCGGCTACGGCTACTCGCTCTGGGAGTTCCAGGTCATCGGCGAGTTCGGCGGCGGTGGCCCCGGGCCCGGGGATCCGGTCGAGCCGACCGACCCGCGCAACCCCAACCTCGGCCCGAACACCTTCGTCTTCGACCCGTCGACGCCGACCGCCACGATCCAGAGCCGACTGAACACGATCTTCACCCAGCAGGAGACCGCGCAGTTCGCGCCGGACCGGTACGCCGTGCTGTTCAAGCCCGGCAGCTACACCGCCGACGTCAACCTCGGCTTCTTCACCCAGGTCGCCGGTCTCGGCCTCTCCCCCGACGACGTGAACCTCAACGGGCACGTCCGGGCCGAGGCGTTCTGGATGGGCGGCAACGCCACCCAGAACTTCTGGCGGGCGGCCGAGAACCTCTCGGTGACCCTGCCCTCCGGGGTGACCGTGGAACGCTGGGCGGTGTCGCAGGCCGCGCCGTACCGTCGGATGCACCTGCGCGGCACGCAGAACCAGATCCAGCTCTGGAACGGCGGTGACGGCTGGTCCAGCGGCGGCCTGATGGCCGACACCAAGATCGACGGCATGGTGGTCTCCGGTTCCCAGCAGCAGTGGTTCTCCCGCAACAGCGAGTTCGGCAGTTGGACCGGCTCGGTCTGGAACATGGTGTTCACCGGCGTGACCGGGGCACCGCCGCCGCACTTCCCGAACCCGTCGCACACCGTGGTCGGCCAGACGCCGGTGGTCCGGGAGAAGCCGTTCCTGTACGTCGACGGCAGCGGCGAGTACCGGGTCTTCGTACCGGCGGTCCGCACCAACACCCAGGGCACGAGCTGGTACGGCAAGACTCCCGCCGGGTCGTCGATCTCGCTCAGCCAGTTCTACGTGGTACGCCCCGGCACCACGGCGGCGACCATCAACGCGGCGCTGGCCCAGGGCAGGGACCTGCTCTTCACGCCCGGCCTCTACCGGATCAACGAGACGATCCGGGTCACCAGGCCGGACACCGTCGTCCTCGGCCTCGGCCTGGCGACGCTGGAACCGCAGAACGGCATCACCGCGATGACCGTGGCCGACGTCGACGGCGTCAAGGTCGCCGGCATCATGTTCGAGGCCGGAACCACCAACTCGCCGGTGCTGTTGGAGGTCGGCCCGACCGGCTCGTCGGCGAGCCACGCGGCCAACCCGACATCGCTGCACGACGTCTTCTTCCGGATCGGTGGCGCGGTCGCCGGCAAGGCCACCACCAGCCTGCGGATCAACAGCAATCACGTGATCGGTGACCACATGTGGCTGTGGCGGGCCGATCACGGCAACGCCGGCACCTACGGATGGAACGTCAACACCGCCGACACCGGTCTCGTGGTCAACGGCACCAACGTCACCATGTACGGCCTCTTCGTCGAGCACTACCAGAAGACCGAGGTGATCTGGAACGGCAACGGCGGACGGACGTACTTCTTCCAGAACGAGAAGCCGTACGACCCACCCAACCAGGCGGCCTTCATGAACGGCTCCACCCGGGGGTATCCGGCGTACAAGGTGTCGGACTCGGTGACCAGCCACGAGGCGTGGGGACTGGGCAGCTACTGCTACTTCAACGTGAATCCCGCGGTGGTGAACGAACGCTCCTTCGAGGTGCCGGTCACCTCGGGCGTGCGGTTCCACAACATGGTGACGGTCTCGCTGGGCGGGGTCGGCACGATCAACCGGATCATCAACAACACCGGCGGTACGGCCAACGCCGCCAACCAGGTGCAGTACCTGACCACCTTCCCCTGATCGACGACGCCCGACCGACGACGCCTGATCCGACGACGCCTGATCCGACGACGCCTGACCGGTAGTCCGCCGACGACGGGTCGTACCCGACGTCAGGCCCGCGCCGTGGCTTCCCCGCCATGGCGCGGGCCCCGACGTGCCGGGCGTCTCGTCGGGGACCATCCGCAACCGGCCCGCTGGGCGGCCTCACCGCTGGGCGGCCTCACCGCTGGGCGGTACCGCGCCGGCCGGCCGACGTCCGGGCCCTGGCGACGTGCCGCCGGTAGGCACTGACCGACGGGTCGCCGGCGATCCAGAACCGCCACGGCAGGTCGTGTGCGCCGGTCACTCCGACCCGTGGACCGGCGGAGATCGCCTCCGGCGGAACCGGCGTGGCCGGCGGGCGCAGCCGTACCGGCCCGTCACCGAGGAGGTAGCGACCGTAGACGGCGCCGTCCAGGCCGAGCGCCGCGCAGAGCCGCGCGGGCCCACGCGCCAGATCCACATCCCGGCGTACGGCGGTGCGCCGGCGCCGCGCGACATCGAGCCCGTCCACCACCTCACCGGCCCGGAGCAGTACCGCCGACGCCTCGCCGTCCGGCCCGGTGACCACGTTCATGCACCAGTGCATGCCGTAGGTGAAGTACGCGTAGGCGTACCCGGCCGGACCGAACATCACCGAGTTGCGTGGGGTGCGCCCCCGGTGCGCGTGCGACGCCGGGTCCCCGCCACTGCCGGCGTACGCCTCCACCTCGGTGATCCGGACGGTGACGCCGCCAGCGGACAGGGTGCAGCCGAGCATCCCCCGCGCCGCCGGCAGCACCGGCCCGGCGAGCAGGGTGACGAAGTCGACGGGCGCGGTCATCTGCCAACAACACCACGGACGGTCGACGCGGCGCCACGCGGGGGTGGCGGACGACGCGCTGGTGATGCGCCCGACCTGCTGTACCGGGCCGGTCCCGGCGCACCGGCGGGCGCTATCCGGCGACCCGGTCCGGCAGGCCGGCGGTGAGGTGCTGGCGGGCCCGGGCGACGAACCCTTCGGGGTCGTCGGCGTAGCAGCGCACCTCGTGCACGGGTTCGTCGGCGCCCTTCCGCACCGGCACGACCATCGGCCGGCGCAGCACGATGTCGACGCTGGTCTGGCTGGCGGTGCCGATGTTCAACACGATGGTGGCTCCGGTCCGGTCCACCTGGACGGCCCGACTCGACTCCAGCGAACGGTACCGCTTCCGGACCGTCTCGACGGCGTCCCACGGCAGGGTCACGTCGATCGACGCGGCGTTGCGGATCCGGATGCCGGCGTCGCCGAGAACGTGCGGGTGGACCCGTAGGCTCGCCAGCAGGCCGATCATCCACAACAGTCCGTAGACACCCACCGCGGCGGCGATGATCCTGGCCGTCTTCCAGGGCAGGATCAGGTCGAGGATCGGAATCTCGATCGCCGACACGACGATGAAGACGATCAGAAGCGGGGTCACCACGCCCGCGTAGCTGAACGCCGTCGCGCCCTCCGGCGCCACCGGCCGGCGCCGGATCCAGCGGTACAGGCTGCGCCACGTGGTCACCTCGTACGCGGCAGCTTTGCGCAGCAGCGGCAGCACCCGGGTACGGGTCTTCGCTGGGCCGGTGGTCGTCACTGGTCTCCTCCCCGAGGGTCGGTCAGCCGGCTGGCCTCGCGCAGCCGGATCAGGATCTCGCCGAGCGCTTCGCTGAAGCAGTCGAGCCGCTCCTCCGGCATCTCGGCGAAGAGCAACCGGGCGAACTCCTGCTGGCCGCGTTCCATCTCCTCGACCGTCCGCACCCCCCGCTCGGTGAACGTGACGAGCGTCGCCCTCCGGTCGGTCGGATGCGGTTGGCGGGTCACGAATCCGGTCGCCTCCAGCCCGTCGACGAGTCCGGTGACGGTGCGGGCGCTGACTTTCAACGCGTCGGCGAGGTCCCGCTGGGTGCTCGGTCCGCGACGGCGCAGTTCCCAGAGCAGGTGGGTACGCGAAACGGTCAGGCCGTCCTGGGCCAGGCTGCGGGTCATGTCGTCGTTGATCAGCACGGCGAGTTCGAGTACCTGGTCGAGCGCGGCATAGTGTTTGTCGGTAACCATGTATGCCCCTCATAGTGAGCTTGACTCACTATTATGTCACGCCCGCAGACCCGCGACGAGCGGGATGATCTCCGAGACGAGGCCCCTTACCCGAGCCGGAGCCCGCCGGGCCGATGATTCATGACGCTCAATTGCTCACTCGCTCGCGATCTCGGCTCGCGGTCTTGCAGGTTGCCATGGGCGACGCAAAGGTAACTTTCAGTCGTTCAATTGGAGGACCCGCATGTTTGTCACCGCGGTCGCGATCGCCGGGATGATGCTGGGTTTCATCGCCGGACTCTGCGCGTATCGCACATCCCGCCGCTGGTGTGCGATCTGCGGCGGCGGCCTGAGCTGCCCCGCCTGTGCCGACGTGGGCGTACGCCGCAACACCGCGGCCCGGCGGTTCCGATGACCACCCCGCCGCCGACGCTACCGAACGTGCCACGGCCCGGTACGGTCCTCGAGATCGCCAAGGAGGACTGGCGGTACGGCGGCCACACCCTCTTCCTGCTGGTCGAGTTCGTCCGCCTCGACCTGTCGGCGTACTACGACAACCAGTGGGTCTGGATCACCGGTCAGCAGCTCGCCCGGGACGGAACCCCGATGGGCCATCTCGACGCGCTCGTCCGGGTCTCCGCCCTGCCGTCCACCGATCCGGACACCGGTACCGGTGCACCGCCGACCCTCCGCCCGGACGGCCGTCGCGTGCCGGCCGCTCGGACGGACGCGGAGGCACTACTGCCGATCTCCCGGGCGGACGCGGCTGCACTGCCGGCCGCTCGGACGGACGCGGAGGCACTACTGCCGATCTCCCGGGCGGACGCGGAGGCACTACTGCCGATCTCCCGGGCGGACGCGGCTGCACTGCCGACCTCCCGGACGGACGTCGGTTCACTGCCGGCCGCTCGCCCGACGACCGCGCCGCGACAACGAGTCAAGAATGACGGCCGCCAGCAGCACCGCCGCAGTGATCATGAAACGAACGGCCGAGTTGAGTTGCAGCAGGAACATGCCGGAGGTGATCGAGCCGAGCACCAGGCTGCCCAGTAGCGCGCCGTAGGTCGATCCCCGACCGCCGAACAGGCTCACCCCGCCGACCACGGCCGCCGCGATGGCGATCAGCAACGTGTCGCTGGCCCCGGTGGACTGGCTCGCGGAGAAGCCCCGGGAGGCGGTCAGGATGCCACCGAAGGCGGCGAGCGCGGAGGTCAGCGCGAAGACCGAGATCCGGATCAGCGACACGTTGATGCCGGCCCGCCGGGCGGCCTCGACGTTGCCGCCGACGGCGAAGATGCCGCGACCGTAGCGGGTGCGCCGGAGCATCAGGTCCACCAGCACGACCAGGCCGACGAAGATGAGCAGGGCGACCGGTACTCCCTGCCAGGCGTTGAGCACCGCCACCGTGGCGGCGACCAGCACCGCCAGCCCGGCCACCCGCAGCAGCGAGCCGACCGGTTTGCGGATGGGCAGCCCGGCCGCACGCCGGCGCTGGCTGTCGACCAGCACCGCGACCGCGTACAGACCGACCGCGATCGCGCCGACCACCCAGCCCAGCGGCGTACTCAGGTTGGTGTGCGTGAGATCGCCGATCGGCCCGGTGTACGGCAGGTTGATGGTCCCCTCCGGGCTGAGCAGGTAGAGCTGCAATCCCTGCCAACCGATGTTGCCGGCGAGGGTGACCACGAAGGCCGGTACGCCGAGCCGGGCGAAGACACTGCCGTGCAGGATGCCGATCAGGACGCCGAGGACGACCACGGCGATGATCGCCGCCACGTCCCCCCAGCCGTTGCGGACGGTCAGCACCGCCAGCACGGCCGCGCCCACGCCCGCCACCGAACCCACCGACAGGTCGATCTCGCCGAGCAGCAGCACCAGGACGACGCCGACGCTGATCGTCCCGGTCGCGGCGATCTGCAATGCCAGGTTGGACAGGTTCTGCGGGGTGAGGAACGCGTCGTTGAGGGACTGGAAGACCGCCCAGATGACGATCAGACCGATGATCACCGGCCAGGCGCCGAGTTCGCCGGTACGGAGCCGACGGCGGGCCGCCGCCAGGGGATTGAGCCGGGACGGCCCCGGGGACTGGATACCGTCGCCGGCGGGTGGTTCCGGACTGGTCGTCGCCGTGCTCACGCCGTACCCCCGATCTGGCTGTCTGGTCGCTCCGGTGCGGCGCGGCACGGGCCGGTCCGCCCGACACGCCCACTCATGCCGGCTGGTCCTCGTCCGGCGAGCGCGGCGCCGTCGCCGTGCCCTCCTCGACCCGGGCCCGGCGCCGGGTGACCGCGTTGTCCAGCGCCCCGGTGATCGCCTGGACGATCTCCTCCTGGCTGGTCCGGTCGGGGTCGAAGACACCGGCGTTGCGTCCCAGCCGCAGCACCACCACCCGGTCGGCGACGGCCCGGACGTCGGCCAGCTGGTGACTGATCAGCAGCACTCCGAGGCCCCGGCCACGGAGCCGCTCGATCAGGTCGAGTACCTCGGCGGTCTGTGCCACGCCGAGCGCCGCGGTCGGCTCGTCCAGCAGGACCAGCTTCGGCTCGCCGAGCAGCGACCGGGCGATCGCCACGGACTGACGCTGCCCGCCGGAGAGTCCGGCGGCCGGCACCCGGACCGAGGGAAGCCGCACGGAGAGGCTGGTGAGCAGTTCCCGGGACCGCCGCTCCATGGCGATCTCGTCCAGCACCCCGACCCGGGTCACCTCGCGCCCCAGGAAGAGGTTCGCCACCACGTCGAGGTTGTCGCAGAGTGCCAGGTCCTGGTAGACGGTGGCGATGCCCAGCGCGGTGGCGTCGGAGGGCTTGCCGATCTGGACCGGCCGTCCCTCCCAGCGGACCTCGCCGTTGTCGGCCGGGTTCACCCCGGCGATCACCTTGATCAGGGTCGACTTCCCGGCGCCGTTGTCACCGACCAGGGCGACCACCTCGCCGGTGTTCACCTCCAGGGAGACGTCGGAGAGGGCCTGGACCGCACCGAACCGCTTGGAGATGCCCGACATCGCGAGTACCGGCGTACCGGTCACGGCTGCTCGACCCCCGTCCGGGCTCAGGAGATACCGGCCTGGGTGCACGCCTGGGCGAACTGGGCGGTGCAGATCTGCTGCGGCGTGTAGAAACCCTCCTTGATCACCGTGTCCTTGATGTTGTCCCGGGTCACCGCGACGGGATTGAGCAGCACCGAGGTGACGTCCCGGGTTCCGTTGTTGCGCTGCGTGGTGTCCTGCCCGCTGAAGTCCTTGCCGGTGGCGGCGGCGATGGCCATCTCCGCCGCGATGCTCGCCTCCGGGCGGATCGACTTGAAGACGGTCATGAACTGGTCGCCGGCCAGGATCCGCTGTATCCCGGCGAGTTCGGCGTCCTGACCGGTCACCGGCGGCAGCGGCGTGTTGAAGCCACTGCCCCGCATCGAGGCGATGATGCCGCCGGCCATGCCGTCGTTGGCGGAGTACACCCCGATGATCTTGTCCCGGCCCAGCGCGGTGGTCGCCTGGTCCATCTCCTGCTGCGCCCGGTCCGGCGACCAGTCCGGGGTGTCGAACTCCTGGCCGATGTTGACCTTGCCGTCCAGTACGGAGTGCGCACCGGCCTTGAAGTCGGCCGCGTTCGCGTCCGTCGGGGAGCCGTTGACCATCACGATCTGACCGCGCTTCGGATCACCGCCGGAGCTGATGCTGTCGAGCAGGGACTGCCCCTGGATCTGCCCCACCCGGCGGTTGTCGAACGAGACGTAGAAGGTCACCGGACCGGTGGCCAGCCGGTCGTACGCCACGACAGGTACGCCCTGTGACTGGGCGTTGTTGACGATCGCGCCCGCCGCCTTCACGTCGACCGCGTCCAGGATGAGCACCTTGACGCCCTGGGTGAGCATCGACTCGGCCTGCGACTGCTGCTTGGCGGCGTCCTGGTCGGCGTTCTGGAACAGCACCTGGCACTTGGCGCAGAGCTCGTTCAGTTTCTGGGTGATGAGGGGACGGTCGAAGGTCTCGTACCGGGTGGTCTTCGACTCGGGTAGCAGCAGACCGATCTTGAAGCCGTTCGCGACGTTCTCCTTGCC
>NZ_JADPUN010000126.1 GCF_015690345.1 Plantactinospora alkalitolerans | reverse complement strand
GGCCGGACCCGGTCGCCGGCTGCCCCGGACCAGCCGCCCCGGGCCGGTCCGGCGATGCCACCGTGGACTGGCCGGGCGGCGCCGCGCCGGACCACCCGGGGACCTCGGTGAACGCCATCGGCGCGGTCTGCGGGGCCCGACCGGCCAGCGCCAGCAGGCGCTCCCGGAGGACCACCGCGTCGGCCACCGTGACGTACGCCAGCGGGGCCTCCGTCTTGCCGCCGCCGACCACCTCCAGCCGGAGTTCGGCGAGGCCGGTGAGCTGCGCGAGCAGCGGTCGTACCACCTCCACCGACTGCAACCGTTCCAGCGGGATGGCCCGGGTCCGGCGCCACAGCAGGCCCTCGTGGATCCGCAGCTCCCGCCCGACCACGTGATAGCCGGTGTTGTACCAACTGATCACCGAGAGCACGACGGCGCCGATCAGGAGCACCGCCACCAGCAGGCTGAAGAAGCCGATCCCGACCTGGGACAGGGTCGACCAGGAGAGCGCGGCGACGATCACCACCAGGGACTTCGCCGACTGCAGCACGGGGCTCAGCGGATGCAGCCGCCGCCGGGGTTCGGTGACGTCGCCCGTTGTCACAGACCCTCCGCCCGGTCCTCGCCGAGGGCGGTGAGCCGATCCCTTAGCCGGGACGCCTCGGCGGGCCGCAGGCCCGGCACCCGGGCGTCGCTCGCCGCCGCCGCGGTGTGCAACTGGACGGTGGCGAGCTTGAACGCCCGCTCCAGCGGCCCGGCGGTGACGTCCACGAACTGCATCCGGGCGTACGGGACGATCGACAGCCGCCGGACCACCAGCCCGTGCCGGACGAGCAGGTCGTTGTCGCGCTCGGCGTACCCCCAGGCCCGGACCGCCCGCGCGATCACCAGCAGCCGCCAGATGGTCAGCACGACGGTCAGGCCGAGCGCGAGACCGAACGCCCAACTGCCGGTCAGGACGAGGCCGACCAGGAGACCCACGATCACGACCAGCATTCCGATGCTGAGCCGCAGCGCCTCCACCCAGATCAGGTCCCGGGACACGGGCTGCCACCGGACGGTGTCCGGCCACGGCTCCAGCGGATCCGTCGGTCCGCCGACCGGCTGCTCCGGCGGTACGGGACCGCCGACCGGCTGCTCCGGCGGTACGGGACCGCTCACCGGCTCCGCCGGTACGGCGCCGACCGGCGGCTGCTCGCCGCGCTCACTCACCTCGCCGCCCCGTTCGCCCGTCGGTCGCACCGTTGGCCCGGGTTGCCGCCTCGCTCGCTCACGTGTCGAGCGTAGGCGATCCGTCGGCCGGTGCTACCTCCCGAAGGAACCCGCGCGCGCCGAGAAACTCGCCGAGCGATTCCCGGTGCGCGGCGCAGGCGAGCCAGACCTTCCTCCGCTCCGGAGTGTGCAGCCGGGGATTGTTCCAGCGCAGTGCCCAGACCGCCGGGGCCCGGCAGCCACGGGCCGAGCAGATCCGGGGCGGTTCTGCGGAGGAGGTGTCGTTCACGGCGGCGAGTCTACGGCGGCCGGAGTGTAGAGATCGCCGGGCGGCCACGGGGGGAGCCGCCCGGCGATTCGCTGCATCGTACACATGGAAACTCCCCCTATGTCTACCCATCCCGAGCCGTTTTGCGGATTGCGGAGGCTGCGAACCGCAAATCCGGTTCTCCCTTCGTCGGCTTCCAGGCGGACGTGCGAGGCTTGGGGGCGTCGGCCTCGCGCCGACCCATTCGATTCCGTGACCCCGCTGTGGAGGACCGGTGGCCCAGCCGACCACGCCCGACGCCCAGACCCCGCCCGACGTCGGGGGTGCCGGCCCCGCCGCGGGCTCCACTCCGGCCGAAGACGCGACCCTGCTCGAACGCGCCCTGTTCGAGGTCAAGCGGGTGATCGTCGGGCAGGACCGGATGGTGGAGCGGATGTTCGTCGCCCTGCTGGCCCGGGGACACTGCCTGCTCGAAGGCGTACCGGGGGTGGCCAAGACCCTCGCCGTCGAAACCCTCGCCCGGGTGGTCGGCGGCACGTTCGCCCGGGTGCAGTTCACACCGGACCTGGTACCGGCGGACATCGTGGGTACCCGGATCTACCGGCAGTCGAGTGAGAAGTTCGACGTCGAACTCGGCCCGGTGTTCGTCAACTTCCTGCTCGCCGACGAGATCAACCGGGCACCGGCCAAGGTGCAGTCGGCCCTGCTGGAGGTGATGTCCGAGCAGCAGGTCTCGATCGGCGGCCAGACGCACCGGGTGCCGAACCCGTTCCTGGTGATGGCCACCCAGAACCCGATCGAGCAGGAGGGCGTCTACCCGCTGCCCGAGGCGCAGCGGGACCGCTTCCTGATGAAGATCCTCGTCGGCTATCCCACCGACGTCGAGGAGCGGGAGATCGTCTACCGGATGGGCGTCAGCCCACCGGAGCCGTCGTCGGTCTTCACCCCGCTCGAACTCGTCACGTTGCAGCGCAAGGCCGACCAGGTGTTCGTACACAACGCGCTGGTCGACTACGCGGTACGGCTGGTGCTCGCCACCCGCGCACCGGCCGAGCACGGCATGACGGACGTGGCCCAGCTCATCCAGTACGGGGCCAGCCCCCGCGCCTCGCTCGGCATCGTCCGGGCCACCCGCGCGCTCGCCCTGATGCGGGGACGTGACTACGCGCTCCCGCAGGACGTGCAGGACATCGCGCCGGACATCCTCCGGCACCGGCTGGTGCTCAGCTACGACGCGCTGGCCGACAACATCCCCGCCGACCACGTCGTCGACCGGGTGATGTCCACCATTCCGCTGCCCTCGGTCGCGCCCCGGCAGAACGCCAGCCCGGCACCGGTCGGTCCCACCTCCGGTCTTCCGTTCGGCTCCGCAACCGGCGCCCCGGGCCCGGCGGCCGGTTCGAGCTGGCCGGGGCGCCCGTCGGCATGATGAGCGGTACCCCGATCAACCCGAATCCGGCCCGAGCCGAGGCCGTACTGTCCCGACTGCAGTTGCTCGTCACCCGGAAACTGGACGGGCTGCTCCAGGGCGACTACCTCGGCCTGCTGCCGGGACCCGGCACCGAGGCGGGGGAGTCCCGGGAATACCGCCCCGGCGACGACGTACGCCGGATGGACTGGCCGGTGACGGCCAGGACCACGGTTCCGCACGTCCGGCGTACGGTCGCGGACCGGGAACTGGAGAGCTGGATGGCGGTGGACCTCTCCGCCAGTCTGGACTTCGGCACCGGCCGCTGGCTCAAACGGGAACTCGTGGTCGCCGCCGCGGCGGCGATCGCCCACCTGACGGTGCGGGGCGGCAACCGGATCGGCGCGGTGGTCGGCACCGGTCCGGGCCGGGCGGCCGGCCCCGGTTCCGGCGGTTCCGGCCCCGGTTCCGGCTCGGCGACCGGTGGGTCGGGCGTGCTGCGACTGCCGGCCCGACCCGGTCGCAAGGAGGCCCAGGGCCTGCTGCGGACCATCGCCGGGCTGGAGCTCAGACCCGGCCGGACCGATCTCGGCGCCCTGGTCGACGCGCTCAACCGACCGCCGAGGCGGCGGGGGATGGCCGTGGTGATCTCGGATTTCCTGGCCCCGCCCGAGCAGTGGGGACGCCCGATGCGCAAGCTCGCGGTCCGGCACGAGGTGCTCGCGATCGAGGTCGTCGACCCGCGCGAGTTGGAACTGCCGGACGTCGGGGTGCTCGCCGTCGTCGATCCCGAGAGCGGTGAGCTGCACGAGGTGCAGACAGCCGACCCTCGCCTGCGGCGCCGTTACGCCGCCGCGGCCGCCGCCCAGCGCGCCGCGATCGCCCACGAGCTGCGGGCCGCCGGCGCGGCGCACCTGCGGCTCCGTACCGACTCCGACTGGCTGCTGGACATGGTGCGCTTCGTCGCAGCGCAGCGGCACGCCCGTACCCGGGGGACGACTCGATGATCCGTTTTCTGCAACCATGGTGGCTGCTGGCCGTACTGCCGGTGCTCGCCCTCGCCGGCGCGTACGTCTGGCGGCAACTGCACCGCCGCACGTACGCGCTGCGTTTCACCAACGTCGAACTGCTGCGTACGCTCGCGCCCAAGGGGCTGGGCTGGCGCCGGCACGCCGCCGCCGGTGTCTTCCTGCTGAGCCTGCTCATCCTCGCCACCGGCATGGCACGACCCTCGGTGGACCGGAAGGAGCCGCTGGAACGGGCGACCATCATGCTGGCGATCGACGTGTCGCTGTCGATGGAGGCCGACGACGTGGCACCGAACCGGTTGGAGGCGGCCCAGGAGGCGGCCAAGCAGTTCGTCGCCGAACTTCCGCCGAGCTACAACCTTGGCCTGGTGGCCTTCGCCAAGTCCGCGAACGTGCTGGTACCGCCGGGCAAGGACCGACCGGCGGTCACCGGAGCGATCGACGGCCTGGTGCTGGCGGAGGCGACCGCCACCGGCGAGGCGGTCTTCACCGCCCTGGAGGCGATCCGGTCCGTTCCGGCGGATGGCGCCCAGGGCGTCCCGCCGGCCAGGATCGTGCTGCTCTCCGACGGCTACCGGACCGCGGGCCGGTCCGTCGAGGAGGCCGGTGCGGCGGCACAGGCGGCCAACGTGCCGGTCTCGACCATCGCGTTCGGCACGGACTCCGGTCAGGTCGACATCGGCGGCCAGGTGCAGCGGGTACCGGTCGACCGGATGGCCCTCGCCGAACTCGCCGAGACGACCCAGGGCTTCTTCTACGAGGCGGCCTCGGTCAGCGAGTTGAAGCAGGTGTACCAGGACATGGGAAGTTCGATCGGGTTCCGCACCGAACCCCGGGAGATCACCCAGTGGTACGCGGGCATCGCGCTGCTCTTCGCGCTCTGCGCAGCGGGGATGAGCCTGGTCTGGACGTCCCGGTTGGTGTGACGGGCGGACGGCACGGCTGTGCCGTTGGATGGCGGTGCGGCTGTGCCGCTGGATGGCGGTGCGGCCGTGCCGAGGTGGCGGGTCCGATGATGCTCACGGGGTCGCGCGGACCAGCATGAAGACCACCACGATCCAGGCCGCGGCGAGGGTGAAGCCGAGTGGGGCGACGTAACGGTTCATGATTCTGCTCTCCGGTGGCGACTGAGACGTCCCGGGTCAGCGCAGGGCTGGGCAGGGACATCTGGGGATCAGCGGACGCGCACACGAAGTCGTGACCGGGAGGCTCCACACGCTCGAACTCGGCGACAGCCGTCGGGGCGCGCAGCCCTCGGCGTGCCGGACGGTTGCCGGCAGGGCCTGGGATGCGGTGCGGAGCGAAGCTGGGTCAGCCGGCCAGGAGAGTCAATGGCTCAGGCGGACTGACCAAGGGCCCGGCCACGACTAGGAGGATCGCTATCTCGCACAGCGATCACCTCCTTCTCCTCGGCCGAGCCTGGAACGCCAGTCATCGTACACCCGCGCCACGGGTCGGGGCGAAGCCGGTTGACGGGTTGCCGACCGTCGGCGGCGAAGAGCCTGGTCCGGGTCGTTCCGACCGTCCGGGCCGTTCCGACCGTCCGGGCCGGCCGACCAGCACCGCCAGGGCCAGGCCGAGCAGCGGCAACCAGGCCAGCCGGGCGAGCACCCAGCCGGGCCCGTCCGGCACCGAGTGCAGACCGGGTACGGCACCCCAACCGGCCAGCCGGGCGACGAGCGCGGCGAGTGCCGTGACCCCGAGCAGGATGGTCTGGTGCCACAGGTAGACGCCCATCGCGGCGGTGTTGAGCCGGTGCACCGGTCGCCACCGGCGGGGCCGGGCCAGCCAGCCGGCCACCGCCGGCCGGATCAGCACGGCCGCGCCGATCTGGGCGAGAGCCAGGGAGACCGCGAACAGCGACGGGGGATCGAGGTTGGACATCCCGTCCCCGGGCACGCCGACCGCGCTGGCCGGGTAGCCGCCGTACAGCACCAGGCCGGTCATCCCGGCCGCTCCGCCCAGCAGCAGCCACCACCCGGTACGCCGGTCGCCGAGCCGTCCGCCGGCCAGCGCCATGCCGAGCAGGTACGGCACCAGCCAGGCGGCGAGCACGGCGACCGGTACCCGCCAGCTCCCGTCGCCGGGCAGCGGCACCGGCCAGTTCCGGATGTCCGACAGGTTCCGTCCGGCCAGGTCTCCGAGGGCGACCAGGGTCACCGCCGCGATGCTCAACCGCAGTGGTCCGTACCGGCGCAGTGCCCGGGACAGGGGACCGGTCAGGGCGATCAGCACCACCAACGGCAGGAGGAACCACAGTGGACTGACCACCAGCGTGGCGGCGGTCCGCAGGGTCGCGGCCGGAGTACCGAGCATCGCGGCGACGGCCAGCGCCACCGTCCAGCCGCCGAGCAGCAACAGCACCGGCCGGACCAGCCGGCCGAGTCGGCGCCGCAGCCACTCCGTCGACCCGAGTCCACGACTGTTGGCCGACTGCAGGGACCGGGCCGAGCCGTAGCCGCTGACGAAGAAGAACAGCCCGAGCGTCTGGAACAGCCAGGTCGCCGGCACCAGTTCCGGCATCGTGATGAGCGGACTCGCCGCCCGCAGCGCGCCGCCCGGGGCCAGCACCAGGGCGGTCACCAGCCAGTGTCCGAGCACCACACCCCCGATCGCGTACGTCCGCAGCCCGTCGATGCCGCGATCCCGTCCGTCGATGCCGCGATCCCGTCCGTCGATGCCGCCATTCCGTCCGTCGATGCCGCGATTCCGCCCGTCGACGTTCCGGTGCGGTGGCGCCGGGGCCTGCTGCCGTGCGACGGTGCTCATCGGGCCGCCACCGCCGTCCCGGTCACCGAACCGGTCCGGCCGAGCGTGACCAGGGCCGCCGCGTGCAGCGTCCCGGTGCCCGACACCAGGTAGCCGTCGTGGCCGGTCACCCCGTCGACCGGCAGCCGCCGGGCGCCGAACCCCGGAGCCGCCGGCCGGACACCGTGCCCGAATCCGAGTATCCGGAGCGGCGGCAGCCAGTGGATCCAGTCGTCCGGTGCCTCGGCGGCCCAGACGGTCGCGCCGGTACGCAGCTCGCCGACCTCGTCCACGCCCATCCCGACCCCACCCACGGTCACGAGTTCGGTGACCTGGGCCGGTAGTGCCGGCGCGGCGAGCCCGATCACCAGTGCGCCGTAGCTGTGCCCGATCAGGGTTACCGTGGCGGCCGGGCGGTGCCGGGCCAGCGTCCGGACCAGGTCGAGCAGGGCCCGGGCTCCGGATCGGGCGCTGTCCTGCCGGGTCGCCGCCCGACCCAGCCCGTTCGGTGGGTCGTAGCCCAGCCAGGCCAGCACCGCCACCCGGGCATCGGGTTGGCCGGCCCGGATCTCGTCGTACAGGCTCCGGGCCTGGGCCGACGGCGCCCGCCGGCTCACCCCGCCGAGCCCACGGTCGAAGTTCCGCAGCGTGGTGTCCACCCCGGGCACCAGCACGGCGATCCGGTCGGCGGTGCCGAGATCCCCGAGCACCTCCACCGCCAGCCCGTCGCCGCGAGGATCGAAGGCGAGGAAGGACCGGCCGGCGGCGACCCAGTCGGCGTACGGCGCCCCGGCCGCCCGCATCGTCGCGGCTACGTCCGGATAGGCGTCCACGAACCGGGCCGGCGCCGACGGAACCGGGGCCGCCCCGGCAGGTGGCGGCGGCACCAGCAGCCCCACGGCCAGCAGGCCTGCCACCGTGCCCCGTACCGCTGATTGCCATCTCATCCGCCGTCTCCCTCCGGTCGATTCCGGAGAAAGAATGCGGAGCCGAGCACCGGCGGCGCGTCACGCCACGGAGTGGTCCTGGCCGGGCTACCGGAGGGCTACTCCCCGGCCGCGACCAGACCGGACTCGTACGCGACGACGACCGCCTGGGCCCGGTCGCGCAGGTCCAGCTTGCCGAGGATCCGCCCGACGTGGGTCTTGACGGTCTGCTCGGCGACCACCAGCGCGGCGGCGATCTCGGCATTGGACCGGCCGCGCGCGATCAGCCGCAGCACCTCGGTCTCCCGGGGCGTGAGCGCGGCCAGGGTGGTCGGACGGGGCCGGTCCCGGTCGGGCCGGGCCGCGAACTCGGCGATCAGCCGACGGGTCACCGCCGGGGCCAGCAGCGCGTCACCGGCGGCGACGACCCGGACCGCGTGCACCAGGTCGGCGGCCGGCGCGTCCTTGAGCAGGAACCCGCTCGCTCCGGCCCGGAGCGCCTCGTAGACGTAGTCGTCCAGGTCGAAGGTGGTCAGGATCAGCACCCGGGGCCGGGCCGACCCCGGACGGTCCCCGACGAGTCGCCGGGTGGCGGCCAGCCCGTCCAGCACCGGCATCCGGATGTCCATCAGCACGACGTCGGGATCCAACCGGCGGGCGGCGGTGATCGCCTCCGACCCGTTGGCGGCGTCGCCGACCACCAGCAGATCGGGCTGGGCGGCCAGCAGCGCACCGAAACCCTGCCGGACCATCGCCTGGTCGTCGGCGATCAGTACCCGAATCATCCGGACGCCTCCGCGTCGTAGGGCAGGTACGCGGTCACCGCGTACCCGTGATTGCCGGTCGGTCCGGCGGTGAACCGGCCGCCGAGCAGGCGGGTCCGCTCCCGCATCCCGGTCAACCCGTGCCCGCCGGCCCCGGTGCCGCCGTCGGGCCCGGCCCCCGGGTCGGCCGGCCCGGTCGGGTCACCGTCGGCCGGCCCGGTCGGGTCACCGTCGGCCGGCCCGGTCGGGTCACCGT
>NZ_JADPUN010000170.1 GCF_015690345.1 Plantactinospora alkalitolerans | reverse complement strand
GATCACCACTCCGGCGCAGGACCGGTTGCACTTCGTCGCGTTCGACGTCATCACCAAGGACCGGGCCAGGCTGGTCGCGCTGCTCCAGGACTGGAGCGTGGCCGCCGCCCGGATGACCGCCGGCCAGGAGGCGGGGGAGATCGGTGCGGTCGGCGGGCTTCCGGAGGCGCCGCCGGACGACACCGGTGAGGCGCTCGGGCTACCGCCGTCCCAGCTCACCCTGACCATCGGCTTCGGCCCGTCGTTGTTCCGGGACGCGGACGGGCGGGACCGCTTCGGCCTCGGCGACCGGCGCCCCGCCGCGCTGGCCCCGCTGCCCCGGTTTCCCGGCGACGCGCTGCGCCCCGAGATCTCCGGCGGCGACCTGTGCGTGCAGGCGTGCGCCAACGATCCCCAGGTGGCCGTGCACGCGATCCGGAACCTGGCCCGCCTCGGCATGGGCGTGGTCAGCGTGCGCTGGTCGCAACTGGGCTTCGGGCGTACCTCCTCGACGTCACGGGACCAGGCGACCCCGCGCAACCTGTTCGGCTTCAAGGACGGCACCGCCAACGTGAAGGCGGAGGACCCCGACCTCGCGGAGCAGGTCTGGGTGCAGTCGGGCGACGGGCCGGAGTGGATGACCGGGGGGTCGTACCTGGTGACCCGCAAGATCCGGATGGTCGTCGAGACCTGGGACCGGACCTCGCTGGGCGAGCAGGAGGCGCTGATCGGCCGGAGCAAGGGCAGCGGCGCACCGTTGGGAGGCGGCGACGAATTCGACGAGTTGGACCTCGAACTGAAGGGTCCGGACGGCGAGCCGGTGATCGCCGAGCAGGCGCACGTACGGCTGGCCCATCCGAGCCGGCACGGCGGCGCGCGGCTGCTGCGTCGGGGCTACAACTTCGTCGACGGGTCGGACGGGCTCGGCCGGCTCGACGCGGGACTGTTCTTCATCGCGTACCAGCGGGATCCGCGTCGGCAGTTCGTGCCGATCCAGACCCAGCTTGCCCGCCACGACCTGCTGAACGAGTACCTGCGGTACATCTCCAGCGGCCTGTTCGCCTGCCCACCCGGGGTACGCGACGGCGACGACCACTGGGGGCGGGCGCTGTTCGGCTGAGCGGGCCGACGCCGAAAACCGCGCCGTACGCCGCTGGCGGCGCGATCTGCTCATGATCGCGGAGAGTTCGGCCGGCGTGGACAGGCCGAACTCTCCGCGATCATCGAGTGCGCGGTGCCTCGGCGGGGTCAGCCGACCGGGTTGATGGTCTTCGCGAGGGTCACGAACGCCTGCCAGCGCGTCGGGCCGAAGCTCAACGTGCCACCGTCGCGGTCCTTGGTGTCGCGTACGAGCACCACGCCGGGCAGGTTGTCGGCGACCTCCACACAGGAGCCGCCGTTCGAGCCCGAGCGGGTCGACGTCCGCCAGTTGGCGCCGGTCATGTCCACTCCTTCGCCGCTTCCCTGATCAGTTCGAGTGACTGCGTCCTCGGCAGGGCTTCGCTGCGGATCGCCTCCCAGGTGCCCTGGAGGGTGGCGAGATCCTCCGCCCGGTCGACGATCTGGGCCCGCACCTGGTGGTCGAGGTGCGCCACCACGCTCTGGTCCGGAAGCGTCGCCAGGATGAAGCCTCCCTGTAGGCCAGGGTAGACCCCGACCTCCCTGGGAACCACGAGGATCTGCACGTGCGGCAGCTCCGCGAGGGTGATCAGGTGGTCGAGCTGCTGGGCCATCACGGTCGGCTGCCCCCGCATGGGCCGGCGCAGCACCATCTCGTCGACAACGAAGACGAACTGCGGTGGGTTGTCGGCGGTGAGCAGGGCCTGCCGGTCGAGCCGGCTCTGCACCCGTTGCTCGACCTGCTCCGGGGTCAGATGCACACCGGTCATGGTCGCCCGCGCATACGCCTCGGTCTGCAACAGGCCAGGTATGTACGCCGGCTCGTACCAGCGGAGCAACTGTGCCGACCGTTCCCACTCGATCCACTCGCGTAGCCAGGCCGGGGTGCTGTCCAGCTTCGACAGCCTGAGCAGCATCCGCTCGAAGGTCCCACCGGTCTCGAACGCCTGGTCGATCTGTCGCATGTACTCGCTCGTCGGTGGGCGTTGGCCGGTTTCGACCGAACTGACGTGCGATCCCGAATAGCCGATCGTCTTACCGAACTCCTCCTGGCTCAGCTTCCGCGACGTACGGAACAGCCGAAGCTCTTCGAGGACGTACTCCGTGACCGCTCCCATTGGCTCCCCATCTCTGTCCAGCCTCCTTCCCTGTCTCACTCGCGCCTCCCCGCCCGTCCGCCTGACCTGCGCGGACGGGCCGAGCATGTATCGACCGTAGTGGTGTTCGCAGCAGAGTGTCACCAGTGGAACCGCTCGGAGCTGCCCAATCGGCGCCCAAACTGCCCGGGTGGAACTGCGGGGGCCGTTTCCGCTTCCCCGACGGGAGCGGCCCCCTTCCAACGAACCGAGGAGGACGCGATGCGGAGGCTCTGCCCGGACGACCCCAACGCGCTGCTGGTGCTGCGGCACCGCCGGAACTGGCGCCGACTGTGGCTCCACTGCCGGTGCGGACTGTGGTGGTCGTCCTGCCCCGATCGGGGCCGTTCGGTGCTGCGACACCGGGTGCTCCCGAAGCCGGACCTGCCGGCCCGGTCCGCGACCCCGGTGGCGCCTCCGCCACCGAACCGGCCGCGCTCGCGCAACACCAACCCCCGCTGGAACGCGCCCACCACGACCGGTTCGCGGTTCCCCACCCTGGGCCAGCGGCAGCGGGTACCACTGGGGACGGCACGGCGGCGGTGACGGCATGCCGAGCCCGCATGAGCCGCTACGCCCGCTGTGGATCTGCCGCTGCGACGCCCAGCCGTGGCCCTGCGCCGACGCCCGGCTCGCCCTGACCCGCGAGTACGCGGGCAACCGGGTGACGCTCTGCGTCTATCTCGGGATGTCTCTGGCCGAGGGTTCCTCCTAATTCCAGTTGACCAGTTGTTCGGGCGAAGAACAAGACTTGATCTTGCCGTTTGGCGGCCCCACGCTCGAAGGCATGCAATGGGACGAATTCACCACCCTGCGACGCGCCCTGTGGATTGGCGGCGGTCAGTGGGCCGGCAAATCCACGGTGGCCGCAATTCTCGCCGAGGAGTACGGCCTGACGCATTACCACTACGACTACCACGACGCCCGGAGCCATCTCGATCGTCGGCTCGCTCGGCGCATCCGGAGCGGTGAGCCGCCGACCGAACCGGATCCGGAGGCGATCTGGATCGAGGCGACGCCTGCGGAGATGGCGCGGAAGGCGCTGGCGAATTTCGTCGAGCGTTTCGAGTGGGTGCAGGACGACCTGCGGGCGCTGGTCTCACCCCGTCCGATCCTGGCGGACGGCTGGGGCCTACGCCCGGAACTGGTCGCCCCGATCACCGGATCGACGGACCGGATGGTGGTTCTGGTACCCAGCGAGGAATTCCGGCTGTACCAGATCGACCGCCTTCCGCGCGCCGGTCGGGTCGGTTCCCCGGTCAGCGACCCCCAACTCGCGCAACGGAATCGGATCGAGCGCGACCGGCTGATCGGCGAGGACGCGGTACGGAGCGCCCAGCGTCTGAACATTCCGGTGATCGAGGTCGACGGAACCCGCGACGCACGTGCGGTCGCCGATCTCGTGGCCGCGCAATTCGCACCCTTTCTGCCCCAGCGGTCGGTGGCGTGAAGTAACCCGTGCTCACACCCTGTCGGACCCCGTCGTTACGGTCCGGGACATGATTGGACGACCGGCTCCTGGGTGCCACCCCGGGCGACTGATGATCACCAATGTCTCGGCGGGGCGACCGAGGTCGAGCGGGACGGTCCGGTGACCGGGGGAGCGCGGCAGTTGTGGGACGAACACGCGACAGCCTTTGACGAGGAGGCCGATCACGGCCTGCGTGACCCCGGCGTCCGGAAGGCGTGGGCAGACCTGCTGCTGCCAGTTCTGCCGCCCGCGCCGGCATCGGTCGTCGACGTCGGTTGCGGGACCGGCAGCCTGTCGGTACTGCTGGCCGGGGCCGGGCACGACGTGTGTGGCGTCGACTTCGCCCCCCGAATGCTGGCGGCGGCGCGGAAGAAGACCATCGGCGCAGGGGTGGGCGTCGACTACGTCCTCGGAGACGGGGCGAAGCTTCCGTTCGCGCGGTCGTCCTTCGACGTGGTGCTCGCGCGGCATGTGCTCTGGGTCCTACCGGATCCCGGTCGCGTACTGGCGCACTGGATCAGCCTGCTCCGACCGCAGGGCCGACTCGTACTGGTCGAGGGCCACTGGTCGAGCGGTGCGGGGCTACCCGCAGCTGCCTGTCGGGCGCTCGTGCTGCGTTGCCGTGGGGAGGCCGAGGTGCGGGTACTGGATGATTCCCGCCTCTGGGGCCAGGAAATCGGCGACGAGCGATATCTGCTCGTCAGCAGCCGCTGACCACAGCCCGCGGGTAGGCTTGAGAAAGTGACCCTCACACACAAGGAAATCTTCGAGCGGTACCTGTACGCCGGGGCGATCTCCCGAGACCCGGACGCGATTGCCGCGATGTACACGGAGGACGGCGTGTTCGAGGCGCCGCTGGTTCCCGATGGTCATCCGCTGCCGAACCGCCTGGCGGGCCGGGCCGCGATCCGGGACGGCATCGGGGCGTACCACCGGGATCCGGCCTACCAGGGCACGGTGGATTTCGAACAGTCCGGGTACGTACTGCACGACACCGTCGATCCGGACGTGTTCGTCGCCGAGATCGACACGGTGCTGGAAAGTACGAGCGGGCAACGCGTGACCATGTCCCTCGTATGGATCATCCGGGTTCGCGACGGACAGATCGCCCGGCTCCGCGACTACTTCACGGTGCTGTCGTCCGTGGACTCCGGCAAGCTGCCGTGACGGTGGTCGGGCTGACGTCCGGAGCGGCTCGCTCAACTCGCTGCGACTCGGTACCCGCTGCGACCCGGCGCTCCCGGCGGGGTCCGGTGACGAGGTGGCCGGCGACCGCGAGGAGGCCGACGCCGCCAACCGCCAGCCAGTGCCAGTCGCCGAGGTACTGCAGGCTCACCCCGCCGACCGTCGGAGCGACGAACGCCGCCGCCGGGAACGTCAGGTAGAAGACCGCCTGGTATCGACCACGCAGGAGCGGAGGGGCCAGTTCGGCGTTGATCTCCGCGTTCGGCGGTGCGGCGAGCATCGAGCCGACCGTCCAGACCAGCGCCGCCAGCAGGTACCCGGAAAGGTGGTCCGCCAGCGCCAGGCTGCCGTACCCGAACGCCGTCAGCCCGGTGGCCCAGGCCAGCACCCGGTGTTTGCGGTGACCGTCGATCAGCCGGGGCACGAAGAGCTGACCGACCACGATGAGCGCGCCGCCCAGCGCCACGACCAGGCCGTACGCCGAGGAGCTCAGCCCGTCGGCGCGCATCGCCAGCGGCATCACCGTCGAGGTCTGCGTGGTCAGCACGGCAAGTACGAAGGTCAGCCCGACGAAGGCCAGGAAGGTGCGGTCGGTGAGCGGGGTCCGCAGCCCGGCCCGGATGGCCGGGGTGGCTCGGACGGTGGCCGGGGTCAGGGTTTCCGGCACCTTCCAGGCGATGATGACGGCGGTGGCGAGGGTGGCCGCCGCGTCGAGGAGGAACAGCACCAGGTAGCTCGACTCGGCGAGCAGTCCGGCGAGGGCCGACGCGCCGGCCATGCCGAGGTTGAAGGCCCAGAAGTGCAGGTTGAACGCGCGGGATCGGCGTTCCGCCGGTACCACGTCGACGATCGCGGCGACGAACGCCGGGCCGGGCATCGAGTGGGCGATACCGACGAGTCCGGCGAGCAGGGCGATGGCTGGCAGGCTGGTGGTGAACGCCATACCCGCCATCAGCACAGCGGCGGCCAGGTGCGACCAGAGGAGGGTGCGGCGCCGCCCCCAGCCGTCGGCGAGTACCCCGCCGAGCAGCACCCCGGCGACGCCGCCGATTCCGTACGCCCCGACGACCAGGCCGGCGAGTGCGTCACTGGCGTGCCGGGCGTCGGCGAGGTAGAGCGGGAGGAACAGCATGGCGAAGGCGCCGACCCGGTTGATCAGCAGGCCCGTCCAGAGGTACCAGAAAATCCTCGGTAGCCCGCCGGCGGTGTCAGCGAGCCACGCCCTTGCCGTCCGCATCCATCCCCCGGTAAAGACTGTTTCCAGTAGTCAACCGGCTAGACCCTAGGAAGTGCGGGGACGGTACGCCAGGGTGTCGATGGTCACCCGCCTTCCGGGGGGAAGGCCACTGTGACCTTCCCCCACAGTCCGTGCCCGACGGGCGGTCGTTCATTCAGTCGATGTCTGGTTGGCGGACGTCGAGCGGGATCCGGAAAACATGTCCGTGCGAGTTGACCGCGCAGCCCTCGTTCGACACCTGGTCCGACCACTGCACCGACTCGCCGGCGACGACCCCGCTCACGCTGAGCCGGACCGGCTGCCACACGCCCGCGCAGCCGGAGCTTCCGGGTGGGATGGCGTCGATGTCGCCCTTGGCCGCCTCGACCTCGGCGCAAGCCTCGGCGGGGTACGGGTGCTCGTTGCCGGGCGCGTCGCAGCGCAGCAGCACGACGACCGGCTCGGTCCGCTTGCTGGGGCCGGGCCCCTGGGGCGGGCCGATCACGATGTGCAGCGAGATGACCGACGGTGTGGCCGGTGCGGATCCCGAAAGCTGCGCAGGTCCGTGGGCCGACGCGGAGTCGACGGCCAGCGCGGACCCGGTGGACGCCATCGGGGCGCCGATCCCCACGACGAGCGCGCCGAGGACGGCGGCGAGCCTTCTCATGATGCCTCCTCTAATCGACAAACATCGATGCTGATGTATCGTCGCACAGGTCTGTGCCCGGCGGCTCCGGAGCGGCATCGCGGGCTGACCGGTCGGCGGGAATATCGGTGGCCTCCGGCGCCGTCGCGGCCTAACGTGATCGCCATGTTCGGCACGGCAGCCTTCGCGCGGCCCGCAGGTGTTCTCCTGCTGGGCCCCACTGTCGTGCACATGGCGTCGCCCCAGCCGACCGTGGCGTCGCACCAGCCCAACCTGGCGTCGCACCAGCCCAACCTGGCGTCGCACCAGCCCAACCTGGCGTCGATCCGGCTGAACCGGCTGGATACCGGCGCGCGAGGCTGACCCTCCTCCCGCACCAGCAGAACCCACGGAGGAGGGTGGCCCGGATTCCCGGTGCCGCCCCGTCGTGTGCACCGGATGCGCGGTTCTGGCGCGGTCTCTTCTCGCGGTGTGGCACCCGCCCGCGCTCGTCGTCCGCCAGCTCCTCTCTCCGTTGAGGACAGACAGATCATGGCCAAGAGCCAGTTCATCCGTACCAAGCCACATCTGAACATCGGCACGATGGGGCACGTCGACCACGGCAAGACGACGTTGACCGCCGCCATCACGAAGGTGCTCGCCGAGCGGGACCCGGCGGTCAACCGGTTCGTCGCCTTCGACGGCATCGACCGGGCGCCGGAGGAGGTCGCCCGGGGCATCACCATCACCATCGCGCACGTCGAGTACGAGACCGCTACCCGGCACTACGCGCACGTCGACATGCCGGGTCACGCCGACTACGTGAAGAACATGATCACGGGTGCGGCACAGGTGGACGGTGCGATCCTGGTCGTCTCGGCGCTCGACGGTGCGATGCCGCAGACCCGTGAGCACGTACTGCTCGCCCAGCGGGTCGGGGTGCCGTACCTGGTGGTGGCGCTGAACAAGGCGGACGCGGTCACCGACCCCGAACTGCTCGACCTGGTCGAGCTGGAGGTGCGGGAACTGGTGAGCGAGTACGGCTTCCCCGGGAACGAGGTGCCGGTGGTGCGGGTCTCCGCGCTGCGGGCCCTGGCGGGCGACCCCGCCTGGGTCGGCTCCATCGGCGACCTGCTCGACGCGGTCGACCGGTACGTCCCGGTGCCGCCGCGCGAACTCGACCGGCCGTTCCTGATGCCGATCGAGAACGTGCTCACCATCTCCGGGCGGGGAACCGTGGTGACCGGGGCCGTCGAGCGCGGCTCCATCCGCGCCGGTGACCCCGTCGAGGTGGTCGGGCTCGCTCCGACCCTCTCGACCGTCGCCATCGGACTGGAGACGTTCGGCCGGTCGCTGGACTCGGCGCAGGCCGGAGACAACGCGGCCGTACTGCTGCGCGGGGTCAAGCGCGACCAGGTGCAGCGGGGACAGGTGGTGGCCCTGCCGGGCAGTGTCACGCCACACCAGAGGTTCACCGCCCGGCTCTACGCACTGAGCACGGCCGAGGGAGGTCGCCGTACGCCGTTCCACGCCAACTACCGCCCGCAGTTCTACTTCCGCACCACCGACGTGGTCGGCGCGATCGACCTGGGCGAACTGCCCCAGATCGCCCCCGGCGACAGCGCCACCGTCACCGTCGAACTCGGCAAGCCGATCGCGATGGACGTCGGGCTCGGCTTCGCGGTCCGCGAGGGCGGCCGGACGGTCGCGGCCGGCACGGTGACCGCCCTGCTCGACTGAGCACCGCCCTCGGGCGCCCTCGGGCGCTTGCAAGGAGGGGGCCCTTCTTATCGTTTTCAGTAGAAGAAGGGCCCCCTCCTAACCGGGCTGTCCGCGCGGCGGGCGGCGCGATGGCGCGATGGCGGGCGGCGGGATGG
>NZ_JADPUN010000214.1 GCF_015690345.1 Plantactinospora alkalitolerans | reverse complement strand
CCTCATATCCCCACCCCCGGAAAGTCCGACCGGTGCTCGTCCCAGGCCCGCACCAGCGACCGCCGGGCCAGTACGCCCAGCGCGTGCCGCCGGTAGGCGGCGGTGCCGCGTACGTCGTCGATCGGGCTGGCCGCCGCCGCGACCAACTCGCCGAACCGGCGGACCAGCGGGCCCGGCAGATCTCCCCAGCCGTCCCAGGGCAGCTCGGCGCGGAGCAGGTCCTCCGCTTCCGGTGCCCGGACCGGGGTCGGTGCCGCCGAGCCGATCCCGGTGCCGACCTCCCGGGTCGCCATCCGCAGCACGAGCGCGAACGAGCAGACGGCGATCACCATCGCGTTCCGGGTGCCGACCTTGGCGAACTGCTCCGGTCCGGTCGTCGGCCCCAGCAGGATCGCCGCGATCAGCTCGTCCGGGGCCAGCACACTGCGTTTCGGCCCGGTGCAGAAGCCGGCGACCGGAACCCGGCGGACGCCCCGCACCGACGCCAGTTCGACCGTCGCCCCGGCGGCCAGCAGCGGCGGCAACGCGTCTCCGGCCGGGGACGCGGAGCCGAGGTTGCCGCCGATGGTGCCCCGGTTGCGGATCTGCGGGGAGCCGATCGTCCGGGCGGCCATCGCCAGCCCCGGCGCCCGGCCGGACAACTCGGTGACGATCCGCCGGTACGGCACCCCGGCGCCGAGCCGCAGCCCGCCGGGGTCGGCGTCCCACTTCGCCAGCTCAGCCACCCGGCTCAGGTCCAGCAGGGCCGGCGGGCGGCGCCGGGCGAAGTTCAACTCCACCATCACGTCGGTGCCACCGGCCACCGGCAGCGCGTCCGGATGCTCCGCCCGCAGGGCGAGCGCCTCCGCCCAGGTGGTCGGTTGCAGGAAGTCCATCAGGGCCCGCCGTCCACCGGACCGGCGACGCCGTCGGCCTCCCGGGTCACCGTGCCCTCGATCAACCCGTACGGCCGGTCGGTGGCCACGAAGACCTCGCCCGGGTTGGTCAGCCCGAACGGCGCCAGGTCGACCGGCAGGTGGTGCCGGTTGGGCAGGCTCAGGTGGATCTCGGCGATCTCCGGCCGCTCGGCGAGTACCCGGTGCCCCATCGCGTACAGGGTCTGTTGCAGCGACCTGCTGTACGTGTCGACGAACGCGCCGACCAGGGCGGCCCGGACCCCGGCGTACGACCCCGCCCATTCCCGGGTCGCCGTCCGGTCGGCGGGTTCCCCGTCCCGGTGCCGCCAGTTCGCCTCGACCGCGGTGGCCAGGATCCGGTCGTCGGTCTCCGGCAGCGTGGTGTACGGGTCGCGGACGAAGCCGTTGAACTCCGAGTCGGTGCTGTTCAGCAGCACCAGTCCGGTCAGCCCGGACTCGACGGTGGTCCGATCCGCCGTCACGGTCACCGTGGCGGTACGACTCTCCGCGCCGTCGCGCTGGAAGGAGTGCGGCCCGAGCCGCTGCCAGCCGTACTCGGTCAGCCGCACCCGGGCCCGGCCGAGGGCGGGCTGGCTGTCGACGAAGTGCCGGGCGAGCAGCAGTCCGAAGTCCTCGATCTGGTCGATGCCGTACCGGCGGGCGAAGGCGTACACGGTGTTCTTCTGCGAGTCGGTCGGCAGCACGGAGCCGTTGTCGCCGGAGAGGTGGACCTCGGCCAGGTCACCGGAGAGGGCGATGCTGACGTTGAGGTCCCGCAGCTCGTGCCGGGGCCCGTCGCGACGTACCCGGACCACCCGGACCTCGGCCTTGCCGTACTGGTTGGCGCCGAGCGTGACCCGCACCGGTCGACCTCCCTCCATGGCTCAGCTACCCCGGTAGGTGGTGTAGCCGTACGGGCTGAGCAGCAGCGGCACGTGGTGGTGCCGGTCCGGGTCGGTGATCTGGAAGGAGACGACGATCTCCGGGAAGAACGCCGCTCCCGGCGGGTAGTAGCGTTCGACCAGGAACACCAGGCGGTAGCCGCCGGCCTGCCAGCCGCGCAGCGGCACCCGGTCGAGCAGCGGCGTCCAGTCGGTCAGCCGGCCGTCGTGGTCGGTCCGGCCGTGTGCGACCGGTGCCCAGCCGCCGCTGTCCCGCCGGTCGAGCCGCACCTCGATGTTCCGGGCCGGCTCGCCCCGGACGGTGTCCAGCACGTGGGTGGAGATCCGGACGAACCCGTCGGGTGGGCTTCCCGCGCTCACGACCGCTCCCCGCTCATGACCGCTCCCCCGCTCATGACCGCTCCCCGCCCCGCCGCGTCTCTCCATCCGCTCCGCTCCGCTCGGTCATCAGCAGCCTCCTCAGGCGCAGCAGGGCGATCCGGCGCAGTTCCTCGTGCACCACCCGGCGTTCGGTGGCGGTGTCGTTGCCGAGTCGGTCCCGGGCGGCGGCGAGCAGTTCCACATCGGTGCGTCCACTGGCGAAGACCAGGAAAAGGTGCCCGAACCGTTCCTCGTACTCCCGGTTGGCCCGGGCCAACGCGGTCCGTACGGTGTCGTCCGCGCCATCCACTCCGGACTGTTCCCGGCGTGACCACGCCGCTTCCCGGTCGGTGCCCGCCGGCCGCTCCCCGATCCTCGGGTGCGCCGCCAACGCGGCCGCGACGTCGGACCAGAGCAACCGGCGCAGCGCGGTGTCGGCGACCGCGACCACGGCCTCCACCTCCGGGTACGGCCGCCCGGCCGCCACCGCCCGGGCCCACCTCGGTACGGCACAGCAGGCGAGCAGTTCCCGCTCGACCTGCGCGGCGGGCCGACGGTTGAAGCTGCCCAGCGAGTCGCTGACCACGGTCACCTCGGCTCACCTCCGGTGTTGACCAGAAGTACAGCAGTCGTCGCCACCCGGAGTGAACCGGTGGGAACGCCGAAACCGTCAGCCCTCGCCGTATCGTTTTCGTAGATTTCTCCAAACGGGCCCTGGCCGGGCGGGAAGGGTGCGGCGATGCTGCTCCGGGAGGCCCTGGACCGACCACGGTTGCGGTTGACCGTGCTCAGCGGCGCGGACGACCTCGACCGTCCGGTCAGCCGGGTGTACGTCACCGACCTGCCGGATCCGCGCCGCTACCTGTCCGGTGGCGAGATCGTGCTGACCGGGTTGATGTGGCGGCGCGGGGCCGGTGACGCGGACCGGTTCGTGGCCGCGTGCGCCGCCGCCGGGGTCGCCGCGATCGGTGCCGGCGACGCCGCGTACGGGTCGGTGCCCGAGGACCTGGTCGCGGCGTGCCGCCGGCACGGCGTACCGCTGTTCGAGGTTCCGGTCGAGGTGTCCTTCCGGGACATCATCGACCAGGTCAACCCGACCATGTGGGCCCAGCGTGCCACCGGGCTCGCCACGGTGCTCGGCAGGTACCGCGGCCTGGTCACGGCGATGGCCGGCGGCGCCCGGCTGGTCGACCTGCTGAAGCCGGTCGCCGCCGACCTGGGCGCCGAGTGCTGGGTGCTCACCTCGACCGGACGGATCGTGGCCGGCACCGGGCCGATCGCGCCGGAGTCCCGCCGGGCACTGGCGACGTCGTTCCTGGCCGCCGGCCGGCTTCCGGCCGTGGTCGACCTGGCCGGCCGGCGGGCCTGGCTGGTCGGTGTGCCCGGTCGCCCCGAGCACCGGCTCGCCGCCTGGATGCTGGCGTACGCGGTCGACCCCGCCGCCCCGGACACGGCCGGTTCCGACGTGGCGGCCGAGCTGGTCAGTCTGGTCGCTCTGGAGCGGGCACACGCGGACGAGGCCGGTCGGGTGGAACGGCGTCTCGCCGATCAGCTCGGGCGGGCGCTGGCCGCCGGCGCGTCTTCCGTCGACCTGCGGGCCGCACTGCTCTCCGGTGGGCTGGCGCCACAGTCGACCCTGCTGGTGGTGGCCGTCCGGCTCACCGGGCTGACGACACCGCCGGAGCTGGCGGTGGCGGTGGCGGAGGAGGTGGTCCGGTCGGCGGGCGTGTCCGCGATGGTCACCGGCGACGCACTGCCCGATGCCGTGCTCGGGGTGCTGGGTGTGGCACCGACCCGGCTCGCCGAGGTGACCGACGCGATCCGGGCGGCGGTCGCCGGGCTGACGCCGGGACTCGGTGCCGGACGGCTCGCCGTCGGGATCAGCGGCCCGGCCGCCGACGTGGGGGCGCTGCCGGGCGCGGTCGAGCAGGCCGGACACGCCCTGGTTACCGCGCTGGCCGGCGCCGGGCCCGCGACCGTGGTCTCGGCCGGCGACCTCGGCTCGCACCTGCTGCTGCTCTCCGGGGTCCCCGCGGAGGCCAGGCGGGCGTTCCGGGACCGGGTGCTCGGCCCGGTACTGGCCTACGACCGCGCGCACGACGCCGACCTGGTGGGCACCCTCGACGAGTTCCTGAACTGTGCCGGTTCGTGGAGCCGGGCCGCCGCCCGGCTCCACCTGCACGTCAACACCCTGCGCTACCGGATCGGACGGGTCGAGCAACTCACCGGGCGGGACCTCTCCCGGTTTCCCGACCGGGTCGACTTCTATCTCGCGATGCGCCTGCCGCACTGACGCCGGGCGGCCGATGCCGGTGGCCGGTGGCCGATGCAGATGCCGGTGCCGATGCAGATGCCGGTGCCGGTGCCGGTGCCGGTGCCGGTGCCGGTCAGGAAACGGTGGCGGGCGGGGTGTCCAGGTCGGCGTCGTCGGCGACGTCGTCGCAGGGTACGACCCGCAGCCGTGCCGCGTGCCGACGCAGGTACGGCCGGGCGCCGACGTCCCCGACGGCCGACTCGGACACTCCCGTCCAGTGGGCCCGGCCGAGCAGTACGGGATGCCCTCGCCGGTTCCCGTAACCGGCCATGGCGAGCCGGTCCGGCTCGGCGAGGGCGACCAGTCGGCGGACCGCCTCGGCGGTGATGCCGGGCATGTCGACCAGGAGGACGACCGCGGCGACGGCGTCGGTGTCGCCCAGTGCCGCGAGGCCGGACCGGAGCGAGGAGCCCATCCCGCTCGGCCAGTCCGGGTTCTCGACCGTCAGGGCGTCCCCGAGTTCGGCCCGGGACCGGACGATCGGAGCGGCGGCGCCGAGCACCGCGACCACCGGTGCACAACCGCCGTCCCGGGCGAGTTGCACGGCCCGCTCGACCAGCAACCGCCCGCCCAGCCGAACCAGCGCCTTGGGACCCCCGTAGCGGCGGCCGGCACCGGCGGCGAGCACCAGCCCGGCAACCCGGGACGGTCCGGTCGGATCCCGCGCGGTCGGATCCCGCGCGGTCGGATCCTCCGGTACGGCGCCGAAGTTCACGCTCGCAGCCTAGCCAAGTCACAAATTCCTCGAGTATTTGCCCGTTATCTGAGCTTTATGCCCTTTATACATCAACCGTTCGGCTAGCTTTTGCCGAGACGATCGGGCTAAGGTGATGCCTGAACGGATAACCAATCACCACGAAACACCACCACGAAATTCGACATACACCGTCCCCACCACGACTTCCACCACGTGCAGGGAGGACCACCATGACCGCACCGACCACCACCCGGGCCGCCACCACCGAGTCCGAGGCTCCGGCCGCGTCCGAGGCTCCGGCCCCCGCCGCCGTCGAGACCGGCACCCGGTTCTCCGTGAAGCCCGGCGCACTGGCCGACAGCGCCACCGACCTGCTCCTGGCGATGGCCGCGCTGCCCGCGCAGCACCCCTCCCGCCCCGCCCTGCGCGCCAAGGCCATCGAAGCCTGGATCCCCCTGGCCAACCACCTCGCCCACCGCTACAGCGGACGCGGCGAACCCACCGACGACCTCGTCCAGACCGCCGCCGTCGGACTCATCAAGGCCATCGACAAGTTCGACCCCACCCGCGGCGTCGACTTCGCCGGCTACGCCATCCCGACCATCATCGGCGAACTCAAGCGACACTTCCGCGACCGCACCTGGGACATCCGGGTACCCCGCCGACTCCAGGAACTCCGCCTCGCCATCAGCGAAGCCAACAGCAACCTCCTGCAGACCCTCGGCCGCTCCCCGACCGTCGCCGACATCGCCACCCACCTCAACCTCACCGAGGAAGAGGTCCTCGAAGGCCTCGAAGGCGCCCGCGCCTACAACGCCGTCTCCCTGTCCACCCCGACCGGCGACGGCGAACGCGCCACCGAACTCGGCGACATGCTCGGCGGCGAGGACGGCGAATACGAACTCGCCGAACTCCGCGTCGCCCTCGGCCCGGCCCTGGCCACCCTCGACGAACGCGAACAGAAGATCCTCACCCTGCGCTTCTACGGCAACCTCACCCAGTCCCAGATCGCCGAGCAGATCGGCGTCTCCCAGATGCACATCAGCCGCCTGCTCACCCGCGCCCTGACCAAACTCCGCGGCCAGCTCGGCGAGACGTACTGAGCAGACAGCTCGACGAGACGTGCTCAGCGGCCACGTCGGGAAGTCGTACCGACGAGGCGGCGTACGGGAGGGCCCGGCGTGCCATGGCATGCCGGGCCCTCCCGTCTCATCAGCCGGAGATCGGCGGGTCGGCGGTGCGAGGCGGCGGAACGAGACACGACGGCGGATATATCCACCGGGGGGCGGCCACCGCCGAACGTAAAGCCATTAGTCCGGATTCTCGCCCATGAATCCAGGAAAGCGTCGCCGAGTATCAGCAGGTCAGAATGGTTGTTGCGCTTTGTGGCTGTCTTGTCCGAAGGTCGCTCTGAGCCGAAATCCAGATTCTAGACGTGGAATCCGCCCGGGGTCGCTGGTATCCGAGCGCCTGCGGAGCACCCACGACCGCGCCGGCCGTCCCGTTGTGCCGAGCGCGTGGCAGTGCTTGAGCGGGCGGGGTCGGCGCCTCCAGCGGTGATGATCAGCAACTCACGCGTATCCACATCGTGTCGAGATTCCGCCTTCTTTAGAGGATACGAAGGCTCCGCCGCAGACCAAGAAGTGCTTGCTGGCCGATGTCGGCAATCGCCGAGTCCTTCAGGTGGATGTCGTCCCAGCCCTGATGATGGTCATACGCCTGACAGATCTGCTCCCACGTTGGTCGAAGCAGCACTGCGAGAGCATGTTCGGCGAGTTCGGGGATAGCGAACACACTGGGCATATTCAGCGATCGCGCCTCCGCCTCGGCATGACCGAGCAATGTGAGCAATCGGCCGGTTTGCCGGGCGACTAGGCTGGTTCGCGCGGGGTCAGACTCACCTTTGCCTCGGGGTGGGTGTGAGCGATCCGCACCAGCCGCGGCGGTCGCGCCGAGCCCTGCCCGACGCCGAGGATGCCACCGAAGGCGCCCGCCGCGAGCGCCTCCTCGTCGAGCACCTCGACCGCCAACCCATGCTCCCGGCCGGCCGTAACCACGGCGGCGGCGAAGCTCTCAGGGTGCAGGTCGTTGGCCGGCGTGTTGACCAAGTCACGGGCCCAGTTCAGCTCCTGGCCGAGCACGCCGGCGCGTCGCACGGCGGCCTCGGCGTCCGTCCGGCCGTCGCGGTTCACGAGGATCGCCAGCTCGCGGACCGGGGCCGCGGCGTGGTCGGTGGTGCGGTAGGCGGTGAAGGCGTACGCGCCGAGTAAGCCACCCACCGCCACTGCCACCGCCTCCACGGCCTCGACGGTCCCGGCCGGCAGCGCCAGTGCGACCGTCCCGACGCCGGCCAGAACCCGAGTGGCCACCCCGGCGGCCCGGCGCAGCGCCTCGGTGTCGCACCCGGTGTTGTTGTCGGCGGCGTCGCCGAGGCCGACCGCGAGGACCAGTCTGGCCTCGATGCCGGCGGGCGCGGGGAGCTTGAACGCCTCGCCCTCGGCACCGGTCACGCCGAGGGTGCCGAGGAGTTCTGCCAGCGTGCCGTCGAACGCCTCGGTCACCGCCGCCGCGCCGGGCGCCAGCATCGGCCCCTTGGGACATTTCGCGACACCGATCACGATGCAGTCCGCGGGCAGCGATGCAGCGGGGGTCGCGCTTACCGTCAGTGCGGTCACTTTCGTATGTCCTGTTCTCTTCCCGGAAGGCTGGTCAGGGTTCTCGGCGTGGCCAGCGCGGCCGGGGTTACCGCCGGCGCCGATGCCGACAGCGGCCGCTTGTGCCGGCGGGTCAGGCCGATCCCGACGAGCACGACCACCATCCCAGCAGCGATCCGGAGGCTGAAACCCTCGTCGAGCACAACGGCCCCCAGCGCCACTGAGACCACCGGCAGCAGATAGCCGACCGTCGCAGCGTTGGTGGCGCCCTCGGTGGCGATGATCCGGTAGGTGAGGTGGAACGTGATCCCGGTGGCGACGATCCCGAGGATCAGTACGGCGATCGCCGTTGGCGGGTCGATGTCGATCGGTGTGAGGCCGCCCGCCGGCAGGGCCAGCGCGGTCATGCCGGTCGCAGCGATCAGCTGCGCGGCGGACAGGGAGATGGTGGGGATGGCCTTGCCAACCAGGTGACGGCCCATATATGCGAAGCCGACGGCATAGCTCGCCGCGGCGGCAACGATCGCGAGCGCGCCCCAGCCGACCGGCCCGGTCACCTGCCAGGGAGCGAAGATCAGTACGACGCCGGCGAATCCGAGCAGGAGCCCGGCCAGCCGGGTCGGGCGCAGTCCGCGCTCGGAGCCGAGGGCGAGGCCGACCAGCAGAGTCCACAGCGGTGTGGTCGCGTTCAGGACGCCTGCGATCCCCGAGTCGATCGTCTGCTGGCCGACGCTGAACAGCGCGAACGGCAGGGCGTTGCAGAAGAACGCGGCCACGGTGATGTGACCCCAGGTCGCCCGGTGACGGGGCAGCCGCCGGCCGGTAGCGAGGCAGGCGATCAGCAGGGTGGCGGCTCCGAGCACGCATCGGCTGAGGGTGACCTGGACCGGTGTCAGCGCGGTCAGGGCCAGCTCGATCCAGAGGAACGTCGATCCCCACAGCAGGGCGAGCACCCAGACGCCTGCCCACGTCCAGCCCTTGCCTGCGACACCGTTCACTTGATCTCCTCGGTCGGTTCTCGTCTGAAACGGTGCCCTGGGTGATCCTGAAGGACAAGCAAAAGATTCTGCATATCTGTTAAGTTCGTCTACATGATCGATGTGAGGCGGATGCAGGTACTGCGGGCGGTGGCTGCCAGCGGGTCGGTGACCGCGGCGGCGGCACACCTCGGCTACACCCCCTCCGCCGTCAGCCAGCAGGTGGCGGCGCTGGAAAAGGAAACCGGGGTTGAGCTGCTCGAACGCGTCGGCCGGGGCGTACAGCCCACAGCGGCGGGCCAGCTGCTCATCGGACACGCGGCGATCATCAGCCAGCACGTCGCCGAGGCCGAGACCGCGCTGGCCGACCTGCGCGCCGGGCGTACGGGCCGCCTGACGATCCACTATTTCGCCTCGGTCGGCCCGACCCTGCTGGCGCCCGCCATCGCCCGGCTCCGGCGCGAGCATCCCGGCGTGACGGTCGACCCCAAGCTGACCGACCCGCAGGAATCCCTGCCGGACGTCGAGCAGGGCAACGGCGACCTGGCCATCGTCGTTCGCAGGCCGACCGGCGAGAGCCGCCCGGGGATTCGACTGGTACGCCTGCTCGACGACTCGTACCAGGTTGTGTTGCCCACCGGGCATCCGCTCGCCACGCAGCAGGTGGTGAACCTGGCCGACCTCGCCAGCGAACCTTGGGTCGGCAGCGAACCGCCCGGCCCCTGCCTGGAGCCAATAGTCGACGCCTGCGCCGCAGCGGGCTTCACCCCTGACGTCGTGGCCAAGTCGGAGGACTACGCGACGGCTCAGGGATTCGTCGCCGCAGGCCTCGGAGTCAGCCTCATCCCCCGCCTGGCGCTGGGCACACGCCACCCGGGGATCGTCGTCCGGCAGGTCCGCCATCCGGAGCCGATCCGCACGATCTATGCGGCCGCTCGGGAGATCTCACTGACACAGCCCGCGGTGCGTGCGCTGATCGACGCCCTAACCTCCGTCTTTCGTGCGCCCAGCGGACCTGGAGGTGAGTGTGTAGCTCATCTGGAGTCGTAAGCTCGTCGTCGCCTGCCGGCGGAAGTCCGGTCCGGGTAGCTGCCAGGAGGCCCGGTAGCAGGCTGGCGGCTCGGTCTGGAAACGGGTCGGGTCGAAGCCCAGCGTCGAAAGCCCTGTCAGGGGGAGCGACTGAGCGGTCCGTAGGCGGTGGACCGGCGTTTGCGGCGGTGACTGTGGGCTCCGTCGGCCGGAGCGGCCGGGCCGTCCGCTCCGTCTCGCAGGGCGACTGATGCTCTCGCTGTCATCCTGGCACCTGATCACCACCACCCGACCGTTCGACCACGTCCATCGATGGTCACGATGGCGGCGCCGACACCAAATTCGCGCCAAACAAGCCCACTACCAGCGAAGACACCGAATCAACCAGGTACGGCTGGAGTATTAGAACGAGCTGAAGCTGTCTACGTCGATTAAGGTGAGCACCTCGGTACGCACGGCCGGGCATTCCGCCTTGGTCGCCGCGTCCAGTGCGGCGCCGTTCTCGGGCTTGCCGTGGGACTCGAAGAAGGTGGCCAGCTTGCCGGCCAGGTTGGCATGCCGCCCGACCGGGCTGCCGACCTCCTTCAGCGCCGGGATCTCGCCCTTCAGGTAGGCGCAGACGTCCTTCGCCGAATAGGAGCCGCCCGCCGCCGGTGCGGCCGACGGTGGGTCGGTGTCGGTTGAGGAACAGCCCGTCACCACGGCGGTGCTGATGATCAGTGTGAGGAACGCTGCGAGGCGCCGGTGAAAGGTCATGATGTGCTGGTCCTGTCTGAGTGGGCGGTGATCAACCAGAGTCCGGTCGGCAGCCGGTAACCGGTACCGGCAGTGCGGAACCGTTCGAGCAGGCGTGCCGCCCCGGCCCGGGCGTGGCCCTGGGTGGTTGGCTCGGCGTCCCGGTAGGTCGCGCAGGCGGGGCCGATCTCGATGAGCCATTCGGCGACCGCTTCTGGATCGTCCGGGGCGTCGAGTGTGACGTCGTACGGGTGGATGCCGATGTCGGTGAGGCCGGCGGCGGTGAGCAGGCGGGTCACCCGGGCCGGATCGGCAAACGCGAAGGGTCCCGGCTCGTCGCCGATAGGCAGCGGCGGCAACGGTCCCAGGTGTGTCGCCGCACCGAGCATCGCCGACGGCAGCCACGGGTTCACCCGGCCGTCGCGGAACACCGTCGCTGCTAGCCGGCCGCCGGTACGCATCGACCGCCGGACTGTGGTCAGGCCGGCGACCGGATCGGCGAGCAGCATCAACGTCATCCGGGAGTAGACGGCGTCGAACGGCGACCCGGGTACGGCATCTAGCGTCTCGATGTCACCGGCGACAAACCGCGGTCCCGCGCAGCCAGGTGCGGTGAACCGTTCCCGCGCGGTCGCGACCATCGCCTCGGCGAGGTCAAGACCGATCGCGCTGCCCAGCGGAGCGACGGCCCGCGCGATCTCGGCGGTCGTGCCGCCACACCCGCAGCCGACGTCCAGCACCCGTTCACCGGGCTGGGGTAGCAGCCAGTCGAGTGCCACGGCGCCCAGCGGCCGGCCGATCTCGTCGTGCCGGTCGGCCTGATTGACCCATCCCGGTGCCGTCCGGGCCCAGAAGTCGGCGTTGCGGGCGCGCAGCGTGGCGGTGTCGGTCATCAGAACGGCATCTCGGCGCCGTCGACGCTCGCCGACCGGAAGGCGGCGGCCTTCGCCGGATCGAAGCCCTCCTCCTGGGCGGCCAGCCCGGCGGCCCGGACCAGGCGTTCCGACTGGAACCTGCGGAACGAGGCCTCGTCGGCCCAGATGTTGATGATCCGCCACCCCTCGTCGGACGGGCCGGCCACGTGGGCCAGCAGTCCCGGCGGCCGGTCCGGACCGAGGTGCTTCTCCACCTGCCGGTATTCCTGCTCACTGACTCCGGGCATGTCTTGCACGACGCCGTACGGCATGGCTGTCCCCTGATGTTTAGTCGGCAGAGTTAGACTCTATCGAATAGTGGACTACGCTACGCACGTGACTGTCAACCGGCGTTACGTCTCACCCCGCCGTCAGGAACAGGCCCGGCAGACCCGACGAGCGATCCTCGACGCGGCCGCCAAACTGTTCGTGGACCCGGGCTACGCCGCGACGCCGCTCACCGCCGTCGCCGCTGAGGCCGGCGTCGCAGTGCAGACCGTGTACGCGGTGTTCGGCAACAAGCGCCAGCTGCTCTCCGATCTCGTCGATGTCACCCTGGTCGGCGACGACGAGCGGGTGGCGATGGCGGACCGGTCGTTCGTCACCGACATCCGCGCGCTGACCGGCCTGCGGGCGAAGCTCACCCGGTATGCCCGGCACCTCGCCGAGACTCACGCCCGGCAGGTGCACGTGATGCTGGCGCTGGCCGGCGCTGCGACCGCCGACGCCGACGCCGCGGCGATCTGGCGCAAGAACCTCGCGGACCGGCGCCGCGGCATGGGGATGTTCGCCGTCGATCTCGCGGCCACCGGTGAGGTCCTGGTGAGTCAGGAGCGGGCCGCCGACGTGCTGTGGCTCGCGCAGGACGTCCGCAACTACGACTGGCTGGTTCGCGAGCGCGGGTGGCCGGTCGAGCGGTTCGAGCGGTGGTTCGTGGACAGCGTCGCCGCCGTGCTCGGCGCGCCGGACTGATCACCTTTCCGTCCGCGACCCGGTGTAGCGCTTCCCGCCGCCTGCCGTGACTTCCCCACCGTCAGTAGACCCCAACCGGTGCCGGAAGATGACAGTCCCGCTCCCGCAGGCCCAGCGCCTCACTCGGCCGCAACGCCGCGAAGTAGAGGCAGGCGTATGGCGCGACACCCTCACCACCGCCGGAATCAGCCACAAACGCACCCGGCCCTACCGACCCCAGACCAACGGAAAAGTCGAACGCTACAACCGCACCATGCTCGATGAATGGGCCTAGGCACGCCCCTACCGCACCGAAACCGAACGCCGTGAAGCCCTGCCCGCCTGGCTGCACACCTACAATCACCACCGCGGACACACCGCACTCGGCGGCCTACCACCCGCCAGCCGCGTCCCCAACCTCTCGGGTCAGTACAGCTAGAACAGTCAGAGGCGAGATCGAGTGCATGAGGACGGTAGGCGCGGGCGCAGTACCGGTAGGCCGCTGGCGAGGTACCCTGATAGGTCCTTTTCCAGCGGCCCCCGGCCCGAACCCGCCGTGCCAGTTTCCCAGCAACGGGCTCTCCAGCGACCATCACGTGTCAGCGGGTGCACCCACCCAGCCCACGCAGGGCATCACGTTCCGTCTCGGCGCTCGGCATTTCGCCTGCCTCCCGGCTTGCGATGCCCGGTCACCTGGCCCCTTCGCCCTGCTTCCGGCTCTCCCGGACTCCTTGGCAGGTCGCGACTCCTGCGACTACTACGGGGCCTCCGTCGCCATAGGACTCGCGTCCCGTAGGCGATCCCACGTTCGTCCTCGTTGTACGCGTCAAGCGGAACTTAGGCGGCCCACTCATCTCCTTGAATGCCCTCACTGGCCATCACCCGCGCCCCGGAGGTTGCGTCAGCCGATGAGCGATGCTGACGCAGGGCGCGGCACCGGTTCAGACGTCTTTCCGGTGGATGGCGGCTTGCATCTGCTGGAGATTGGGCTTCGGGCAATCCAGCTCTCACCATATTCCGCGGGTCCCCAGCACCTCGCACCCGTACGCCTGGGCGCGACCGCTGCTTTCCTGGCATGCTCTTGTCCCCTTCACCTTTCGGATCCAGGTAAGCCATCGGACCCAAGAACCTCCCTCCGAGTTCCTCCCGGCTGTACCGGGGATACAACAAGGCCTCGTGGCGCACCTCATTTGCCGCCGAGCGGGCGCGCCGAACACCGGCGTCCCGTCACTCTCCGTACGCCATCGTTCAGCTTGTCAGGCGTACGCTCGTGCCGAGAAGAGTGCCTATCCGATGGCCTGGCCGATCTTCCGCCAGCCAGACGGGCGGGCCTGGCATCCCAGCAGCGTCACCGACCGCTTCCAGCGCGACTACGCCGCGGCGGGTCTGTCGCCGATCCGGCTGCACGACGGCCGGCACTCCGCCGCGACCTACATGAAAGCCGCCGGTGCTGACCTGCTCGACATGCGCAAGAAGCTCGGCCACGCCAGTGTCACCGTGACCGCCGACATCTACCCCGCCAGCCTCGACGAGATCGACCGGATGATCGCCGAACGCACCGCCGCCCTCACCCCCCCCGCAACCGACCGGCCGGTCCGCGGACCGACACGGACCCCACCGGGTCGGACAGTCCCAGAGCAGTCCCACCGGCCACCGATCCCGCTCAACGGACAAAAGACCAGGTCCCGGCGCAGGAGGATGCGGGATTACCTACGGATTCCCTGACAGCCAGCATCCCGACCATCGGCCCGGCCGGAGCCGTACCGTGGCCGCGACGAGGCCGCCGCCGCGACAGATACCCCCGGGACGTACGGTGAGCGATCCGGTAGCCTTGCTGGACACGGGCTGCTAGCTCAATTGGCAGAGCAGCGGACTTTTAATCCGCGGGTTCTGGGTTCGAGTCCCAGGCGGCCCACCGGCTTGACCGGCATCAACCGCTGTCGAGGACTCCTCCCCGGCAGCGGTTTTCGCTGTACTGGTCACCGACTGGTCATGCCGGTTTCTCGGGACCAGCTTCGAGGCCTTCTCCGCGGCGTCCTTCCCGACCCCCGCGCGCAGATGCCCGTAGGTGTCGTTCGTGATCGCGATCGACGAGTGGCCGAGCACCTTCGAGATCACGCCCATGTCAACGCCGGCCTTCATCCGCAGCGACGCAGCACCGTGCCGAAGGTCGTGCAGCCGGACCGGGCGGACGCCGGCCGACCGGCACAGCGCCTTGAACCGCTTCGTGATGCCGTCCAGCGCCAGCGGGTTCCCGTCCTCCCGCGCAAAGACCAGGCCGTGATCGGCTCCTCCCGCGCAAAGACCAGGCCGTGATCGGCGTACGCGTCACCCCGGTCGTCTCGCTCGGTCTTCTGTGCGAGTTGCGCGACGAGCAGTACGCCGACGGTGGTGCCGTCCAGCTCGACGAGCCGGTCTTCACCGCTGGACGTCTTCTTCACCGGGGCCGAACATCAGCCCCTTGTACTTGGCCCGGCAGTACGGGCACGCTGGCAACTCGTCCTCGGAGAGGATGTCGCCCCGCCCCGACCCGAGCCGAGCCGAGCCGTGGGAAAGTCCTCCTCGGCTCCACCCCGCGAAACTCACCCGCCGAGTGGTTCGGCGTGCAAGCGTGTCAAACGGGCTGCCCCAGGCACTCGTCGTGGTGCCGACACTCGACCCGGTGGCCGACCACGGACGTGCGTACGCCGAACGGCTGCGCCAGGCCGGGACGCCCGCGCGGCTCACCGAACATCCCGGAGCGACGTACGCGTTCCTCAGCATGCCGGGCGTGGTGCCGCAGGCCAAGGCCGCGCGGGTCGAGATCGCCGATTTCCTCCGGGGCCGCCTCGCTGGATGACGTGGTGGCAGGGCCTTTCGGTCTTCCCGTGGGAGTTGCCGGTCAGTTCTGGCCTGGACTCGCTACTGGCAACCCCACGGCCTTGGCACATTCGAGCAGTCGCCGGTCGTAGCTGACGAAGGCGATGAGTGCCGTCCCGGACTCGTTGGTCAGAACCTGGGCGGTGGCGAGGTGGATGGCGTCGAGGCTGCGCGGCGTCGGCTCGGCGAACGCGGCTGCGGTCGCGCGGATCGTGTTGTCGATCTCCAGTCGGAAGAGCCGCCCGACGGCCGCCGGCACACCGATCAAGGCTTGCGGGGCTGACCGGCGCAACGCTCGAGGTACTTCCACCTCGACAAGGGCGGACGAAACCAGCGGCACATCGTCGTGGGTGTTGAGCCAGGAGACAAGGTCGACACTGCATGCCTCCTGCCGCACGAGTTTGACGACGGCAGCGGAATCGAGATAGATCACCAGCGCTCCTCGTCGCGCATCGCGGCGACCGTGGCGGCCACGTCGACATTCTCGTCACCGAGCTTCGGCGGAAGCGGAACGGGCCCGCCGCCGGCCGGGGCAACGGCCCGCCCCACAGCCACCAGCTTGGCCAGCGTCGACCGGTCGTCACCCACCGGAACGAGCCGGGCGATCGGGTGCCCACGATCCGTGATCTCGATGGTCTCGCCACCGCTCACCCGGGCCAACACCTGGCTCGTGTTCTGGTTCAGCTCTCGGACACCGATGCGCTCCATGGGGACGAGTGTAGAACACAATGTTCTACCTCGTCGTCTGCTTGGCGGGTGTGACCGCGCGCGGTCACCTCACGGCTCTGGCCCTGACTTGACGGCGAGGGTGGCGCGAGGCACGGTATAGGTAGAACTCGATGTCAAAGGTATGATGTCTGTCGTGTTACCTGACCAACCGTTCCGGCCCAGGTGACGGCGACCGGTCGCGGAACGCACCGGCCCGGCCAGCCCGACACCACCCTCGGCGGAGCCCCGAGCACCCGTCCGTGCATCGAAAGGACCATGCCGGTGAAGCGTCTACTCAGGCTGGGGGCGGTTGTCGCCGCCATGCCGCTGCTCGCGATGGCGATGCTGATGGTGGCGCAGCCGGCCGCGGCGGCCTCGCTGACCCAGGTGACCGGCTTCGGCAACAACCCGAGCGGCCTCAACATGTACATCTACGTGCCCGACAACGTCGGACCGAGGCCGGCACTTCTGGTGTTGATCCACTACTGCGGCGGATCGGCACCGGCGATCTTCAACGGCAACGGTCGCGACTACGTCACGGCCGCGAACCGGTACGGGTACGTGATCGTGCTGCCCGAGGTGACGCGCAGCAGCAAGTGTTTCGACGTGTACTCGCCCCAGGGGCTGCGGCGGGGAGGCGGAAGCGACTCGGACGGCATCATCTCGATGGTCAACTACGCCAAGCAACGCCACAACGTCGACCCGGGCCGGGTGTACGTCAGCGGGTTCTCCTCCGGCGCGATGATGACCAACGTCATGGCGGCCCAGTATCCGGACGTGTTCGCCGCGGGGTCGTCGTTCAGCGGCGTGCCCGCCACCTGTTTCGCCACCGGCAGCAGCACCAACACCTGGAACAGCCAGTGTGCCGGGGGACAACTCACCAGGACCGCCCAGCAGTGGGGCGACGCGGCCCGGGCGATGTACCCCGGCTACTCCGGCCGGTATCCCCGGATGCAGTTCTGGCACGGGGCCACCGACACCACGCTGTCGTACGTGAACTTCGGTGAAGAGATCAAGCAGTGGACCAACCTCAACGGGCTCAGCCAGACCCCGGTGTTCACCGATCGTCCGCAGTCGAACTGGACCCGCACCCGGTACGGCGACAGCGGCACTCAGGCCGCCGTCGAGGGCATCAGCATCAGCGGGGTGGGTCACGAGCTGCCGCAGGCCGGTCAGATCGCGTACGCCATCTCCTTCCTCGGCCTCGACGGCACTCCCGGCACGCCGCCGCCGACCTCGCCGCCGACCTCGACGCCGACCCCCACCCCGACGTCGAACCCGCCGACGAGCGGCGTCGCGATCGTGGGGGACCAGTCGGGCCGCTGCCTCCAGGTGCCGAATGCGAGCACCACCAACGGGGTCCAGACGCAGTTGTGGGACTGCAACGGCAGCACCGGGCAGCGGTGGACCCACACGTCGGGCCGGCAGCTCATGGTGTACGGCAACAAGTGCCTGGACGCCAACGGCGCGGGCACCAGCAACGGCACCGCTGTGATCATCTGGGACTGCCACGCCGGCACGAACCAGCAGTGGAACGTCAACGCCAACGGCAGCATCAGCGGCGTGCAGTCCGGATTGTGCCTGGACGCGAACGCGGCGGGCACGGGTAACGGCACGAAAATCATTCTCTGGTCCTGCAACGGCCAGCCCAACCAGCGGTGGACCATGCGCGGCTGAGCGCCGCCCCGGTACGAGGTGGGCGGCCGCCCGGTCCAGTCACCAGGCGGTCGCGCCACCCTCGGCCGGATAGTTGCCACCGGTCAGGTACGACGCCCGGTCGGAGGCGAGGAAGGCCGCCAGTTCGACGACCTCCTCAGGTCGACCGAAGCGCTTGAGCAGCGTCTTGCGGGTTATCGCGTCCCGGGCCGCCTGGTCGTCGCCGAGGTCGCGTTCACTTGCCGGGCTCAGGACGGGCCCCGGACTGATCGCCACCGCGCGGATCCCGACGGGCGCGCCCTCGAGCGCGAGTTGTCGGGTCATGCCGATGATGCCGGCGTTCGCCGCACAGTGCCCGATCATCGGAGGGACCTCCCCGGCGATCATGCCGGCCATGGACGCGACGTTGATGATGACGCCGCCGCCGCGCCTGACCAGGTGCGGCCACGCGAACTTCGACACGAAGAACGGGATGTCGAGTTCGCCGGCAATTGTCGCCCGCCAGTCGTCGACCGAGAAGTCGGGCATGGCGCCGAAACGTAGCGAGGCGGCGTTGTTGTAGACGACGTCGAGTCCGCCGTACGCGGCCGCGGCCTCCTCGACGACCCGCTGTGCCTGTTCCGGGTCGGTGAGATCGATCGGCGCGATCCCCGTCATCTCACCGCCGGCACGACGTACGAGATCGACTGTTTCGTCGTTGCCACCGGTCTGGATGTCGCACCCGACGATCCTGGCGCCCTCCCGTGCGAAGATGAGCGACCCTACCCGGCCCATTCCCCCGCCCGTGCCGGTGATCAGCACCACCTTCCCGTCCAGCGTTCCCATGGAACTCCTCCTGCTCCTGCTCGTCCGCAGACTATGGGTCGCCCGACGGCGATGCCCTCGGTTCGGAGAAGCTCGCGGTGGACCAGCGCGAACTGCGGTACCGCAGGCGGCGCTCCGCTGGTCGGGGGGACGCTTTGCTCGTCGTAGGGAGTCGGTCGGGGTGATGTCCGGCCCATATTCTTGACCGATTCCAGAAAACTGGCCAGACTTCGGCGCGTGGCCACGACCCTGGACTTCCCGCAGATGCTGCGCGGCGCCGCGTTGCGGGTGACCCGTCCTCGGGTGGCGGTGTTGCAAGCGGTGCACACGCATCCGCACGCCGACACCGACTCGATCATCGGTGCCGTACGCCGCGATCTTCCCGAGGTGTCCCACCAGGCCGTGTACGACTCACTGCATGCGCTGACGGCCGCGGGCCTGGTCCGGCGCATTCAGCCCTCCGGCTCGGTGGCCCGCTACGAGTCGCGGGTCCGGGACAACCACCACCACGTCGTGTGCCGGTCGTGCGGCCGCATCGCCGACGTCGACTGCGCCGTCGGCGACGCGCCCTGCCTGACCGCGTCCAACGACAGCGGCTTCTCGATCGACGAGGCCGAGGTCGTCTACTGGGGCATCTGCCCCGACTGCTCCACCACAGGCAGTTCCTGAGCGCACTGCTCCGCAGAATCACGGAAGGAACCGGATGTCCGAGAATCACGATGCCGTCGTCCATGACGCCGACGCGGGGAGCGAGTCCCGCTGCCCGGTCGCACACGGACGCGCCCCCCACCCGACCGAGGGCGGCGGCAACCGCGGCTGGTGGCCGAACCAGCTCAACCTGAAGATCCTCGCCAAGAACCCTGCCGTGGCCAACCCGCTCGGTGCCGAGTTCAACTACGCCGAGGCGTTCAAGACTCTCGACCTCGCCGCGGTGAAGCGGGACATCGCCGAGGTCCTGACGACCTCGCAGGACTGGTGGCCCGCCGACTACGGCAACTACGGCCCGTTGATGGTGCGGATGGCGTGGCACAGCGCGGGCACCTACCGGATCAGCGACGGCCGTGGCGGTGCCGGCGCCGGGCAGCAGCGCTTCGCGCCGCTCAACAGCTGGCCGGACAACGGGAACCTGGACAAGGCCCGCCGCCTGCTGTGGCCGGTCAAGAAGAAGTACGGCAAGAGCCTCTCCTGGGCCGACCTCATGATCCTCACCGGCAACGTCGCCCTGGAGACGATGGGCTTCAAGACCTTCGGCTTCGCCGGTGGCCGCGAGGACGTGTGGGAAGCCGACCAGGACGTCTACTGGGGCCCCGAGACCACCTGGCTCGGTGACGACCGCTACACCGGCGACCGGGAACTGGAGAACCCGCTCGCCGCGGTCCAGATGGGCCTCATCTACGTCAACCCGGAGGGCCCGAACGGCAACCCGGACCCGCTCGCCTCGGCCCGGGACATCCGGGAGACCTTCGCCCGGATGGCGATGAACGACGAGGAGACGGTCGCGCTGATCGCCGGCGGTCACACCTTCGGCAAGACCCACGGCGCGGGCCCCGCGGACCACGTCGGCGCCGAGCCCGAGGGCGCCCCGCTCGAGGAGCAGGGCCTGGGCTGGCGGAACAGCTTCGGCACCGGCAAGGGCGGGGACACGATCACCAGCGGCCTCGAGGGCGTGTGGACCAACACCCCGACCACGTGGGACAACAGCTTCTTCGAGATCCTCTTCGGGTACGAGTGGGAGCTGTCGAAGAGCCCGGCCGGTGCGAACCAGTGGAAGCCGAAGGACGGCGCGGGCGACGGCACCGTCCCCGACGCGCACGACCCGTCGAAGAGCCACGCCCCGACGATGCTGACGACGGACCTCGCGCTCCGGGCCGACCCGGTCTACGAGCAGATCTCGCGGCGCTTCCTGGCGAACCCGGACGAGTTCGCGGACGCCTTCGCGCGGGCGTGGTTCAAGCTGACCCACCGCGACATGGGGCCGGTCGTCCGCTACCTCGGCCCGGAGGTCCCGACCGAGACGCTGCTGTGGCAGGACCCGATTCCGGCGGTGACGCACGAGCTGGTCGACGCGGAGGACGTCGCCACCCTCAAGGCGCAGATCCTGGCCTCGGGGCTGTCGGTGTCCCAGCTCGTCTCCACCGCGTGGGCGTCGGCATCGACGTTCCGGGGCGGCGACAAGCGCGGCGGCGCCAACGGGGCGCGGATCCGCCTCGAACCGCAGAGCGGCTGGGAGGTCAACAACCCCGACGAGCTGGCGAGGGTGCTGCACACCCTGGAGGGGATCCAGGAGGCGTTCAACGCCGCCCAGACCGGCGGGAAGAAGGTCTCGCTCGCCGACCTGATCGTGCTCGGTGGGTCCGCGGCGATCGAACTGGCCGCCCGGAACGCCGGCCAGGCCGTCGAGGTGCCCTTCACGCCGGGCCGTACGGACGCGTCGGCCGAGCAGACCGACGTGGAGTCCTTCGCCCCGCTCGAGCCGACGGCGGACGGGTTCCGCAACTACCTCGGCAAGGGCCACCGCCTGCCGGCCGAGTTCCTGCTGGTCGACAAGGCGAACCTGCTGACCCTGAGCGCGCCGGAGATGACGGTCCTCGTCGGCGGTCTCCGCGTCCTGGGTGCGAACCACCAGCAGTCGCCGCTGGGCGTCTTCACCACGAACCCCGGCTCGCTGACCAACGACTTCTTCGTCAACCTGCTCGACCTGGGTACGACGTGGAAGCCGACGTCCGAGGACGCGAGCGCCTTCGAGGCTCGTGACCCCGCGACGGGCGAGGTCAAGTGGACCGGAAGCCGCGTCGACCTGCTCTTCGGGTCGAACTCGGAGCTGCGCGCGCTCGCCGAGGTCTACGCGAGCGACGACGCGCGGGAGGAGTTCGTGCGCGACTTCGTCGCGGCGTGGGTCAAGGTCATGAACCTCGACCGGTTCGACATCGCATGATCCCGACGTCCGGGCCGGCCCACCACGGCCGGCCCGGACGACCGGGCGGGCCCAGTCTCTGTACCGTGGGCCGGTGCTGGACGGGCTCGACGACATCGACTGGGCGTACCACGACGGGGCCTACGGCCCGTGCACGGAGGCGCCCGACATCCTCCGGGCGATGGCCTCGCCCGACCCGGAGGTGGCCCGCGAGGGCCGGTACGACTTCGCGTCAAGCATCTGGCATCAGGGCACCGTCTATCCGGTGACCGTGGTGGCGGTGCCGTTCCTGATCGAACTGGCGTCGACGCCCGGCGTCGACATGCGGGAACACCTGCTGCGGATGCTCGGTGACCTGTGCGACCGGTACCGGGCCAACGGGGAGGACCAGCCCGCCGTCCAGGCCGCCGTGGCCGTACACAGTGGACCTCTGATGCCGCTGCTCGCCGATCCGGATCCTCGGATCCGCGCGTGCGCCGCCTACGCGGTGGCCAACTGCGGCCCGCACACACTCGACGCCCTGCGGGAGCGGTGGACCGCCGAGACCGAGCCGGACGTCCGCGCCGTCCTGCTTCCCGGGCTCGCCCTGCGCGACCCGGACGGGTCTGCCGGTCTGCTGCGCTCGGCCGCACGTTCCGAGCCCTTCGCGGTCCGGGCAGCCGCTGCCCTGGCCACCATCCGGGCCGGGCTGTCGCTGGCGCCGGAAGTGCTCGGCCCGGTCGCCGAGGCGTTCAGCCAGCCGGAGAACTGGAACAACCCGTGGCGACGGCACGACGGCGTGCTCGGCGAGATCTTCGCGGCGGTCGACGGCGACACGGCGACGACGCTGGCCGGCGGCGTGGCGACCGCGGGCGCCTCCGGGGCCCGGGTCAGGATCGCGGCGGCGTCGGGCAGCCGGTTCGGTCGGTCCCGCTCCGCCCCGGTGCAACTGCTGCCGATGCTGCGGCAACTGCTCGCCGACGCCGACCCGTTGGTCCGGAACGCGGCCGTCGACGCTACCGTGCTGGCCGGTGAGGCCGCCGCGACGGTGGCCACCGAACTGGCGGCGATCGCCCTGTCGGGCGCCGTCGCCGCAGATCCCGACCGGGGCGGGGCGGACACCGCGCTGGGCGTGCTGGTCCGACTCGACGATCCGGGCCACCGGGCCGCACTGCTGGCAACCTGGGAGTCCGGCCGGGACCCGTGGGCGCTCGCGCTGCTCGACGCGTACCCGATCTCGTTCGACCCCGCCGTCCTCGCGGCCGTACGCCACCGGTTGGCCGTCCTCGGCGAATCCGGCCCCATCCGGCCGGACGACGCCGACCCGTCCTCCTACTTCGCCGCCCCGACGCCCGAGAATGTCGCCTGCGCCCTCGTGGGGTTACTGGGGGCCTGGGGCCCGGCCGCCGCCAGCGCGGTGGCCGAGATCACGGCCGCCCTTCCACTGGCCGAGGGGGTCGTCCCCGGCGCACTCGCGGACATCGGACCGGCCGCGCTGCCGACCGTACCGCTGCTGGAACGACGGGCCGAGGCCGGCGACGTCAGGTCGGGCCACGCGATCCTGCGACTCACCGGGGACGCCGGCCCGCTGGTCGCGGCGGCCTCGATCCGACTGGCGCGGCAGCACCGGTACGACGCCTGGGAGCTGCGCCTGGTCGCCGACGCCGGACCAGCCGCCGCGCCGCTGCTGCCCGTCCTGCAACCGTGGCTGACCGGTACGACGAAGCCGGTGCCCGACCATCGGTACGACCAGGTCGCCGCCGCCCGGCTGGCGTGGCGGGCCACCGGCGACCTCGGTCTCGTGCTGCCGACGCTGCGTGCGGTGCTCGGCGCCGGAGCGGCCCCGGCGGGCGCCGCCGCCTCCTGCGTCGCGGAGATCGACGCGGGTGCCGAACTCGCACCGGAGCTGTGGAAGCTCCTCCGGCGGGGCGAGCGGCTCGGGCGGGTCGGCGCCGCCAGGGCACTGTGGCGGTCCGGCGCGGCGGTCGAGGACCTTGCCGGTCCGCTCCTGACCGTCGTCGCCGATCCGGTCACGGACGGCGGTGCCGTCGAACTCCTGGCGGAGATGGGCGCGACCGGTGCCGTGCCGAGGCTTACCGACCTCGCGGAGCGCGACGAGCGGGTGATCACCGCGGGGTTTCGCGATCCAGTGTGGTCGGACGACCGCCTGCGGCACCGGCTCCGGGCGGCGGTCTCCGCACTGAGCTGAGCCGACGCGGCACCGGGCCGGGGTTCCCAGCGGGCCGTGGCTCGTGCTCGACTGGTGCCGTGCTCGCTGTCGCGGTCGGCGTGGGCCTGAGCTTCGTCGCGGCGGGCCTGGTCGGCTGGCGGGCGCGACCCCGTAACCGGGTGGGGCCACTGCTGGTCACCGTCGGCGTGCTGTGGTGGCTCGCCAAGCTGCCGCTCCCGATCTCGATGCCCGACGGGCTCGACGTCGTACGCGGCGGAGCCTGGGCGGCCGTGCTGGCGCACCTGGTGGTGGCCTATCCGACCGGGCGACTCGGGGCGTCGGCGCCGCGACTGGTGGGAGGACTGGCCTACCTGAGTGTCGCGGTGGTCGGGATCTCGACCGCGCTGCGGGCCGGGCCGGCCGGGGCCGACGGGTCGAACCGGGCCGGTGTGATCGCGATCGTCGGGGTGCTGCTCACCGGTTCGGCGATCGTCGGCCTGCAACTCGTCCGCTGGCGACGCAGCAGCGTGACCGGGCGCCGCTACCTCAACCCGGTGTTCGGGATCGGCGTGGTGGCGGTGACGATGTTCGTGGCGGTGAAGCCGGCCCGGATCGTCGGGTGGGACGTCTCGGCGCTCACCCTGGTGCTGCACCTGACGCTCGCCGCGATCCCGTTGGGATACCTGGCGGGCATGCTGCGCCGCCGCGTGGACCGGAGCGGGGTGGCGGACCTGGTCGTCCGGCTGCACGGTGCGTCCCGGTCGGAATCCATCGAGGTGGCGCTGGCCCGGACGTTGCACGACCCGACCCTGCGGGTCGGCTACTGGGTACCGGAGTCGGACCGGTACGTGGACCTCGACGGACGTACGGTGTCGCCGTCCCTGGCCGAGGAACCGGACCGGTTGTCGACCCGGATCGACCGCGCCGGGGAGCCGATCGCGATACTCGTACACGACCGGGCGTTGGCGGAGGAGCCAGAGTTGATCGAGGCTACCTGTGCGGCGGCGGGGCTGGCCCTGGAGAACGCCCGCCTGACGGCCGACCTGCGGGCCCGGCTCAGGCAGCTCGCCGACTCCCGGCTCGCGCTGCTGCGGGCGGGCGAGGCGGAACGTCGGCGGCTGGAACGCGACCTGCACGACGGCGTACAGCAGCGGTTGTTGTCGATTCCGATGACGCTCGGCCTGGCGGAGGCCGTACTGCCCGCCGACCCGGGCCGGGCCGTTCCGCTGATCGCCGAGGCCAAGAACGCCACGCTGGGGATCCTCGGCGAGCTTCGTGCCCTCACCCAGGGGCTGCATCCACCGGTGCTCACCGAGCGGGGCCTGGCCGGCGCGGTCCGGGAGCTGACGGCACTGTCGCCGGTACCCCTGCGACTCCGGGTCGACGTTCCGGCCGGGCTGCCGCCGGAGGTGGAGACGACGGCCTACTACGTGGTCGCCGAGGCCCTGGCGAACATCACCAAGCATGCGGCGGCGGGCCGGGCCGACCTGCGGATCGGGGTTTCCGAAGGGCAGCTCGTGGTCGACGTCCGGGACGACGGCCGGGGAGGCGCCGATCCGGCCGGCGGTTCCGGACTTCGTGGTCTGGCCGCGCGGGCGGCGGCCTGCGGGGGGTCGCTCAGGGTGGAGAGCCGGCCCGGGAACGGAACGCGGGTCCGGGCGGTACTGCCGTGCGGCTAGTTCTCGCCGAGGACAACACCCTGCTGCGGGAGGGTCTCGTCCGGCTGCTCACCGAGGCCGGGTTCCTGGTGGTGGCGAGCGTCGCGGACGCCGTAACGCTGCTCGCCGAGGTGGCCCGGCACCGTCCCGACGTGGCCGTGGTCGACATCCGGCTGCCGCCGACCCGTACCGACGAGGGACTCCGGGCGGCGCGGGAGATCCGCCGACGCCATCCGGAGACCGGGGTGCTCGTGCTGTCGCAGTACGTCCGGGTCAGTTACACGGTGGAACTGCTCGGCGGGGGTGCCCGGGGCGTCGGTTACCTGCTCAAGGACCGGGTCTCGGACCTGGCGGAGTTCGCCGCGGCGGTCCGTCAGGTCGGCGGCGGTGGTTCGGCGTTCGATCCGATCGTCGTCGACCAGTTGGTCGGTCGGCGGAACCGCGACGACGATCCGCTGGGCAGGCTCAGCGACCGGGAGCGGGCCGTCCTCGCCCTGATGGCGGAGGGGAGGACGAACCAGGCCATCGCCGGCCGGCTCGACATCGCCGAGCGGACGGTGGAGAAGCACTGTACGAGCATCTTTGCCAAGCTGGCGCTCCCGGCCCGGCCCGACGACCACCGACGGGTGCTGGCCGTGCTGCGGTACCTCAACAACTGATTCGGGCCGCGGTGCGGGTAGCCACACCCGGCGGGTACGGCCAGCCCCGTCCGTCCTGGGTACTGGCACGCTTCCGGCTCCCCACCGGTACCCGCCAGACTCCTTGACGTCGGTGGCAGCGGCGCCGACGGGGTCGTACGCGGCGGAGAAGGAGACGACGATGGCTGGTCCGGTCGGCAGGAGTTGGGACGGTGTGCTGGTCGCCCGTGGCGTCGCCGCCGCGTTGACGCTGGTGATGGTCTACTACTTCTGGACCTCGGACGCGATCCGCTCCGGAAATCCGTTCCTGGTCCCCGACCTGCTGCTCACGCTCTTCGCCCTGGTGTCGCTGCTGTTGCCGCGCCGGGTGGCCGTTCCAGCGATGATCTTCGCGTTCGCGTGGGCGGCCGGGGTGCTCACGGTGTCGCTCTTCACCTACCTGGTCCGGGACCAGTTCCGGGTCGACCATCTCTTCTTGATCCTGCCGAGCATCGCGATGGCGGCGCTGCTCGGCAGGATCGCCGCCGGGGGGCGTACCGCGACGCGGACGCCGGTGACCCGGGTCAGCCGGCCAGGGTCTGGACCGACACCTCCCAGAGCCGGGCGGCGGCCTCCGGGTCGAGGGCGTGCGCCGCGACACCGGTCAGGGTGCCCGGCCGGTGCGGTTCGGCCTCGGCGCAGTTCTCGAAGTACCGGCCGCCGACGCCGTCGAGCAGGGGCGAGGTCGCGACCAGTACGGAGGTGGCGGCACCCTGCTCGGGCGTCTTCCAGACGAACGTGGCCACCCCGGCCTGGGCGCGCATCCGCTCCAGGTCCTCCTCGGTGATGTGTCGCTGGAGATTGGTACGGATGCCGCCCGGCATCAGCGCGTTCGCGGTGATGCCGTCGTCGGCCCAGCGCCTCGTCGCCTCGACCGCGAGCAACACGTTGGCGGTCTTGGACTGGGCGTACGCGGACCAGGGCTCGTAGGGGCGCTCCCGGAAGTGGATGTCGTCGAAGACGACCGGCGAGCGCAGATGTGCGCTGGAGCTGACCGAGACGACCCGGGCTCCGCCGGCCGAGGCGAGCGCCCGGTGCAGTCCGGTGGTGAGCGCGAAGTGACCGAGGTGGTTCGTGGCGAACTGGAGTTCCCAGCCCTGCGGCGTACGCAGTTCGGGCGACGCCATCACGCCGGCGTTGTTGACGAGGATGTGCAGCGGGCCGGTCCAGGAGGCGACGAACGACGCGATGGACGCCTGGTCGGCGAGGTCCAGCGGGGCGACGAGGATCCGCTGGTTGCCGGTGGTTCCCGCGATGTCCTCGGCGGTCCGTTCCCCGGCGGCCGGGTCACGGACCGCGAGGGTCACCTCGGCGCCGCTGCCGGCGAGTGCGCGGGCCGTCTCGATACCGATCCCGGACGCGCCGCCGGTCACGATGACCCGGCGGCCGGGGAGGTCGACGCCCGCCGCGACCTCTGCGGTGGTGGATTCGGCGGAGAACGGCGTGCTGATGCGGATGTTGGCAGGCATGATCTTCCCCTTCGGGTCGGCGGTGCCGACCGGGGTCGTTGACCGGTATGATTCGAAGCGGAGGCGCCTCCACTACAGCCGACTGTAATCGGAGGGTCCTCCGGTTGCCAGCGATACCCCTGACCCGGGAAGTGAGCCGGGTCACTCCGACCCGGCCGTCGTGCCCCGTTCCCGAGGGTTCGTCGACACCGATCGGGCCGGAAGAGCCCAGGACGAGGAGGAGCCGTGGCGGCCACCGGCGAGCGCCCACTGCGGGCCGATGCGCAGCGCAACCGCGACCGGCTGCTCGACGCCGCCCTCCGGGCCTTCTCCCGGGAGGGGCCGGAGGCGACCCTCGACGCGATCGCGAAGGACGCCGGCGTCGGCATCGGCACGCTCTACCGGCACTTCCCCACCCGGGAGGCGCTGGTCGAGGCGGTCTACCGCAACGAACTCGACCGACTCTGCGACGCGGCGGCCGAACTGCTCCAGAGCATGCCGCCGGACGAGGCGATCCGGAGCTGGATGGATCGCTTCATCGACTACATGACCACCAAGCGCGGAATGGCGGACGCACTGCGCGCGCTCATCGCCTCCGGCGGCAACCCGTACGCGCACACCCTCGACCGGATGACCGCCGCGATCAGCTCACTTCTGGCGGCCGGTGCCGCCGCCGGAACCATCCGGTCGGACGTCGAGCCGGGCGACGTACTCGCCAGCATCGGCGGGATCGCCCTCGCCCTCGGCGAACTGGGGCGACGGGCCCAGGCCGGTAGGCTCCTCGACCTGCTGATGGACGGGCTGCGCTACCGCGCCCCGGCCGCGCCCTGAGCGGTGCCGGTCCGGCCGCGTCCTGAGCGGTGCCGGTCCGGCCGCGTCCTGAGCGGTGCCGGTCCGGCCGCCGGCGTGCCGGCCGGTCCGGTTCAGCCAGCGGGCAGGTGCTGGAGCAGCTTGTCGAGCTGGATCGGCAGGGTGCGGAAGCGGATCCCGGTGGCGTGGTGCACCGCGTTGGCGACCGCCGCCGCCGAGCCGACGATGCCGATCTCGCCCAATCCCTTGATACCGAGCGGGTTGACCCGGTCGTCGTCCTCCGCCACCCAGTAAGCCTCGATCCGCTCCACGTCCGCACAGGCGCTGACGTGGTACGTCGCGAGGTCGCGGTTCACCCAGTCGCCGAAGCGGTGATCCAGCAGCCCCTCCTCGTGCAGCGCCATCGACAGGCCCATCGTCATTCCGCCGATCAACTGGGACCGGGCGGTGCTCGGGTTCACCACCCGGCCGGTGGCGAACACCCCGAGCATCCGGCCGACCCGGACCTCCCCGGAGTCGACATCCACCCGCACCTGCGCGAAGTGCGCGCCGAAGGCGTACCGGGCGACCTTCTCCAGGGCCGCCACCTCGGCGGCGGTGTCGGTGAAGACGCTCAGCCCGCCGGGCGGCACCGATCCCGCGTACTGCTCCTGGAGCTGTCGGCGCAGGCTCCGGCAGGCCTTGTCCACCGCCCAGCTCCAGCCGGCGGTGCCGGTCGAGCCGCCGGCGACGTACGCCGGGGGGAGGTCGCTGTCCCCGATGCTGATCCGGACCCGGTCCCCGGGCACCCCGAGCGCCTCGGTGGCGACCTGCCACAGCGCGGTACGGGCCCCGGTGCCGATGTCGGTGGCGTTGATGCCGACCTGGTACGTGCCGTCCGGGCGGGCCTCCGCCCGCGCGGATCCGACCGGCGACCGGGCCGGGTAGGCCGCGCCGGCCACCCCGGTGCCGAACAGCCACCGCCCCTGTCGCCGGACCCCGGGCGCGGGATCCCGGTCCGCCCAGCCGAACCGGCGGGCACCGTCCCGGAGGCAGGCGACGAGGTTCCGGCTGCTGAACGGCAGATCGTCCTCCGGATGCCGGTCGGTGTCGTTCCGGATCCGCAGCTCGATCGGGTCGATCCCGCACGCCACCGCCAGCTCGTCCATCGCCGACTCCAGCGCGAACGACCCCGGACACTCGCCCGGAGCGCGCATCCAGGACGGTGTCGGTACGTCGAGCCGGGCCAGCCGGTGGGTCGTCCGGCGGTGCGGGGCAGCGTAGAGGGCCCGGGTGAGTACGGCGGTCTGCTCGGCGAACTCGGTGGTGGTCGAGGTCTGGCTGAACGCGTCGTGGCAGATCGCCGCCAACCGGCCGTCGGCGTCGGCACCGAGCCGGACCCGCTGGATGACCGGGGTGCGGTAACCGATCGGCCCGAAGATCTGTTGCCGGGTCAGCGCCAGCCGTACCGGCCGGTCGACGTGCCGGGCGGCCATCGCGGCCAGCACGGGGGTGCAACGCGGACTGCCCTTGCTGCCGAAGCCGCCGCCGACGTGTTCAGCGGTGACCCGGACCGACTCGGCGGGTACCTCGAAGAGCCGGCCGAGGGTGTCCCGGACGTCGCCGCTGCCCTGGCTGGAGTCGTGCACCAGCAGTCGGCCCTGCCACCAGTGCGCGGTCGAGGCGTGCGGCTCCATCGGATTGTTGTGGTACGCCGGCGTCCGGTACGTCTGGTCGAGCCGTACCTCGGCGGCCTCGTACCCGGCGTCGAAGTCGCCGACACAGGTGTCGGTGGGAAAGTTCGGATTGACCTTGTCCGGCTTGTAGAGGCTCGGATGCCGCTCGGTCAGCACGCTGCTGTGCGGTTCGGTGTCGTAGTCGACCCGGACCAGCAGGGCCCCCTCGCGGGCGGCCTCCAGCGACTCGGCCACCACCAGCGCGACGATCTCACCCCGGTAGTGCACCCGGGGCTGCTGGAGCAGCAGGAGTTCCCGGCTCTCGACCGGCGCCAGCCGGGGCGCGTTGGCGTAGGTCAGCACGGCCAGTACCCCCGGCTCGGCCAGCGCCACGGCGTCGTCGACCCGGACGATCCGGGCCTTGGCCACGCTGGCCTGCACCGCCCAGGCGTACGCCAGGCCGTCGGCCGGATGCTCGACCGCGTACCGGGCGGTGCCGGTCACCTTCTCCCGACCCTCCAGCCGGGGCTGGGCCCGGCCGACGGCCGCCGTCGGCGCGCTCACCGGCCCCGCTCCGCTGCTGGCTCGACGGAACCCTCGGTCAGCTCGACGAGGGTACGGACGGTCAGGTTCCGGATCAGTGGGATCTTGAAGGCGTTGTGTGCCAGGGCGCGGGCGGCGGCCAGTTCCTCGTCGGCGGCGAGCCGGAAGTTCTCCTCGGTGGCGGGTTGGCCGCGCAGCGCCTCCTCGGCCAGCCGGGCCCGCCAGGGGCGGTGCGCGACCGCGCCGTACCCGAGTCGGACCTCGCGGACCAGCGGACCGTCCAGGTCGATCGCGGCCGCCACCGAGCCGGCGGCGAAGGCGAACGAGGCCCGGTCCCGCGCCTTCCGGTACGTCGACCGGCGCGCGTAGGGCAGCGCCGGGATCCGGACCGCGGTGACCAGCCCGCCCGGTTCCATCGTGGTCTCCTGATCCGGCCGCTCGCCCGGCAGCCGGTGGAACTCGGTCAGCGGGATCTCCCGGGCGCCGGCCGGTTCCAGCACCTCCACCACCGCGTCGAGGGCGACCAGCGCGACCGCCATGTCGGAGGGATGGGTCGCGACGCACTGCGGCGACCAGCCGAGGATGGCGAGGTCCCGGTTCTGGCCGTCCAGGGCCGAGCATCCGGCTCCGGGCTCGCGTTTGTTGCAGGGCCGGCTGACGTCCTGGAAGTAGTAGCAGCGGGTGCGCTGCAACAGGTTGCCCCCGACGGTCGCCATGTTCCGCAACTGTCCACTGGCGCCGGCCAGCAGCGCCCGGGCCAGCACCGGGTAGTCCCGCCGGACCGTCGGGTGCGCGGCCAGGTCGCTGTTGCGGACGGTGGCCCCGATCCGCAGACCGCCACCGGGCAGCGGTTCGACCGAGTCCAGCGGCAGCCGGGTGACGTCGACCAGGAGCCGTGGCCGGGCCACCCCCAGCTTCATCAGGTCGACCAGGTTCGTGCCGCCGCCGAGGTACGCGGCGTCCGGCTCGCCGGCGACCAGGGTCACCGCCTGACCGGGGTCGGTGCCGCGCTCGTACCGGAAGGTTCTCATCGCCGGCTCCCGGTCGCCGAGGCCTCGCGGATCGCGGAGACGATGTTCGGGTACGCCGCGCAGCGGCAGAGGTTTCCGCTCATCCGTTCCCGGATCTCGGAGTCGGTGAGCCCGTCCGGGCCGGCGACCAGGTCCTCGGTGGCCAGGCTCGGCCAGCCCTGGCGTACCTCGTCCAGCATGCCGGCGGCCGAGCAGAGCTGACCGGGGGTGCAGTAGCCGCACTGGAAGGCGTCGTGCTGGACGAAGCAGCTCTGTAAGGGGTGCAGGTCGGTGCCGTCGGCCAGGCCCTCGATGCTGACCAGGCTGCCGCCGGCCGCCGCGACGGCGAAGATGAGGCAACTCTTCACCCGGCGGCCGTCCAGCAGGACCGTGCAGGATCCGCACTGGCCGTGGTCGCAGCCCTTCTTGGCCCCGGTCAGCGCCAGATGCTCGCGGAGCGCGTCGAGCAGCGTGGTCCGGTTGTCGAGGTCGAGTTCGTACGGCCTGCCGTTGACCGAGAGGCTGACCGGCGACCGGTGCGGCGACCCGGTCATCCGGCGTACGTCCTGGGCGTGCTTTGTGGCATATGTCGAGATTACTTCCGTCTGGCCGACCGCTCAGCGGTAACGCCAGACCCGTACCTGGCCCAACTGCGTCTGACAGGCGATCACCCCGGAAGCGACCTGACAGGACGGCAGCGCGTACGGCACCGGATCCAACCGGCGTACGGCCGTTCCGCCCGGGTCGATGATGCCGAGCCAGGTCCGGATCGCGGTGTCGTTGCTGCGGAGCAGGAGCAGCGGCGAGTCGTCCTCGGACTTCCGCTCCTCGGTCCAGCCGGCCAGGTCCACGACGGTACGGCCGGTACCCGGATCGACGGCCCGGCGGACCCCGAGCTGGTCGTCGCTCTCGATCAGGTACGACCCGTGCGGCTGGAGCCACACCCGATCGCTCGTCCGCCACGCGGTGACCCCGGTGGCCGGATCCACCACCTCGACGGCGGCGCCGTTCTCCATGCACAGCATCGGGCCGCACGCGTGAACGCCCAGGTCGGTGACGGGTACCGGACGGGTCCACCGTCGCTGGAGAAGATCGGCCGAGTAGGCGGTCACCTCGGAGCCGTGCCGGAGCACCAGAAAGTCGCCCGCGACCTCCGCATGCTGCGGAACGGCGGCGGCCCAGTCGAGCCGCTGCCGGACCGCTCCGGTACGCAGGTCACGCACCTCGATACCGCCGCCCCGCTCCGCCGCCAGTACGACGGCGGGCCGGGCTCCGGCGGCCGGTACCGGCATCGCGGCGGCCCGCAGCGGGAAGCTCCACAACTCCCGGCCGGTGTCCAGGTCGATCGCCCGGCCGGTCACCCCGATCGGCGGCGCGTTGTGCCGGCCGTCGGCCGAGAAGTACACCACGTCCGAGTCGGAGCCCAGGTCGAACGGCTCGATCCGGGATCCCGGCGGAAACGTCCGTTCGGTGATCAACGCCGTCCGCTCGCCGGGCAGCACGTCCACCCGCGTCGGCATCGACCAGCGCGACCGGCCGGTCCGGGCGTCCAGCGCGGTGGTCCGGGCCGGGCCGGTCCGCCAGTCGCCGTCCACGACCAGCAGGAACCCGCCGGCCAGGGTCACCGCCGCCAGCCGGGCCCCCGTCGGGTACTCGGTGCGCCAGATTTGCCGCCCCCGGTCCAGGTCGTACGCCACGACCCGGATCCCCGTGTAGTCGGGCGTCGATCCGGCCACGAAGAGCCGGTCCTCGGTCAACTGGAAGTACTGCCCCGCGCCCAGCCGGTTCTGGTAGATCTCCTCCAGTCGCGGCGGTGCCGCCGGCCCGGCCCCACCGGTACTGAGCGCCAAGGCCCCGGCCAGCGCCAGCGCGGTCACCCGGAGCCGGCGTGCCGTGCGCGGATGGGTGGGGTCGGGCTCGACCGGTGGGTGGTAGCGGTCGGTGCCGAGGTCGATCACCGCCACCGCGCCCTCCATCTCGACCTCCAGCCGTGATCGAACTCGCCAACCCGGACGACGATCCGCCCGCCCGGTCGGTACCGGTTCGGGTTCGTGATGCCGGCCATTATCAGCCATCGGCCCGGCCCGGCGCGGTCGCGCACCGGGGCGTGGCGGCGTTTACCGGTATCGCCAGGTCCGCGTCTCGCCCAGCTGTGTCCGGCAGGCGATCACCCCGGGAACCACCTGGCAGGAGGAGAGCGCGTACGGCACCGACTCCAGTGGCCGGACGGCCGTGTCGCCCGGGTCGATGATGTCGAGCCAGGTCCGGACGGCGGCGCTGTCGCGGCGGAGCAGCAGCAGCGGCGACCCGCCGTCGAGCCGGGCCGTCTCGGTCCAGGGCGACAGATCGACCAGGGTATGGCCGGTGTCCGGCTCCACCAGCCGGTGCAGGCGGGGATGGTCGTCGGTCTCGACCAGGTGGATGCCGCTCGAGGACAGGTACACCCGCTCGGTCGTCCGCCACGCGACCGCTCCGGTGGCCGGATCCAGCACCTGGACGCCGGTGGTGTCACGCAGGCACAGCAGCGGGCCGCAGACGTCGAGGTGCGGGTCCGTTCCCTCCGCCAGCGGGCGGCTCCACCGGGGCTGGAGAAGGTCGGCCGAGTACGCGGTCACGCCGGTGGAGTGCCACACCATCACCACGCCGCCGATCCGGGCCCCGTTGCGCGGTACGCCGCCGGTCCAGTCGAAGCGTTGCAGGACCGCTCCGCTGCGCAGGTCCCACACCTCCATCCCGCCGCCCGGCGGCCACGCGAGGACCGCCGCGGGCCGACCGCCGGCGGCCGGGATCGCGACGACCTTGACCAGCGGTGGGGTGGCCCAGAGTTCCCGGCCACTGGCCAGGTCGACCGCCCGGGCGATCGAGCCGATCGACGGTCTGTTGTAGACCCCGCCGGTGGACGACATGTGCATGACCGTCGTGCCCGGCGGCGGGTTCTCCGCGTCGATCAGCGATCCGGGCGGAAAGAGGTCCTCGATGACCAGCGCCGTCCGCTCGCCGGGCAGTACCTCCAGCGGGAACGGCACCGACCACCGCCATCGCCCGGTGCCGGCGTCCAGCGCGGTGGTGCCGATCGGGCCGTCGCGCCGGTCGCCGTCCTTGATCAGCAGGAGTTCACCGGCCAGGGTCAGCCCGAGCTGCCGTTGCACGGTCTGGTACGAGCTGGTCCAGAGCTGCCGCCCGCCCTTCACCTCGTACGCCGCGACCCGACGGGTCGTACCCGGGGTGGGATCGGTCACGAAGAGCCGGTCCTCGGTCAGGTGGAAGCGCGTTCCGACCCGGAGCGAGACGGTCAGCCCTGGCTCCAGGCGCGGCGAGGGCGGCCGGGTGCCACCACCGGCGCTGAGCACCAGCGCTCCGACCAGCACCAGGGCCAGCGCCCGTAGTTGGCGCCTCCTGGACTCCGGGGGCGGGTCGGATTCGGTCATCGGGTCGTACCGGTCGGAACCGAGGTCGATCACGGCCACCGTGCGGTCCATCCGACCTCCCGCCCCGCCGGGTCCCGCCCGGCGCCGGCCCGACCCGCGTGATGTCGACCATTATCCGCCATCGACGCACTCGTCGGCCGCGACCGGGACGACGTCGGCCACCACCAGGGTGACGTTGTCCGGGGCGCCGGCCTGGTGGGCGAGCTTGACCAGCTGTTCCGCGCACTGTGCGCGGTCCGGGTACGTCCCCAGCGCCTGCGCGATGGCGTCGTCGGTGACCACGTCGGAGAGCCCGTCGCTACAGACGAGCAGCCGGTCGCCCGGCTCGGCGGTCAGCGTGATGGTCGCCGGTCGAAGTGGGCCGCCCTGCACCGCCCGGGTGACCAGCGACCGCTGCGGATGCCGCCGGGCCTCCTCCGGCGTCAGCCCGCCCTGGTCGACGAGGGCCTGGACGAAGGTGTCGTCCCGGGTCAGTTGCCGCAGTTGCGCACCGCGCAGGAGATAGCCGCGGGAGTCGCCGACGTGTGCCACGACGAGTCGCTGGTCGGCGAGGAGCACCGCCGTGACCGTGGTGCCCATGCCCTCGTTGGCCGGATCGGCGTCGGCCACCGCGCGGATCCGGTGGTTGGCCGTCCCGATCGCGTCCAGCAGGGTGGCCAGGGGATCCCGGTCCGGCTCGGATCCCTCCACCGGTGCCAAGGTGCTGATCACGATGTCGCTGGCCACCTCGCCGGCCGGTGCGCCGCCCATTCCGTCGGCGACGGCGATCAACCGGTCACCGGCGAACGCCACGTCCTCGTTGTTCGGCCGGACGAGACCAGGGTCGCTGACGGCCAGGCTGCGCAGGATCAAGCTCATACCTTCGAGCTTGCACCGAGATCCACGGCGACGTCTCTACGCAGTACTGCGTAGGGTGAGGAGCATGATGCCGGTGTCCATGGTCGGGCGCGCCGGTGAGCTGGCCGAGTTCGCCGCCGCCTGGGCCATGGTGACCGGTGGGCGTCCCCGGGCGGGTGGAGTGGTGGTGACCGGTGCCGCCGGGGTCGGCAAGAGCCTGCTGATCGCCGCGGCGCTCGACGGCCTGACACCTCGCCCGGCCATGATCCTCACCGGGACCGCCCGGGTGCACAGCCCGGCACCGTACGACTGGCTCGCGGCGGCGTTGAGCGGCCGGGACACCCGGGACCTGCCGCTGCCGCCCGACGCGCTGGCCTGGCTGGCCCAGCATCCGAACGCCCCCCGCGAGCGGTACGCCCCCGACGCACTGTTACGCCTGGCGGTACGCACCGTACGGGCGCTGGTGGGTGCGGGCCCGGCGGTGCTGGTGGTGGAGGATCTGCATGCGCTCGATCCGGCCAGCCTGAACCTCGTCGGCGAGCTGGCCGGGGCGCCCGGCCTGCCGGCCCTGCTCCTGGTGGCCAGCCGGCCGCCCGACACGGCGGTGTCGCCCCAACTCGTCGCGGCCACCCTGGCCCGGCTCTCCGGGGCGCCGGGCGCGATCCGCCAGCACCTCGGCCCGCTGCCCCGGACGGACGTGGCCGCGGTCCTCGCGCAGGTCTATCCGGAACGTCCCGTCTCGCCGGGTGTCGTCGAGGCGGTGTGGCGGCGGACCGGCGGCAACCCGTACCGGTTGGTCGAGCTGCTGGCCGTGGAGGGTGGCGGCGGGCCGGACGGGCTGACCCGGAAGCCGCCGCCCGAGCCTCTGCGGCTGCCGGTTCCGGCCCAGCCGTCGGCGGCGCCCACCGCCGAGCTGACCGGCCGGGAGATCGAGGTGCTGTCCTGCCTGGCCGCGGGGATGTCGAACAAGCAGGTGGCCCGGTCCCTCGGGATCTCGGTCCGGACCGTCACGGTGCACGTGTCGAACCTGCTGCGCAAGACCGGCTCCGCGTCGCGTACCGAGGCGGCCCTGTGGGCGGTACGGCAGCAGTTGACCGGCCCGGCCCGGCACGGGTGACCGATCGGCGTTTCCGCACCGCTTGACGCGTAGGCCATCATTGACAGACAGGCCCGGGATGCGAAGGGGGTGGTCGCGATGAAACGTCGCACCACTGTGGAAAGGTCGAACACTCCGGCGTTGACCAGCGTATTCCTCTGATTCGCGACCGTTTGCGGAGTCCGGCCGCGCCAACTGTCCGATCACGTACCTGTCATCGGGATGATCCGTGGAAGCAGGCAGCTCCGGTGGCCCATAACATGAGTGCCGTTCGACCTAACCGGTGAATTCGCGGATGGTGGTGCACGACAGATGAGGATTCAGCCCCGTCAGGAGCTCTTGGAGATCTGGGCCGCCACCGTCCGGTCTAGTTGGCAGGACGGAAAGTGGCAGTGGGGCGGGCGGGACGGTCCGAACTCGATCAGCGACGCCGAGCAGTTGCTCTGCCTCCTGCTTCCGGCCACCCAGGCGGACTTCGGGCTGGACCGTCCGGACGAGACCGCCGATGAAATGATCAAAGTGTTGCGTCCGCTCGGCAACGCGACCCAGATTCCCCTGGTACTGATCCAGGTGCTGACCGAGTATTACCAGCGGTACACCGACAAGACCGGGACGCCGGTCTTCTCCGGTCGGACGTATTTCCAGACCGGCGGCGCCGAGCCGACCGAACAGCAGCTCGAACTGGACATCGTCGACTCGTTCGCCATGTCGATCACCCTCTCGCTGGCCGCCATCGGTTTCGCCCGGGTCTTCCGGGGTGCGGTGCGCCGCGAGGAGATCCTCCGGGAGATCGCCGAACTCGAGTCGATGGCGAACATCCGGCTGACCGCGGCCATGGTCGGCCTGCTGCGCAGTTTCGCGGTCAACGTCTTCGACGTCGACTCGGACGAGGGGCAGGCGCTGTGCCGCACCCTCAACCAGTCCGACCTGCCGCAGCGACAGATCGTGGCGCAGCTCCGCCGGAGACTGCGGGAGACGATCGCCAGCTTCCGCGAGGTCCTGATCGGTTCCGGCCAGGTCGCCGACCTGGACAGCGCCAACCGGCTCTTCGAGTGCGGCTGGTCCTGGGGCATCGTCCGGGACGCGCCGGACGTCGAGACGACCGAGCCGATCGGCCGCCAGCCGGCCGGGGTCGCGCCGGAGGAGCCGTACCTCTACTTCACGGTGATCGCGATCGACGCGATCGAGGAGCTCTTCACCGAACGGACCCGGATCCTGGGTCTGCTCAACGACGAGCAGCAGCGACTGGCCCGAGCCCTGCAACTGCGGTGGGACCTGACCCGCGGCTACTGGGCCACCGTCGCCACCTTCGGCGACGGCCACCGCTGGCCGCTGGAGGACATTCCGTGGCGCACCACCGACCGGGAGGCCTCCGACTACTACACGCTGCTGGTGACCTCGCTGGCGGTCAAGGGCCTGGTGCTGGAGCGCGGTGCGGACGCCGAGCTCAGCCGGGTCGGCTCGGTCCTCGAGGAACTGGCCAACCGGGCCCGGATCACCCGCCGGCCGTTCGACCAGGATCCCGCGCTCGCGCTGCACGCGCCCGGCGTACAGGTGACGTTGCAGAACAGTGATCAACTGGGTGGCCCGGTGCTGCGCTGGACGGTGAGCGAGTTCTCCGCGCTGCTGCTGCAACGCACCTCGTACATCGGCGGTCTGTTCAGCGACGCCGACCAGCGGGCCCGGATGCTGGACCTGGCCGACCGGGTCTGGGACCACCTGGTGCTGCGCCGGATGGAGCGCGGCAACGCGCGCAGCCTCTGGGACCAGCCGGCGCGGGCGTTCGGGCAGTTCGAGGACTACTACGACGCCCCCTCCTGGTACTACACCGAGCGGGTGGTGCAGTCCCTGGTCACCACCGTGAAGATCCTGCGCCGACCACCGCTGCGCAGCGACCGGCTCACCCTGCACGCGCTGGACCTGCTCAACGAGGCCGAGCACCTCTACGATATGGAACTGTTGAGCGGTACGGCGGAAGCGGGACCGAGGATGCAGCAGACCCTTCAGATCGTCCGGGTCAACCTGCGGCGGGCCCGGGAGATCGTGCACGAACGGCCCGGCACCGCCGCCGCGCTCACCAGTTCGGTGCTGCGGAGCCTCGACGAACTGAACGCGGCCCGCCGGGACGTCTCGGAGGCAGGCTGAGATGTTGATCTTCGCGGCGTCCGACAAGGGTGGCACCGGCCGCTCGGTGACCAGCAGCAACATGCTCTACCGGAGCGCGTTGCAGGGCACCGACGTGTGCTATCTCGACTTCGACTTCGGCTCGCCGACCGCCGGGGCCATCTTCAACATCGACTCGGTGGTGCACGGCACCCGCCGAGGCGGCCTGCACGAGTACCTGGACGGCGCGCTGGCCGAACCGCAACGGATCGAGGTGTGGACCGAGTCGGACCGGCCGAGCCTGCGCAACCGGCCACCCGGGGCGGGACGTCTGGTACTCCTGCCCGGCAGCATCGGCGGCGGTGAGTTCCCGACCTCCCGGGAACTCGTCGAACGCTGCGCCCGGCTCTTCCTCCGGCTGGAGGAGGAGTTCGACCTCAGCCTCATCGACCTGAGCGCCGGCCGCTCGTACGCCACCCAGATGGTGCTGGCCGCCACCGCGATGCCGGAACTCCGGTCGGTCCGGTCCCGGTGGCTGGTGTTCCACCGGTGGACCCGGCAGCACGTGCTCGCCGCCTCGGGCCTGGTGTACGGCACCCGGGGCATCCTCGACGCCGGCGCCCGGGCCGGGCACGACCGCGACGACATGATGAACCGGCTCCGGTTCGTCCGTACCGCCGTCGTCGACCCCGACTCGCCGGAACTGGAGGGGTTGCAGCCGGCGCAGCTCGCCTGGCTCCGGGAGTGCAACCAGGACCTGCTCGAACTGGCCAGCAACAACCGGGTGGGTCGGACCATGCTGCTCGGATCGGTGCCGCTCGACCCGGTACTGCAATGGCGTGAGCAGCTCATCTCGGACAACGACGTGTACGCGCGCAGGATCGCCAACCTGGAGACCGTGGAGGCCTTCTCGGCACTGGCAAAGCTCATCGTCGACGACGCGGCCTGGGAGATGCTGTGATGAGAAGACCGGACGTGACATTCGAGGAGACGGCGGCCAGACGCAGCGTCGAGTCGGTCCCGCTCGCGCATCTCTCCGTCGAGCTGGGACACCTCTACATCGAGGAGTTCGCCGGCGGCGTCGAACAGCTCCGCCGGCACTTCGCCCGGGTCGCACCGTGGGCCGCGGCGGCCCGGCAGGCCTGCGTCGACCGGATGCCGACCGCCCGCCCCCGGATCAGCACCTGCTTCCTGATCGACGACTACTTCACCCGGTTCAGCACCCCCCGGGTGGTGATGGAGCAGGTACGGGAGGCGGCTCAGGGCACCGGCCTGGTGATCGACTACTTCGCCCGCGAGGCCGGTTGCGCCCAGGCCGACGACATCCCGCTCGCGGAACTGGTGCTCACCCAGCTCGTCTCCGACCCGGATCCGGGGACCGCCGGAGACCGGCCGCCGACCTCGGAGACCGGCTGGCTGTCCAACGGCCGGCGCTCGCCGGTCTCCCGGCCCGGACAGGCGATGAGCGCCAGCCAGGAGTGGCAGCCGCCGATGCAGAACGCGGCGAACCGGCACTCGATCTTCATGGACGTCGAGTTGTGGGACTACGAGGAGGACGGGCGGCGGCGCTGGTCCTGCCCGTTCCTGGCGGCGGTCTGGCAACTCATGCGGATGGGCCTGCTCCGGCACGAGGGCGAAGGGGTGACCAACCCCTACCAGCTCGACGACTGGCCGGACAACTGGGACGAGATGCCGGCGGTGGTGAAACTCAACCCGCACGCCGCGCCGTTCAGCGCGTACCGCACCTTCTCGGTGCTCGGCTCCCGCTTCCTGCCCATCGAACACGCGGTCCGGACGATCCTCAGCCAGGTCTCGATCAGCCCCGCCGTACTGGACCAGATCCAGACCCGCAGCCGGAACGAGCACATCGACCTGCCCAAGGACCTCGTCGAGCGGTCCGAGTACGTGTTCGTCAGCGACTGACCGGTCCGGCCGGCGGCGCACTCCCCGCCCCTCACACGTCCGGCAGATGGTCGGGATCGGCCCCCGGCAACCAGGTGAGGGCCTGACCGGCACGGCGCCGGAACCCGGGATCCGGATCGGTACGGGCGAGCTCGGCCAGCAGCGCGCGGGTCTGACCGTCGTCGCCGAAGTGCGTACCCAGGGCCAGCACGGTGGCGGCGCGTACCGACCAGTCCTGGTCGCGAAGCCGTTCGATGAACAGGGCACGGATCTCCGGATGCTCGGCGAGGCGTTCACCGAGAACCCGGAGCACCTCCCGGCGGACCTGTACGTCGGGGTCATTGCCGGCCCGGTCGATCAGCAGCTCCCGTACGGTCCGGTCGGTGCCGAAGTACTCGCCGAGGATGCGTACCGCCACGGCGCGGATCTGCGGGTCCTCGCCGGTGGCCCGGGCCATCAGCACCTCGCACTGCTCGACGTCGGTGCCGAGCCGGGCGGCGAGTTCGACGGCCGCCTCGTGCACCAGTTCGGCGTCCGGATCGAGCCGGATCCGCTCCAGCAGTGCCTCCCGGACGTCGGCGTCGATGCCGAAACGCTGGATCAGCAGCCGGGCGGCGGCCAGCCGGACCCGGGCGTTGATGTCACCGCGTACCCGGCCGGCGAGCAGGTCGTGGACGTCGTCCCGGGACCCGTTCCGGCCGATCACGGCGGTCGCGGCGAGGGCGAAGACCGCGGCGTCGGGGTCGTGGAGCGCCCGGTCCAGCAGGACCCGGTGTACGTCGTCGGTGAACTGCGGATCCCGGGTCAGGGCCTTCAGGGCGGCGAGCCGGATCTCGGCGTCGTCGTCGGTGCTGGCCCGTTCGGTGATGACCTCCCGGATCGTGGGGTCACGCCGCACCGTGTCGGCGAGCGCGTTGACCGCGGCGAGTCGTACGGCGGCGTGTGGATCGTCCCGGGCGAGCCCGGCGAGCACGTCGGAGACCGCCGCGTCCATCCCGACCTGTTCGATCAGGGCCTTCGCGGCGATCAGGCGGACCCGGGCGTCGGTGTCGCCGAGGGCGAGTTCACCCAGCGCGGTGCCGACGGCGGGGTCGGCGCCGACCTGTTCGGTGAGGGCTTCCGTGGCGAGCAGCCGTACGTCGGCGTCCCGGTCCTGGAGGGCGGCGGTGACGAGCAGGTCGGTGAGGGCGGCATCCCGGTCGAAGGTGTCGATGAGGATCCGGAGTGCGGTGCGCCGGGCGATCTCGTCGGTGTCGCCGCTGGTCCGGCTGACCAGCAGGTCCCGGATGGTGCTGTCCGCGCCGTACCGGTCGATCAGTGCCTGGGCGGCGGCCCGGAGCACCCCGGGGTCCCGGTCGGCGCGGACCCGGTCGATGAGCAGGGCCCGGACCCTGGTGTCGGCGGTGAGCCGGTCGCCGAGGACCCGGACCGAGGTACGTCGGGTGACCGGATCGGTGTCGTCGCGGGCGCGTTCGATCAGCAGGTCCCGGACCTGCCGGGTGGCGGCGAAGCGTTCGACCAGGACGTGTGCGGCGGTCCGGGTGACCTCGGCGTCGTGGTCGGTACGCAGGCACTCGATCAGGACGTCCCGGAGTTCCTCGTCGCCACCGTAGCGGTCCCCGAGGGTCTGGATGGCGGTCCGGCGCACGCTGGCGTGCTCGTCGGCGCGGGCGCGTTCCCGGAGCAGTTCGCGGACGTGGGGTTCGTCGCGGAAGCGTTCGCCGAGGGCCTGGACGGCGGCGAGGCGTACCCCGGCGTAGCCGTCGGCGCGGACGCGCTCGATGAGCAGGTCCCGGGCCTCGGGGTCGGTGCCGAAGCGTTCGCCGAGCGCCTGCACGGCGGCGAGACGTACCCCGGCGTGGTTGTCGTCCCGGGCCCGTTTGATCAGGCGGGTCCGGGCGCGGGCGGCGGCGGCCTGGTGGGCGGGGCTGTCGACGGTCGAGGTGGCGAGCTGGGCGACCTCGGCCAGCCCCGCCACCGAGGCGTACGAGGCGGGGCTGTCGTCCATCGCACCGAGGACCTCGTCGAAGAGGTCGTCGATCCGCTCGGCCGGGGTGGAGAGCATCGCGGCGAGCCGGGCGGCGTGGGTCGAGACGGGACTCCAGACGACCCGGACGCCCCGGCGGCGGTACCAGGAGAGGTAGACCGTGCGGCCGGGCCAGTTCGGGCCGATCGCCTTCGCGGCGGGAAGGATCTCCTCCTCGATGAGCCGGGCGGTCTCCCGGTCGTCGATCGAGACGCAGTGTTCGAGCAGCAGGATGAGTTGCCGCAGCAGCGCCTCGGCGGGTCGGGCGACCGCGGCGTGCAGGTTGCGGACCTCGGCGAGGCACTGCACGGCGAGGGCCAGGTTCCACGGCGGCGGGGCGAAGTCGGCCGGCGGCCAGGGCTGGTTGACCTCGGCGGTGAGCAGGTGGATGAGCTGCGCGGTGTGGTTCTGGTGCAGGGCACCGGCGAGCAGCCGGAGCACCTCCCGCCAGGACAGGTCGGCCCAGTGCCGGCGGAACAGCTCCTTGAGTTCGCCGACCGAGAGGACCTGGTCGTGCTGGAACTTCGCCAGGATCGCGTCGGCGCAGAAGAACTCCAGGAAGGTGCGGTGCACGAAGCCGTAGACGTGCGGGCCGTACCGGCTGAGGATGAAGTTGCGCTCCCGGAACTGGTCGATCATCGCCAGTGCGATGGTCCGGGCGGACGCGGCGTCCCGGCGGTACCGCTCGACCAGGTACTGCTCGAAGACCTCGCTCAGCTCCACCCGGTCGATGTAGTTCACGGTCAGGCCCCGCTCGACCGACTGCATCCGGTACGCCAGCCGGCGGAGCAACTCCTTCTTGTCCTCGGTGTCGAGGAAGCCGGCGACCTGGGACTGCTCCCGCAGGTGCCGGTCGACGTCCCACTGCTGCACCAGGACGGTCGCCGCGTGGTCGTACAGCCGCCACCGCTCCCGGGGCAGGGCCTGGTGCTTGCCGATGATCGCCAGGATCGTCAGCAGCAGCGGGTTGCCGGCCAGTTCCCGGATCGCGTGTGAGTGCCGCATCGCGTCCAGCAGCCGGGCCCGCTGAGCGTGCGCGGCCTCCGCCCGGTCCCGGATCGCCAGCCGGTACCAGCTCGACAGGAACTCCGACGTCTGGTCCTCGTCCAGGTCCTGGAGGGTGAAGTGGGTGAATCCGACACCGGTCAGGATGCGCCGCGAGTAACCGATGATCCGGGAGGTGACGATCATCCGTACCTGCGGATGGGTGGTCGCGAATCCGGCGATCTGCCGGGCCACCTCCTCCCGCCGGTGCCGGTCGAAGACCTCGTCCAACCCGTCCAGGATCATCACGGCCCGGCCGCCCGTCCCGAGGTGCCGTTGCAGCGCGGACCGCTCGATGCCGAGCCCGTCGGTGTTGGCCCGGTGGTCCAGGTAGTCGACGAAGCTCTCGCACTTGCCCTCGGCGGCCAGGGTGATGAAGGAGCGCAGCTCGATCAGCAGCGGCAGGTGGTCGGTGAGCACCGCCAGCCGGTCGTCGGTCGGGCCGCCGGTGAGACTCAGTGCCACGTACCGGGCGGCGGTGGACTTGCCGGAGCCGGGATCGCCGAGCAGCACGATGGCCCGCTGGTCCGGTGCCCCGAGTACGTCGAACAGCCGCTGCAACGGCTTCGCCCGGTACGACTCGTGTAGGTGCACCAGCTCCTGCGGGTCCACCTCCTCCGGTACGTCCTCGGTGCCGATGTGCCCCTCGGACTGCATCCGGCGCAGCCATTCCCGGGGCAGCTCGGCCGGTGGCGGGTCCTCGCGTACCCACTGCTCGACGAAGACCGACATCAACTGGATCCGCAGGTAGTCCTCGGTCTGCTCCGGCGTGAGTGCGTCCAGGTCCAGCACCCCGTAGTGCTGGCGCAGCCGGAGGCAGTACTGCTTGAGGACGTCCCGGCTCAACGCCTGCATCCCGGTCGCGGGCCAGCCGGCCTCGGTCAGCCGGTTCGCCACCGCCGCGGTGACCATCGCGGCCAGGTCCGCAGGATCGCGAAACGTGCTGCACATGTGCCGGTCGCCGAGTTCGGCCCGGAGCGCCTCGATCTTCTCCGCCGCCTGGCCACGGTCGACGAAGCTACGCGGCCAGGGTGCCTCCTCGTCCAGCAGGAAGATCAGACAGGGCTTGCCGCCGGAGAGTGCCTCCCGGTATTCCAGCTCGGTGATCGACCGGTCGTACCCGTCAGGGACGAAGCCGTAGCGCCAGGCGAAGATCCCGACGTAGACGTCACACTCCGCGACGTCCGCGAGGCAGCGTTCCAGAGGTCGGCGGTCCTCGGCCACGTACGACTCCATGGCCATGTCCTCGACCCGCAGCCGGCGCAGCGCAAGCTGAACGGCTGCGCGGCACTCCTGCAGATCCCGGAAAGTGGCCGAGACGTAGACCTTGGTCACGGCGGCTCCTTGGGGCGGCGGAAGCGGCGCGTGACGTCACCGTATCAACAGGACCCAAGGCGACAACTCCAGCCGATCAGTCCGGCGTCCGACATCCGCCCGGCGCGGCGCTTGCGGGATCAGACCATGATGAAATGCGATGGGCCGATCGGCGTCCCCCCGCCGCGGTTCGGTCAGGGCGACGCGCGAGGTTGTGGAGGACCGCCATGTTGACCTTGGGTGAGGTCCATACCGGACTCCTGCAGAACTCCGGGTCGCTCTCCCTGGAGCACACCACCCAGCTGCTGGATCTCCAGGTCGGCCAGCGGGTCCGCCGGTCCGAGCGGCCGATCGCGTACGTCGTGTCGCCGGACCAGCTCACCGGTGTCGACTGCCGGCTGCCGACCGGCTCCGGCCGGGGCTCCCGGGGCGTGGGCACCGTCGTCTCGCACGCCGCGATGACCGGCGGACACGTGCTCCAGGGCTCCACGTACACCCAACTCGACCGGGCCGTCAGCAATCGCCGACTGGTCTGGTCGCACTACCTGTCCCGGCCCGGCTGGGTCGAGACGATCGGCAAGGTCGACGTCCGGGACGTGTCCCGGGGTTTCCTCGGCCCCACCTACCAGCCGCAGACACTCAACCTCGGCGCGATAAGTGCCCGGCTGATGGACGCCGTGCAGAGTTCGGCGCGGCTGGACCGGCAACCGCCGTTCCGGACCAAGCGGACCCGACTGCGCTGGTCGGTCGTCCCGTCGGACGAGGAGTCGGCGGAGGCCCGGGGCACGTTCCGGGTCGAGTCCGACACGCTGCGGACCCTGGAACTGACGGCGCCGCAGCGCGACGTACCCGCGCTGGTCGAACTCTGTGAGGACCTCGCCCTGCACGACTGGCTGCTCACCACGCTGCTGGCGCTGATGGAGGCCAGCCTGACCGGGCCGGGCACCCGGGCGCAGAAGATCGACCGGCTCCGGCCGGCGATCGACTGCCTGCTGCACCTGTGGATGCCGGCCGCCCGGCTCGACGAGTCGGTGCTGCCGGTCTGGCGCGATCTCGAACATCGGCCCGGGTTCAGCCGGCAGTGGCAGACCTCGGTGACCCGGATCCGTGACCAGGTCACGCTCAGCACCATCGCCCTGCTGGAGGCGCCCTCCCGGTGAGCCGCTCCACGCCGATCGAATGGTCGGTGACCGACGCCGTGGTATCACCACGACGGCGAGTGACGCCTACCCCGGCGGGGGGCGGCGTCACTCGCGCTGGTGGGTTGTCAGGTGGTGGCGGGGTTGCTGGCTGCGGGGATGTCGTTGCAGCCGCCGTATTTGAGTCCGGAGCGGAGTTGGGTGTTGGTGTGGGGGCTGTAGATGTTCCAGTTGGAGCCGTTGGTGCAGTCGCGGCGGTAGAGGATGAGGTCGGTGGCGCCGTCGGCGTTGTAGTCGCCGGGGGCGGGGATGTCGTTGCAGCCGCCGTATTTGAGTCCGGAGCGCAGGTGGGTGTTGGTGTGGGGGCTGTAGATGTTCCAGGCTGATCCGTTGGTGCAGTCGGGGCGGTAGAGGGCGAGGTCGGTGGCGCCGTCGGCGTTGTAGTCGCCGGGGGCGGGGATGTCGTTGCAGCCGCCGTATTTGAGTCCGGAGCGCAGGTGGGTGTTGGTGTGGGGGCTGTAGATGTTCCAGGCTGATCCGTTGGTGCAGTCCCGGCGGTAGAGGGCGAGGTCGGTGACGCCGTCGCCGTTGTAGTCGCCCGGGGCGGGGATGTCGTTGCAGCCGCCGTAGCGGAAGTCGGCGAGGATCTGGTTGCCGGCGGCACCGTTCTTGATCCACCAGGTGGATCCGTTGGTGCAGTCGCGGCGGAACAGGGCGAGGTCGGTGATGCCGTCGCCGTTGTAGTCGCCGGGGGCGGGGATGTCGGTTGATCCGCCGTAGTGGTGGTCGGCGAGGATCTGCGCGTCGGCGGCGCCGCTCCGGACCCACCAGGTGGATCCGTTAACCGGGTCCCGCCGGTACAGCGCCAGGTCACTGTGCCCATCGCCGTTGTAGTCACCCATGGTCCGGCTCTGGGGGCCGCCGCAGTTGTTGCTGACACGCGTAACCGCGGGCGACAGTGGTTCGCCGTCGGGATAGCCGTCGGTGGTGATGCCCGACGGTATGCCGTTGAACCACGACTCGACCTTGGCGCCGTCCCGCTGCTGCTCGAAGTGCAGGTGCGGACCAGACGAGCTGCCCGTACTGCCGACCTTGCCGAGTTGCCGCCCCCGGCTCACGGTATCGCCGACCCGCACCATGGGCGCTTCGAGCATGTGCAGGTAGAGGCTTCGCCAGCCGTTGCCATGGTCGATCTTCACGAAGTAGCCGCCGCCGGTGCCCATCGGACCGTTCGGGTTCGCCGGGGTCCGCCCGCCGAGGGTTCCGTCGATACCGGAGGAGACGACCGTGCCCTGGTAGGCGGCGAGGATCGGTCGGCCCCACGAGTTGCCGGACGTCGGGGTCATGTCGATGTCGTAGTCGTCGTGTCCCCGGTAGGTCTGCAGGAGCCACGATTCACCGCACGGGAACGGGAGCTGGAACAGCGGGCGGGGGCCGGCCGCCTCCGCCTCGTACGCATCGACCGTGACCAGGGTCGCCGAGGTCATCATGGTGAGCGCGGCCAGCGTGGTGGCGAGAACCGATCGGCTGCGGGACAGTGCTGTCCGTATCGCCTTCAGTGATGTCGAGAGAGGCAACGGTCATCCTTTCGCAAAGGTGCCAGCGGCTTGGTTCCGGCGCGGAGGGAATGGTGGAATTGATGGGTTGGCGGCCGTCCGTGCTGTCACCAACGCAGCGACGTTGATGAACACGGCATGAACATCGACGCCAGATGAGCCCTCCGATAGGTGAACAACTTCTTCCCTGATGGATCTGTGGATGGCGCTCGGGCGGTGCTGCCTCGCCCGGTATCAAGAATTTCGATCTTGTGAGTCGAAGTCACGGCCTCTGACCTGGCGCGATTCCGCCTGGCGTGATGGCGCCACCGCCCGCATCCGGATGCTCACGTCGAGGGCAGCGGATCGATCGCCGGCTGTTGCAGAATTGCCCTAGATCCACGGGGGAGAGGGGTTGCGTTGCTGGCCAACCTGGGTTTGTCACAATGCGATGAAAATGTGTACCGGGCGATGCTTCACCACCCTCGCGCGGAAGTGGGGGAACTCGCCGCCTACCTGGAGGTCGACGAGAAGGCGGTCTGCCAGTCACTGGACCGGCTCATCGACCTGTCGTTGGTCCGCGCCTCCGACGCAGGCCTGCGGGCGGTGCGTCCGCAGGCCGGCCTGATGTTGCTGCTGGCCCGCGCCGAGGCGGAGGTCGCAGCCCGACAGCGCCAGATCGAGGCGACCAGGTCGGCGATCATCAGCATCGCCGCCGAGTTCTCCGGACACGGCTCGGCGGACGTCGTCACCCGCCTGGAGGGGATCGAGGCCGTCCGTGACCGGCTCGCGGAACTCGTCTGGGAAACCGAGTGGGAGTGCTGCTCGTTCAGCGGCGGGGGTGCGGAGGCACCCGACACCATCGAAGCGGCGAAGCCGCTCAACCAGACCGCGCTGAGGCGTGGCGTGCTGATCCGGGGCGTCTACCAGGACAGCTTCCGGAACGACCCGGCCACCGTGGCGTACGTGCGGTGGATGGCCAAACTCGGCGGTCACTGCCGATCGGTGCCGATCCTGCCGATGCGGCTGGTGATCGTCGACCGCCGAACCGCTCTGGTGCCTATCGACCCCGCCGATTCGCGAGCCGGAGCCCTGGAGATCTACATCCCGGGCGTGGTCACCGGCCTCGTCGCGCTCTTCGAGCAGGTCTGGGACTCGGGCCGGCCCTTCGGCGAGGCACCGGCCCGCGACGGGGACGGCCTGACCGATCAGGAGCGGCACCTGCTCAAGCTGCTGGCGGCCGGGCATACCGACGAGTCCGCGGCCCGCAAGCTGGCGGTGTCGACCCGTAGCGTGCAGCGGATGATGACCGTGCTGACCGAGCGGTTGAGAGCGGTGAGCCGGTTTCAGGCCGGAGTGGAGGCGACCCGCAGGGGTTGGGTGGCCTAGGACCGGATCCCGTGGCCCTTCCTGTCACCCGGGGGGACGGGCCGAGAGTTCCCGCCAGGTGTCCGGGCCGACCAGCAGCGTCCGGATCCGGTCGTACGCCTCGTCCTCGCTGTCGAACTCGAAGAACCGGGAGATCCCCTCGGCCCCGCCCGCGCGCTGCTCCACGTGCCACTGGTCGGCGTCGGCCCGCAGGTAGACATCGCGCCGCGCCAGGCGCCCCCACTTGCCGTTCCACCAGTGCTTTCGCTGTTCCATACCCGGACCCTATCGAACGTGTGTTCGATAGGGTCGTCGGGCGGGTGAACCTACCTGTCGGACCCTTGGTGTAGGGCGGACTCCGACCGGGTGCCGGGTTGGTCGGGCTGGTTCAGGGGTGACGCTGGGCCGGCGGGTACTGCTGGCCGTACCGGTCGTCCGGCGTTTCGGGGTGCTGTCCCGGCGCCCGGCCGGCGGCGACCAGCGCGTCGCGGATCTCGGTGAGCAGCTGGATCTCCTCGCTCGGCGCGGCAGGCGGAGGCTCCTCGCCCCGCCGGCGCCGCTCCGCGAGCTTGTTCATCGGAAAGACCACCAGGAAGTAGAGCACGGCGGCGGTCATGAAGAAGGTGATGGTGGCGTTGACGAAGCCGGCCCAGTCGATCTTGTCACCGTTGGGGAGATTCCAGGTGCCCGCGAACTCGCCCTTGCCGCCGCCGAGCAGGCTGATCACCGGCTTCAGGAACGACGTGGTGAACGCCGTGACCAGCCCGGTGAAGGCCGCGCCGATGACCACACCGACGGCGAGGTCGACGACGTTGCCCCGCATGATGAAGTCTTTGAAGCCCTTGAGCATTCGCGCCTCCGATAGGTTGCCTGTTTGTCGACGGTCAACCTATGCCCCGGCCGGCCCGGGAGGAAAAGCGCCGGCGGTCGCTCAGCCCGTCGTGGCGGTCCCGCCGGCCACGGCCTCGTCGACCGTGGCGTGGGTCTGCAGCACCTCCACCAGGCCGCTGACCTCGAGGATCCGCAGCACACCCCGGCGCGGGGCGGCCAGTCGTACCACGCCGCCGGCCTCGTCGGCGCTGTTCCGGGCCCGGACGAACACGGAGAGCCCGGTCGAGTCGCAGAACGACAACTCCGACAGGTCGAAGACCAGCCGGATGCGCCCCTTCTCCAGCAGGTCCGTGATCTGGTCCTGCAACTGCGGCGCGGTTGCCATGTCCAGCTCGCCCGCGACCGACACGACGACGACGTCGGCACGCTCTTCGGTCTGCACCGTCAGGGACATTCTCGACCTCCTGGGATATCGGTCGAACCGTACTCCACAACCGGGTCGGTACGCACCGACGGGCCTCCGGAAGTCGCCGCGCCGGCCGTCGGCCGAGGTCGCCCGGCATCCGGCACCCGACCGACCGTGATCAGCCGTACGCGAACAAGCTTTCCGGGCGGGTACCGGCGGGGCACGATCGGCGGATGCGCATCCTCGTTCTCGGCGGCACGGTCTTTCTCGGTCGCGCCGTTGCCCAGCAGGCCCTCGCGGCCCGACACGACGTTACCTGCGCCGCCCGTGGGTCGTCCGGAAACCCCGTCGACGGCGTGCGCTTCGTCCGGGTGGACCGCGACGACCCGGCGGGCCTCGATGCCCTTGACGGAAAGTTCGACGCGGTCGTGGACGTCGCCCGCCAGCCCGCCCACCTCCGGCACGCGCTCGCCTCGCTGGCCGGCCGGGTGGGACACTTCACCTTCGTCTCGACCGGTTCGGTGTACGCCGACAACGCCACCGTCGGGCAACGGGCCGACACCGCCCCCGTACTGCCACCCGCCCCCCGGGACGCGGAGGACCCGTCCAGGGACGCGGAGTCGTACGGGTCCTGCAAGGTGAGCGGTGAACGGCTGGTGACGGAGGCGGTCGGCGCCGGTCGGGCGTTCGTCTGTCGAGCCGGCCTGATCGTGGGGCCGGAGGATCCGAGCGGGCGCTTCGAGTACTGGGTCCGGCGGGCCGCCCGGGGAGGCGAGATTCTCGCCCCCGGGACTCCGGACGACGCCGTGCAGTTCATCGACGTGCGCGACCTCGCCGCCTGGATCGTCGAGGCCGTAGAGCGGGGCCTGGCCGGCACGTACGACGGGATCGCCGCGCCGATCAGCCGGCGGGAGTTCCTGGCCGCCGTGGTGGGCGAGGGCGCCCCGCTGACCTACGTACCGCAGGAGTTTCTCGCGAAGTACGAGGTGGCGCCCTGGTCCGGCCCCCGCTCCCTGCCGCTGTGGCTGCCGGTGCCGGAGTACGCCGGCTTCATGAGCCGGGACGTGACGCCCTCCCTGGCGGCGGGACTGCGACCCCGGCCTCTGGCGGCGACCGCCCGGGACACCGCCGCCTGGTTGACCGCGGTCGACGCCGGATCCGCCCCGGGCGGCAGGTCGATCGGCCTCACGGCGGCGGAGGAGGCCGAACTGCTGGCGACCTGGCATGGCTCATCCGGTCCGGACCTGTACCCCCGGTGAGGTCGCGGAGCCGTGCAGCCGCAGCCGGACGATCCGGGAGTCCGGCGGGATGTCGTAGACGATCGCACCGGTCACCTGATTGCCGGGGTTGATCTCGCTGAGGAAGGCGTGCTGTTCGGCATTGGCCACCAGTCCCGCCGTGCTGTCCACCCCGAACCGCTGGCCTGCCGGCCCGTACGCGATCTGCAGGTTGTCGTGGAAGACCACCGGCTGTGCGCCCAGGTTCCGCACCGCCAGGTCGACCACGCAGAACTGTCCCAGCGCGAACTGGCTGACCAGCGGGTCGCCCACCTCGGTCAGGCCGCAGCGCAGTTGCCGTACCCGAAATTCGAGATCGCCGTCCCGAATCGGCTGGTTGAGCCCGACGATCCGCCGCTCCCGCTCCCGCAGCCCGGTGTAGAAGTCGGGTCCCCAGGCGAGGGCGATCACGAGGGCGGCCACGCAGCAGCAGGAGAGCAGTGCCGCGACGATGCCGAGCACGAACCACCATCGTCGGTCGCTCGGGCGGGTGGGGTTC
>NZ_JADPUN010000352.1 GCF_015690345.1 Plantactinospora alkalitolerans | reverse complement strand
GCTCCCGCCCCGCCCCCGGACCAGCCCAGCGCTCCCGTTCCGGCTCCGGCTCCCGCGCCAACTCCGGCTCGGGCCTCCGAGCCGCCCGAGGACCAGCCGTCGGAGGACCCGGCGTCCGGGGACCCGTCACCCGAGGACCGGCCGCCCAGCGGTCCCGCTCCGGCTCCGACTCCACTTCCGGACCGTCAAAGCGGCTCCGCTCCGGCTCATCCCACTGCTCCGGCTCCCGGCCGGGGCCAGCCCAGCGGTCCTGCGGCGGCTCGGACTCCGGCGTCGCCCGCCGAAACGCCGACCAGGCGCCCTGCCGCCACACCAGCAGATCGGGACTGAGCAGATTCTGGTCACCCGCGAAAAAGATCCGGTCGACCGCTCGGCGTACCTTTTCCATGCCGGGTCGGGAGTCCGTACCGGTGACGATCACCACATCCCGGGCCGGAACCCCCACGACCAGCTCTCCCGGCACGGAGCGTTGCAGGTCCTCCCAGACCTCGGCCGCGAGCAGCACGCTCGACTCCAGGCCGCCGAACGAGAGCATCGGCGCGGGTGGCTGCCCGTCGATCCGCAGTCGGGGCAGCAGCCGGTAGAGGTTGTCGACGGCCACCTGACGCAGGTCACGCTGGCTGACCTCAAGCTCGTCGAGGTCGTCCCAGGTGACGAGGCGATTGCCGTACGGCGGGCCGAACGAGTAGCCGACATCGAGATCTTGGGTGAAGTCTTCCAGCACGTGGTCCGCGCCATAGCGGGCGTCGTCGGTCGACACCAACAGCGGTAGAAACATTGTGCTCGTCAACTGCACGCTTCGAAACCTAGTATGTGCAGGCCAGAACGTCACGCCCTGAGCCGATCGTTTGTTCCCGACAACGGTAGCCTGCTGGGGCGTACGACCGGTCCCGCGCCCGTAGCTCAGCGGATAGAGCAGCTGCCTTCTAAGCAGTTGGCCGCAGGTTCGAATCCTGCCGGGCGCACCATACCCCCGCCGAACGGCCGAGGCAGCGATCGATGCCCGGCCTGCTCGGTCGACGGGAACCGGACGTCAACCCGGCCTTGACACAGGTCACCGGTGACATCATCACTACGCTCCGCGCCCGGATGCCCGGATGCCCCGATGCCCGGATGCCCAGATGCCCCGATGCCCGGATGCCCGGTGCCCCGCCCGAGCCCGGCCACCCACCCCACCGGCGACCCACCCGATCCGCCCGATCGTGGTGATCCATACTTGTCGGACGTCAGCCAGCCGTGGAGGTAGGAACAGTGAAGCTTGCCGAGGCGCTGGCGGACCGTGCCGCCGCGAGCCGCCGGGTGGAACAGCTCCGGACGCGCATCGTGAGCAATGCCCGGTACCAGGAGGGCGAGTCGCCCGCCGAGGACCCGCAGCAGTTGCTGGTGGAGGTCGGTGAGGCGCTCGACGAACTCGAATCCCTGATCCGGCGGATCAACCTGACCAACGCGGCGGTGGCGGTCGGCGACGGAACGCTGACCGACGCGCTCGCCCGCCGGGACGTGTTGCGGTTGCGGCACGCCGTGGTGACGGCGGCAGCGGACGCGGCGGCCGGCAGGGATCAGCGCGGCGTCGTCCGGCAGCTCCGGTCCGAACTGAAGATGCTCGCCGCGCTACCGGTGGCGGAGCTGCGCCGTCAGGCCGACGTACTCGCGCGGGAGACTCGTGAGTTGGACGTACGGATCCAGCGCACCAACTGGGAGGCGGACCTGCTGGACTAGCTTCGGCGGTATGGACGTGGAGCAGGTAGTCGTTCCGGAGGCGTGCACACACCGTGGGTCGGCGGTTTCCGGCCACTCTCTTGGCGCGCGAAGGGCAGCGCGGGGGTTCGACTCCCCGGCAGACAGTGCAGCTCAGCACGGCGCACAAGTGATCGCGTATCGCGCACGGCACATCACCAACGTGCAGATCCGGAACGGTGAGGGCGGGATCGGGGATCTCCACGTCACCGCCGCCACGCCGGGTCATGGCAGCGACACCGCCACGCCGGGTCATGGCAGCGGCAGCGCGGCGGCCACGGCGCGATTCCGCCGAGGGCGCAAACCGTGCGCTGACAGCGAAAGCGCGCGCCTTCCCGGCCAGTCCGTCGTTACGTTGAGCGCATGACTGACCTGCACCTGCCCGTGGCCCGTGGCGGAGACTCCTCTTCCGGCTCGCTCGACGACTCGGTCTACAACCGACTGCTCAAGGAACGCATCATCTTCCTCGGCAGCGAGGTCACCGACGAGTTGGCGAACCGGATCTGCGCCCAACTGCTCCTGCTCGCCGCCGAGGATTCCGAGCGCGACATCAACCTCTGGATCAACTCTCCGGGCGGCTCGGTCTTCGCCGGGATGGCGATCTACGACACGATGCAGTTCATCGACAACGACGTGTCCACAGTGGCCATGGGGATGGCCGGTTCGATGGGCCAGTTCCTGCTCTGCGCCGGCACGCCCGGCAAGCGGTACGCCCTGCCGCATGCCCGGATCATCATGCACCAGCCGTCCGGCGGGATGGGCGGTACGGCGTCCGACATCGCCATCCAGGCCGAGCAGATGTTGCACACCAAGCGGATGCTGCTGGAGATGATCGCTCAGCACACCGGGCAGACCTACGAGCAGGTCGTGGCCGACGCCGACCGGGACCGCTGGTTCACCGCGACCGAGGCCAGGGACTACGGCTTCATCGACAAGGTGGTTGCCGGCGCCAGCCAGGTCCCCGAGAACGTCGGCTAGCAGCGGTCGGGACGGCGACGCCGCCTCTCTCGCATCGGCGCCCGAACACCGGGACGACGCCGGCCACACGTAGACGCCCATGGATCGCGCGTGTCAGCATTGGTCCGCGGATCTGGAGGTGGGCGTGCAGGTTCGGGGCGTGCTCGTGCAGGTGCTGGGTCCGGTCCGCGGCTGGCGCGACGGCCACGAGCTCGACCTCGGTCCGGCCGGCCGACGGGCCGTGCTCGGCCTCCTGGTCCTGGCCCGGGGTCATCCGCTGGCGCGCGCCGAACTCATCGACGCCCTCTGGGGTGACCATCCGCCGGCCACTGCGGCGAACATCCTCCAGACGCACGTGAAGCACCTGCGTCGACAGCTCGAACCCGACCGGCGGCCGCACTCGCCCAGTACGGTGCTGCCGGGTGTGGGCGACGGCTACGCCCTCCGGCTCTCCGACGAGGAGGTCGACCTCGGCAGGTTCCGTACCCTGGTTGGCGCGGCCGCCACCGCCCACCGGCAGGGTGACGTGCAGCGCGTCGCCGCCCTCTCCGGTCAGGCGCTCGCGCTCTGGCTGGGCAATCCGATGGCCGACGTACCGCTGCTCGCCGACCATCCGAAGGTGTTGGCCCTGACCGGGGAACGGCAGGCGGCGCAGGCCCGGTACTGCGACGCGATGCTCACTCTCGGCGCCGGCGCCGACGTGCTGTCCACTGTGGCCGAGATGGCTGCCGGTCAGCCGTTCGACGAGGAGGCCCAGGCCCGGCTGGTTCGGGCGTACCACGCGATCGGGCAGCGGGCCCAGGCGTTCGCCGCGTACCGGACGGCCCGGACCCGGCTCGCCGACGAGCTCGGAGTCGATCCGGGCCCGGTGCTGGCCGCCGCCCACGCGGCACTGCTGCGCCAGCCGGTACCCGATCGGCCGGGACCGGTCCCGACGGAGCCGGACCCGCCGGCCGGCGCCGAGGTTGCCCCCCATCCCCCGGCTCCAGGCCCGGAGCCGACACCGGCACCGGCACCGGCACCGGCACCGGCACCGGCGAAGGTGCCACGGCAGCTTCCCGCCGACGTGTACGGCTTCACCGGGCGCCGAACCGAACTCCGGCACCTCGACCAACTGCTCGCCGGGGAGTACGACTCCGATCCGGTGCCGAAGGAGGCGCCCGGTCCACTGTCGGCGGTCCCGGCCGCCAGCCCGGCCCGGGAGTGCCGGGCCACCGACGCGCCACCACCGGTGGTGATCGTGGCGATCTGCGGTACCGCCGGGGTCGGCAAGACCGCACTGGCCGTGCACTGGGCGCACCGGCTCCAGGCCCGGTTCCCGGCCGGGCAGCTCTACGTCAACCTGCGCGGCCACGACGACGGGCAACCCATGTCGGCCGGAGACGCACTGGCCCGGTTGCTCGCCGCACTCGGCGTACCCAGCGACGAGATCCCGCTCAACCTCGACGAGCGGGCCGCCCGGTACCGGACGGAGTTGACGGACCGGGCGATGCTCGTCGTACTCGACAACGCCGCCTCGGTCGAACAGGTCCGTCCGCTGCTGCCCGGCACGGCTCCCGGGATGGTGCTGGTGACCAGCCGGGACACGCTGGCCGGTCTCGTCGCGCTGCACGGTGCCCGCCGGCTCGCCCTGGACCCGCTGCCGCCGGCCGACGCCGTCAACCTGCTCCGGCTGCTGATCGGTGACCGGGCCGACGCCGAGCCCCAGGCCGTCGCGGAACTGGCCGAGCAGTGCGCCCGGCTGCCACTTCCGCTGCGAATCGCCGCCGAACTGGCCGGAAGTCGGCCGGACGACCTGCTCGCCGACCTGGTCGACGAGTTGGCCGACCATCGCCGGCGGGTACGGCTGCTGGACACCGGTGGTGATCCGCGCGGGGCCGTCCGTACCGTCTTCTCCTGGTCGTACCGGCATCTCGCGCCGGCCGACGCGGTGCTGTTCCGCCGGCTCGGCCTGCATCCGGGTACCGACCTCAGCGGGTACGCCGCCGCGGCGCTCGCCGGCCTGGACCTGCCCCGGGCGGGAAGGGTGCTCGCGGTACTGGCCAGGGCCCATCTGATCCAGTCGACCGGGCGGTCCCGGTGGGCGATGCACGATCTGCTGCGGGCGTACGCGGCCGAGCTGTGCGGCGCCGAGGATCCGGAGCCGGAACGGGCGGCGGCGCTGACCCGGCTCCTCGACCACTACCTCGCGACCGCCGCCACGGCGATGGACGCCCTCTATCCGGCCGAGCGGCACCACCGCCCCGAGGTCCGGCGACCGGACGCGGACGACCGGGTCCCGATCCCGCCGGTCGACGACCGCGACGTGGCTCGCGACTGGCTGGACAGCGAACGGGCGTCGCTGGTGGCGGTCTGCGGTTTCGCGGCGTCCCAGGGCTGGCCGGCGTACGCGGTGTCGCTGTCGAACACGCTCTACCGCTACCTGGAGAGCGGCCATCACCTGGACGCGCTGGACATCCACACGTACGCGCTGGACGCCGCCCGGCGCTCGGGGGACGAGGGAGGGCAGGCTCACGCCCTGACCAGTCTCGGTGCCGTGCACCGGCTGCGCGGGCGGTACGCGGACGCGATCGAGCATCACGAGCAGGCGCTGGCCATGCACCACCGCAGCGGCGACCGGTACGGCCAGGCGCGTACCCGGTCCAACCTCGGCATCGTGTACGAGCGGCTGGGTCAGCGGGATCCGGCGATCGCACACCAGCGTGAGGCGCTCGACCTGTACGGGCGCCTCGGTGACCGGTACGGCGAGGCCGGCGCGTTGACCAACCTCGGCAACGTCTACAGCGAGTTGGGCCGGTACGAGGAGGCGGCGGAACTCCTCGGCCGGTCGTTGGGTCTGTTCCGAGTCCTCGGTGACCGGGTCGGCGAGGCCATCGGGCTGTGCAACCTCGGTGACGTGCAGCGCGAGTTGGGCCGGTACGACGAGGCGGCGGGCACCCTCCGGCGTTCCCTGAGCCTGTTCCGGGAGGCCGGGCACCGCAACGGGGAGGCGGCCACGCTGTCCAACCTGGGTCGGGTGCACACCTCGCTGGGCCGGTACGACCTCGCCGCCGAGGAGTTCGGGCAGGCGCTCGACTGGTTCCAGGAGACCGGCCACCGGTACGGGGAGGCGAGCGTCCTCAACAATCTCGGCGACGTGCTGTATGCCGGTGGACGTCTCGTCGAGGCGGGCGCCCGGTACCGCGCGGCGCTGGCGATCGCAGTCGAGACGGGTGACCGCGACGAGCAGGCTCGGGCGCACCTGGGTCTCGCCCAGGTGGGTCGGACCGCGACCACCGCACCGACCAACTCAACCGACCCAACCGGCCCGACCAACTCAAGCGGCCCGACCAACGCAAGCGGCCCGACCAGCCCAACCGACTCAACCGGTCCGGCCGGCCCGACCGGCCAGCCCGGCCCGACCGGCCCGACAAGTTGGCCGGGGCAGCCGCCGCACAGCGACGATTTCGGCTTGTCGACCCCGGGGCGCCGCCACTAACGTCGCGGCGTGCTGATTCGGAGATTTGCCGAGGCCGACTGGGTGGAGGTCTGGCCGATCGTCCGGGAGGTCGTCCGGGCGGCGGACACCTTCACCTACGACCCGCGGATGACCGCCGAGCAGGCGCACGACATCTGGGTCGTGGCCGGACCCGGGCTGACGGTCGTCGCGGTCGACGACGGGCGGGTGCGGGGTACGGCCAAGATGGGCCCGAACCGCGCCGGCCCGGGAGCGCACGTCTCGACCGCCAGCTTCATGGTCGCCGCCGATGCCCGGGGCCGGGGCGTGGGTGGTGCGCTGTGCCGGTTCGCGCTGGACTGGGCCCGGTGGCACGAGTACGCGGGCATGCAGTTCAACGCCGTCGCCGAGTCCAACCGCTCGGCGGTCGCGCTGTACGAGCGGCACGGCTTCGAGGTGGTCGGGACGGTTCCGGGCGCCTTCGCGCATCCGACGTTGGGCCGGGTGGGCCTGCACGTCATGTACCGGGAACTGGAGGATCCGTCGGACGCTGGCCATACGATTCCGGCATGACACCACTCGCCGGACCTCGCGGCGCGATCACTCTCCGGCACGACGACACCGGGCACCCGGTCACGCTCGTGCTCGGCCGACCGGCTTGACCTCGAACCGGGGCCCCGGGAAGGTGGTCCGATGACGGGCAAGGACGAGGTGCGGGACGGCGTACCGCTGACCAACCTCGATCAACCGCTGTTCGACGGCGCCGACGCCACCAAGCGGGACCTGGTGGACTATCTGGACGCGGTGCACGACCAACTGATCGGCCAGCTGCGGGACCGGCCGCTCTCGGTGATCCGGGTGCGCCCGGGCCAGGCGCCGTTCATGCAGAAGAACGTGCCGAAATACACCCCGGACTGGATTCCGACGGTTCCGGTCTGGGCGGAGGCCTCGAAACGCGAGGTGTCGTACGCCCTCTGCAACGACCGGCGCACCCTGCTCTGGTTCGGTAACCAACGCGCCGTCGAGTACCATCCGACGCTGGCCCAGGTCGAGCACCGGGAGCATCCGACCCACCTGGTTCTCGACCTCGATCCGCCCGGATCCGACGCGTTCCCGCTGGTCGTCCGGGCCGCCCAACTCGTCCGTCAGGCCCTGACCGAGGCCGGTCTCACCGGTGTGGTCAAGACCAGCGGGGCGAAGGGGGTACACATCTTCGTCCCCGTCGACCGGTCGGCGCCGATCGACGATATCGCCGCGGCCACCCGCGCACTCGCGGCCCGGGCGGAACGGCTCGATCCCGCGCTGGCGACCACCGCCTTCATCCGGGAGGACCGGGACGGAAAGGTGTTCCTCGACTCGACCCGGGCCGGCGGCGCGACGGTGGTGTCGGCGTACAGCCCACGGATCCGGCCGGGGGTGCCGGTGTCGTTCCCGTTGGACTGGGACGAACTGGAGCGCGTCACTCCGGGCGACTTCACCCTGCGTACCGTGCCGGAACTGATCGGCGACGGCGATCCGTGGACCGACCGGATGCCCCCGGCACAGCGCCTGGACGCCGACCTGATCGAGGAGGGACGGGCGATCCCGATCGCCCGGGTGCAGGCGATGCACGAGGGCAAGCGGCGGGCCCGCGCGCGCCGGGAGGCGGCCGGCTGATCCGCCACCGCACCCGGTTTCGTCTCCTGCGCCGCGGCCCGCTCACTCCGGCGTGTAGTAGGAGCTGACCGCGGGCTGGCCGGTGTAGTTGGGTCCGGCACGGTCGTCGGCGCCGAGATAGCGGTACGGCAGGACGCCCGCGCCGGGACCGGTCCGGCTGATCCGCCGTCGTCGGGTGTCGACGGTGAAGCCCGCCGTGCGCAGTTGGGCGTTCAGCCGACGCCCGGCTGGCCGACCGTCGGCCAGCCGTACCGCCCGCAGGTCGAGATCGGCGATGAACCGGCCGTCCTCGGCCAGCCAGCCGGCGACCCGGTTCAGCAGGCCGAGCTTGTCGCCGACGTAGTGCAGGCCGTGCACGCAGGTGATCAGGTCGAACCGGCGGGTCGGTGTCCAGGTGCCGACCGGGGCGCCGACCAGTTGCGGCGGCACGCCGGTGCCCGACGGTGGGTCGAAGTAGTCGACCAGGTCCACTCCGACGAGGCTCACCCGGTGGTCGAGGCCGGCCCGGTGCAGCCGCTCGGCGGCCTGGTGAAGGGCACGGGCGCTGCCGCAGCACAGATCGAGCCAGCCGATCGGAACGTCGGTCGGGGGCCCGGAGCCGTTCGGGCCGACTCTGGCGACGAGCCAGTCCAGCGGATGAAATCCGAGTTCCCTGCTGTAGCTGTTGACGCCGTCGAGCTGGCGCTCCCGGTTCATCGCCGAGTTGGCCACCACGGCTGACGACTCCAGCGCATCGTCGTCGAGCAGTCCCTCCATGGCACCGCACTCTTCCAGCACCCGCACCCGCACCCGCACCCCGCACCGCGGCGGGGACGGGACGGCGGGTTGCCGGCGGGGGATCAGCCGCCGGCAACCCGCTCGTCCCTCGCGGCCCGGCCCCTGGGTCCGCGAGAGGGGTTACTGCTGTTCGTGCCCGGGCTTGCCGGGCCGGATCAGGTGAGGGCGCAGTTCACGCCGTTGAGGGTGAACGAGGACGGCCTGCCGGTGT
>NZ_JADPUN010000419.1 GCF_015690345.1 Plantactinospora alkalitolerans | reverse complement strand
ACGTACGCCCGGGCGGCCGGCAGCGGGTGCAGCCGGAACGCGCACTCGGTGATCAGCCCGAGCGTGCCGTACGCCCCGGTCACCAGCTTGCCGAGGTCGTAGCCGGCGACGTTCTTCACCACCTTGCCCCCGGCGTGCGCGACCACGCCGTCGGCGCGTACCAGCGTGACCCCGATGAGCAGGTCCCGGACGGTGCCGTAGAGCATCCGACGGGGCCCGCTGGCGTTCACCGAGACCGCCCCGCCGACGGTCGCCCCGCCAACCGTGGCGCCCGGCGGCGGGTCGTCCAGGGCGAGCTGCTGTCCGGCCGGGGCGAGTACGTCGCGCAGCTCGTCGAGCCGGGTACCGGCCCGTACCACCACGATGAGGTCACCGGCGGCGTGTTCGACGACGCCGGTCAGCCGTCCGGTGTCCAGGATCAGGTCGAGGGTGCGGGGTGGGGCGCCCCAGTCGAGCCGGCTACCCGCGCCCCGGGCGACCACGCTGAGCCGCAGCTCGGCGGCGGCCCGCAGCACCGCCGCCGCCTGCTCGGTCGAGCCGGGGGTGGCGACGAGCCGGGCCGGTACGCCGCCGACCACATCTCCCGGTCCGGCCGGGCGTACCACCTGCCCGCCGCTGTCGTCGGGTCTGCCGCTGTCGTCGGGTCTGCCGCTGTCGTCGGGTCTGCCGCTACCGTCGGGTCTGCCTGTGTCGTCAGCTCCGCTGTTGCCGTCGGGTCCGCCGGCATCCGGTGTGGCCACCGCGCCGCCGCCGGCCGCCACCGCGGCCCGCAGCGTCTCGAGTTGCGTCGTCGTCGTGTCGAGCTGGGGCATGGCTCAGAACACCTCCGCGAGACCGGCCTCCTGGAGTGGATGGGCACCCCTGCGCCGGCCGGGCACCTCGCCACAGAGCCGGGGCGTGGGGAAGATCTTGCCGGGGTTCGCCAGTGCGCGCGGGTCGAAGGCGCACCGGAGCAGTTGCATGGTGTCCAGGTCGTCGTCGGTGTACATCCGGGGCAGGTACTTCGCCTTGTCCATCCCGACGCCGTGTTCCCCGGTGATCGACCCGCCGTACGCGACGCAGAGGTCGAGGATCGCGCCGGAGAGTTCCTCGGCCCGCTCGGCCTGTCCCTCGATCGCGTCGTCGAAGAGGACCAGCGGGTGCAGGTTGCCGTCCCCGGCGTGGAACACGTTCGCCACCCGGATCCCTCGCTCGGCGGCAAGTTCACCGATCCGGCGCAGCACCTCGGGCAGCGCGGTCCGGGGGATGACCCCGTCCTGCACGATGTAGTCCGGGCTGATCCGGCCCACCGCCGCGAACGCCGACTTGCGACCCTTCCAGAACAGCGCCCGTTCGGCGTCGTCGGCCGCGATCCGGATCTCGAACGCGGCGTTGTCCCGGCAGAGCCGCTCGACCTCGGTGAACTGGGCGTCGACCTCGGCGGTCGGGCCGTCCAACTCGACGATCAGCACCGCACCGGCGCCGGCCGGATACCCGCAGTGCACCGCCGCCTCGGCCGCCTCGATGGCGAGCGCGTCCATCATCTCCACCGCCGCCGGCACCACCCCGGCGGCGATGATCGCCGAGGTCGCCGCGCCGGCCGCGTCCGTACCGGGGAAGGCGGCGAGCAGGGTACGGACCGACTCCGGCGACCGGACCAGCCGTACGGTGACCTCGGTGGCGATCCCGAGGGTGCCCTCCGAGCCGACGAAGGCGCCGACGAGGTCGTATCCGGGACTGTCCGGCGCCCATCCGCCGAGCCGGACCAGGTCGCCGTCCGGGGTGACAACCTGGAGCCCGAGGACGTGGTTGGTGGTGAAGCCGTACTTGAGGCAGTGTGCCCCGCCGGAGTTCTCCGCCACGTTGCCGCCGATCGAGCAGATCTGCTGGCTCGACGGGTCCGGCGCGTAGTAGTAGCCGTGCGGTGCGGCGGCCCGGGTCACCGCCAGGTTGATCACCCCGGGCTCGACCACGGCCCGCTCGTCGTCCGGCGCGAGTTCCGTGATGGCGCGCAGCCGGGAGGTGACGATCAGGACGCCGTCGGCGTGCGGAAGGGCGCCGCCGGAGAGTCCGGTGCCGGACCCTCGGGCCACGAACGGTACGTTCGCGGCGACGCAGGCCCGGACGACAAGGGCGCACTCCTGCGCGGTGTGCGGCAGCACCACCAGCGCCGGTACCACCCGGTACTGGGCCAGACCGTCGCACTCGTAGGTGCGGAGCCGGGCCCGGTCGTCGATCACCTGCTCCGCGTCGAGCGCGGCGCGCAGCACCCCGGCCAGTCTTCCGATCTCGACTCTGGACACCAGCGACCTCCGGGCAGGCTCAGCGCGTCGGTTCGGCGCTTCGGCGTCGGCTCAACGTTCGGCGTCGGTTCGGCGCTTCGGCGTCGGCTCAACGACTTCGGCTCGGCGCCATCTCGTCGGCGCGTCGGGTTTCAGGGCAGGGGCTCAGGGCATCCGTTCGTAGGCGGGCAGGGTGAGGAAGTCGACGAAGTCGTCCGCCACGGCGACCTCCATGAACAGTCCGCGGGCCTCGGCGTACCGGCCGGGATCGTCGCCGAGCCTGCCGATCTCCTCGTCGGCGATCCGCTCCACCAGTTCCCGGGTGACCGGCACACCGGTGTCGAGCGTGATGTCGTTGTGCAGCCACTGCCACACCTGGGAACGGGAGATCTCCGCGGTCGCGGCGTCCTCCATCAGGTTGAAGATCGCGACCGCGCCCGATCCACGCAGCCAGCTTTCCAGGTACTGGATGCCGACGCTGACGTCGTTGCGCAGGCCAGCCTCGGTCGGCTGGCCCGGGGTGCCGGCGACGTCGAGCAGTTGGGCCGCGCTGACCCGTACCTCCGGGCGGGTCCGGTCGAGCTGGTTCGGACGGTCGCCGAGCACGGCGTCGAAGACCTCGCGGCAGATCGGTACCAGGTCCGGATGAGCCACCCACGAGCCGTCGAAGCCGTCGTTCGCCTCGCGGGTCTTGTCGTCCCGGACCTTCGCCAACGCCGTCTCGTTGACAGCCGCGTCGCGCCGGCTCGGGATGAACGCCGCCATTCCGCCGACGGCGTGCGCCCCGCGCCGGTGACAGGTCCGGACCAGCAGTTCGGTGTACGCCCGCATGAACGGCGCGGTCATCGTCACCGCGTTGCGGTCGGGGAGCAGGAAGTCGGTGCCCCTGGTCCGGAACTTCTTGATCACGCTGAACATGTAGTCCCAGCGGCCGGCGTTCAGCCCCGCGGAGTGCTCGCGCAGCTCGTAGAGGATCTCGTCCATCTCGAATGCGGCCGGGAACGTCTCGATCAGCACCGTGGCCCGGATCGTGCCACGGGGGATGTCCAGCCAGTCCTGGGCGAAGTCGAAGACGTCGTTCCAGAGCCGCGCCTCCAGGTGGCTCTCCAGCTTCGGCAGGTAGAAGTACGGCCCCGCACCGGCCTCGAGTTGCGGCCGGGCGCAGTGGAAGAAGTAGAGCCCGAAGTCGACCAGGCTGCCGGAGCTGCGCTCACCGTCGACCAGGATGTGCTTCTCGGTCAGGTGCCAGCCGCGCGGCCGGACCACGATCGTCGCCAGGTCGCCGTCCCGCAGCCGGTACTGCTTGCCTTCCGGCGAGGTGAACTCGAGCTTGCGGGCGATCGCGTCCCGGAGGTTGAGCTGCCCCTCGATCACGTTCGGCCACAACGGGGTGTTGGCGTCCTCGTGGTCGGCGAGCCAGACCTTGGCGCCCGAGTTCAGCGCGTTGATCGTCATCTTCGCGTCGGTCGGCCCGGTGATCTCGACCCGCCGGTCGACCAGTCCGGGTGCCGGCTCGGCGACCCGCCACTGGCCGTCCCGTACCGCCGCCGTCTCGGCGAGGAAGTCCAGGCTGCCGCCGGCCGCCAGCTCCGCCTCCCGCTCGGCCCGCCGGGCCAGCAGTTCGCGGCGGCGGCCGTCGAAGGACCGGTGCAGCGCGGCGAGGAACTCCAGCGCCTCAGGGGTGAGCACCTCGTCGTAACGGTCGCCCATCGGCCCGGTGACCTGTACGCCTCCCGACAGACCCATCCCGCACCCCTCACCCTGGTAACTGATCTCCATCACCACCCTACGGCCGCCCGCACTTTAAGGAAGGGCCCCTTCTTATCGTTTTCTGCATAGGAAGGGACCCCTCTTAACACCTCGTGCCGTCAGCGGATCGCCCCGCCGTTCGCCCGGCAGGTGTCCCGGACATGCCAGAAGTTGCTCAGGTAGTCGTCGTGGATGCCACGGCCCATGATTCGCAGCAGGGCTTCGTCGGCCTGCCGCAGTGCGGACATGTTGTAGTTGTGACTGCCCGTGAAGACCCGGGGCACGATGTCGTCGTCGTACGCGCCGTCGATGAGCATGTACTTGGAGTGGGTCCGGATGTCCCGTCCCGGAGCGACGTTGTAGTTGCACTTGGTCAACTGGATGTTGCTGCCGAGCGCGTCGAGTACACCGGCGTTGGCCTCGCTGTAGACGACGTCGACCCAGCAGCCGGCGTTGCGGAGCGCGGTGAGCTTCTTCGCGATCTCCGGCCGGTTGAACGAGAACATGTTGACCCGTACGTCGGTCTGTCGGGTGGTGCCGGCGTCGTCGTACGAGCACGATCGCACCGAGTCCAGCACGCTGACGATGGTGTCGCTGGCGGCGTCGTGGATCGACGTGCCGGAGCGCTCCCGCCGGGGGAAGAAGTACGCCCGGTACGTCGTCCCGGTCGGGGTCCCCCAGTAGTAGTTGTTGTCGCCCGTCGAGCTGTACCGGTGGGAGCGCAGGTCCGCGAAGTACGTCCGATAGGCCTGGTACGTGGTGGCGTCGCTGAACGTCACCGCGTTGTTGTACGCCTCGTTCGCGTCCCACCAGCCCAGGTTCGCCGAGCCCTGGAAGACCACGTTGGACACGGTCGACCCGTTGTTGAGCACGATGCTCGAGGCGGTCAGGAACTTGTTGTGGTTGTACGCGGTGACCGAGGAGTCGGTGTAGTTGATGGTCCGGGTGCCGATGCATCCCCGATCCTGGCTGGGAAACTGGTCGGCGCAGTGCACGATGTACGACCCTGCGGTGTCGTTCGAGCCCAGCACCGGCAGCAGCCGTTGGTACGGGCGTTCGGTGACCTGCTCGTGGTCAAGGATGATCTTGACGCGTACCCCCCGCTGGTACGCGTTCAGCAGTCGTGCGGGAAGGTCGGGGGTGGTGGCCGAGTCCGTCACGTCGGTGACGCCGAACCCGAACCACGACATCTGGATCTCTCCTCCGGCCGGCACCCGGTCGATGATCCGGGCGAGCTGGATGAAGATCGTGTTCTGTTCGGCGGCCGAACCGGTGGGCTGGTTGAAGACCGCGTCGTTGAGGGTCGGGTCCGGCTCCGCCGCGATGGCCGAGCTGCTGGCGTCGGCCGGGTTGGCGGCGTTGGCCGGGCTGGCGGCCAGGGTCGGTGTGCCGAGCGTGCCGAGGGCGACGATGAAGACGAGTGCCGATCGCGTCGCCAATCTTGGCGAAAATTTACCTATCCGCATGCGTCGATGATTACATCGACATCGATCGGGATCCAGCCCATCGGCGCCGGCCTTTGCCGTCGGCCGGGTACAGATGCGGTCCGCCGCCCCGGAGTCGCCCTCGGAGCCGCGACCGGACCCTCACCGGAGATCTGACCGACGAGCAGGTTGTGGCCGTCGCGGGCGGAGAACTGTGACCGACGGAACCGTCGGTATCGGGACGGAACGTCGGCCGGGCGTGGTTACCCGGAAGGTGAGCGGTCGGGACGTCGACGTCGTGGTGATCGGTGCGGGTCAGGCCGGGCTTTCGGCCGGCCACCACCTCCAGCGGGCCGGGTTCGCGCCGGAGACGGGGTATGTGCTGCTGGACGGTGGCGCCGGTCCGGGCGGGGCGTGGCGGGACCGCTGGCCGACGCTGCGGCTGGCCGGCGTCCACGGGATCCATGATCTGCCCGGTCGGGCCCTGGGCGAGCCCGACCCGGGCCGTCCGGCCGCCGAGGTGGTCGCGGAGTACTTCGGGGCGTACGAGCGTGAGTTCGACCTTCCGGTGCACCGACCGGTGAACGTGACCGAGGTGCGGGACCGGGCCGACGGCCGGCTGACGGTACGCACGGATGCCGGCGAATGGACCGCGCGAGCGCTGATCAACGCGACCGGAACGTGGCGGCACCCGTTCTGGCCGTACTACCCGGGGCAGTGGTCGTTCGCGGGGCGGCAACTGCACACCGCCGACTACCGGGGTCCGGCGGAGTTCACCGGCCGGCGGGTGGTGGTCGTCGGCGGTGGCACCTCCGCCGTCCAGTTGCTGGACGAGATCGCCGGGGTGGCCGAGGCGACCCGGTGGGTCACCCGGCGTCCGCCGGTCTTCGACGACGCCGAGTTCTCCGAGGATCGCGGTCGGGCCGCGGTTGCCCGGGTCGACGCGACCGTACGCGCCGGTCGTCCCCCGTCGAGCGTCGTCAGCGCGACGGGTCTGGTGTGGACTCCGCAGACGCGCCGGATGGACGCCGCCGGTCTGCTGCGTCGGCTGCCCATGTTCGCGCGGATCACGCCGGAGGGTGTCGTCTGGCCGGACGGCAGCAGCTTCGACGCCGACGTGATCTTCTGGTGCACCGGCTTCCGGGCGGTGCTGGACCACCTCGCGCCGCTGAGGCTCCGGTCGCCCGGTGGCGGGATCCTGATGGACGGCACGCGGGTCGTCACCGACGACCGGGTGCACCTGATCGGGTACGGCCCGTCGGCGAGCACGGTCGGCGCGAACCGGGCCGGTCGAGACGCCGTACGGGAGATCCGGCGGCTGCTCGGCGGTTCGCCGGTGACACTCCGCTGACCAGCGCAAACGCGCGCCGGCAGGCCCTTAACACGTTCCGCCGGACGGCTCACCGGATTTGACGAATGGGGCTGGAAGCGGCAACGTAGGGCAAGTACGGCCTGTTGCCACAGCCGAGAGTTCGAGAGCGACGAACGTCCGCCGTACCCAGGCGTCAGCCCGGTCCCGCGTGAGCGTGGGAAACCGAATGGGCTGGCTACATGTCCGATGGCCGCCGCGATGTCCGAAGGCCGCACCGGCTCAGTCGCGGGTGCCCGGAGCACGCCCACACGGATGGGCGTACGGGCCGAGCGCACAGAAAAATCCACGAGGAGTTTGCATGCTCACCATGACCGAGAACGCCGTACTCGTTATTCGGGACCTGACCACCCAGCAGGAGGTGCCGGACGGTGCGGGACTGCGTATCGCCAGTGACCTGGCGGCCGGGTCGCTGAACCTGTCGCTGGCCGAGAGCCCGGCGCAGGGCGACCAGGTGGTGGACAGTGACGGGGCCAGGGTCTTCCTGGACCCGCAGGCCGCCCAGATCCTCGACGACAAGGCCCTCGACGCTGCGGTCGACGCGCAGGGCGCGGTGCAGTTCGGGTTCGCTGAGCAGGGCCCCATCGCCTGATCCGGCGGCAGGGCTTCTCCGGCCCCGTCACGCGGTGATCGGTGCCCTCCGGGTCCGACGGCCCTGTCCGGCCACGGTCCGATGGCTCGATCCGGCCCCGGGACGAGGTCCGGTTCGGCGGCGTGCTGGGAGGCGTCGGGGTCGACAGGTCCGTCCGGTGTGGATGGTCGGGCCGGTTCGGTGCTCCTACCACCTCGGCCGGGTGGTACGGGCGGCCCCGGGGATCCCGCCCGCCGTCGAGCCGGCCCCCGGCCGTGGCCGAATTCCCTGGGTGGATCCGGCGGAGGCCGGTACGATCCACGCCGTGCACCGGCGCTTCCCGATCACCCCACCGCCCCGCGCCTGAGCGGGGCGTACACCCCAGCGTGCCCAGCCGGTAGGGCGGGCGCGCGGTGTCAGCATGATCCGGGACCGCCCCGCTTCCGCGACCGATTCCCTTTCTCGTCGCAGGAGCGCGAACCTTCATGTCCAGATTCCAAGCACCGTTCGCCGCCGTACGTCGGCGATCCGACGTCGGTCCGATCTACCTGATCATCTCAGGCACGTTGTGGGGCACGGGCGGACTGACCGGCAGTCTGCTGGCCCGGACCACCGAACTCTCCCCGATCGCCGTCGCCGCCTACCGGCTCGCCGTCGGCGGTGCGTTGATCGTGGCGTTTCTCGCCGTCACCGGGCGGCGGGTGCCACGCGGTCGGGCGGCCTGGACCCGGATCTCCGTGTTCGGCGTACTGGCCGCCGTCTACCAGGCGTGTTACTTCGGCGCGGTGTCGTTGACCTCGGTCAGCCTGGCCACGCTGATCACCATCGGGGCCGCGCCGGTGCTCGTACTGGCGGCGGAGGCGGTCACGGGCCGGCGCCGGGTCGACCGCCGGAGTGCCGCAACGTGCGCCCTGGCGCTGGCCGGACTCGGCCTGCTGGTGGGGCTGCCGGCCGGCGGTGTCGGGACGGTGGCGATGCTGGCCAGCACCGGTCTGGCCCTGCTCTCCGCGGCCGGGTTCGCCGCGATCACGCTGATCGGTGCCAGGCCGGTGCGAGGACTCGGTGAACTGGCCGGCACCGGGTTCGCCTTCACCATGGGCGGGCTGCTGCTGGCGCCGCTGGCGGTGGGGACGGCCGGACTCGGCTTCGCCCCGGAACCGGGCGCCATCGCCCTCCTGGTCGCCCTGGGCACCGGTCCGACGGCGGTCGCCTACCTGCTCTACTTCCGGGGACTGCGTACCGTCCGGCCGGCCACCGCCGCGCTGCTGGCGTGGCTGGAACCGCTCGTCGGCGCGCTGCTCGCCGCGCTGCTGCTCGGCGAGCGGCTCGGCCCCGTCGGCGTACTCGGCGCGATGCTGCTCGGGGCGGCGGTGGTACTGGCCGCACGGGAGCTCGCCGTTGCCGGCCCGGCGGCGACCGATCGCGGGG
>NZ_JADPUN010000066.1 GCF_015690345.1 Plantactinospora alkalitolerans | reverse complement strand
CAGGCCCTTACGTACCTTTTCGCCGATCTTCTTGGCCGCTTCCTGCCGGGCCCGCGCGTTGTCGGCGTACGACGTCGACTTGACCCGACCACGGTCCCCGATCCGGCCGTAGCGCATCGTCAACTGCGGTCCGTCCACGGTCACCTCGTAGAACTTGTGCGTTCCACCACCCGGTTCGGACAGTTCGAGGTACGTCGTCTCCTGGAACAAGGCGGGCCTCCGAGGGGAAGAGGAGTGACTGCGGAGCGTGGGGAAGGGTGAACCATCGACCGGCATACGACCGGCGCGGCGACGGAGGAAACGCTATCCATCGGCTCCGACAATTTCACCAGGCCCGGTCGCCGCCGTTGGGTAACCGCTGGTGGAGCGGTTGTGTAGATCGTCCTGTGGCAGTTCGAGGTCGCCGAAACGGCTCGTCACCGGTCCCGACCGGTCCGCCGTCGATGTGGTCGCGCACCAGCACGGGCGGATGGCTGGCGGCCGCGGCGGATGGGCCCGGCGGAGGACGCCGCGCCGTGTCGAGCCTGAAACGGGCATGGCGACACTGATTCGGTGCTTTTGAGTGATGATATCCGGGTCAGGGCCGATATCGGCCCGCGGCTGTGCTTCTCGTGCGTGCCCGTTGGCAGGGTCGTAGCCGGCTGCCGCTCCGTGCCCTGAAGGAGGTGCCAGGTGCGTCATGTAGCTCAACGGTCCGAACACGAGGCCGAGGAACGGTGCCGGATACTTGATTGGTTCCAGAAAAAGAGTGAGACTTCACGGCGTGCCAACGACGCGCGAGGTTCCCCGCCAGGCCGTTCACGACGTGCTGTGCGTGCTGACCACTGCGGGGCTGGCGCGGCGTTCGAGCCGACGGTCTGCGTCTACGCGATCGGCGAAGCCGATGTCGCCTACCGGAGCAGGTGCCCCGGGTGTGTCACGGCAACCTCCGCCTCGCCAGGCAGTTGACCGCAGACACCCGACGCGCGACACGACAGAACCGCACAGTCTTGGACCGGAGCAACCGACGGCAAGAACAATCGGTCAACAGACCGAGACAAGGAAGGAAAGACGTGTCTGACAAGAAGGACGCGACCGAGAGCGTCAGCGAGAGTGAAAACCCGGCGATCCCCGCGCCAACTGTCAAGGCGACCCGGCCCAGGACGAACCGGGACTGGTGGCCGAACCAGCTGGACCTCTCGGTCCTCCACCAGCCCTCACCCCGGTCCAATCCCATGGGCGAGGACTTCGACTATGCCGAAGAGTTCAAGAAGCTTGACGTCGAGGCGCTCAGGCGGGATCTCTTCGAGCTGATGCAGACGTCGCAGGACTGGTGGCCGGCCGACTACGGCCACTACGGACCGCTCTTCATCCGGATGAGCTGGCACGCGGCGGGCACGTACCGCATCGCCGACGGACGGGGTGGTGGTGGCAGCGGTTCGCAGCGGTTCGCGCCGCTCAACAGCTGGCCGGACAACGCGAGCCTGGACAAGGCGCGCCGGCTGCTCTGGCCGATCAAGCAGAAGTACGGCCGCAGGATCTCCTGGGCGGACCTTCTGGTCTTCGCCGGCAACTGTGCGTACGAGTCCATGGGGTTCAAGACCTTCGGGTTCGGGTTCGGGCGCGAGGACATATGGGAGCCCGAGGAGGTCTTCTGGGGGCCGGAGGACACCTGGCTCGGTGACGAGCGCTACAGCGGTGACCGGGAGCTTTCGGGGCCGCTCGGCGCCGTACAGATGGGCCTGATCTACGTGAATCCGGAGGGACCTGCTGGCCACCCGGACGCGCTGGCCTCCGCCCGGGACATCCGGGAGACCTTCGGCCGGATGGCGATGAACGACGAGGAGACGGTGGCGCTGATCGTCGGCGGTCACACCGTGGGCAAGGCACACGGTGCGGTCGATCCGCAGTACCTCGGCCCGGAGCCGGAGGGTGCCCCCGTCGAACAGCAGGGTCTCGGCTGGAAGAACTCCTACGGCAGCGGCAAGGGCGCGGACACCCTCACCAGCGGGTTGGAGGGTGCGTGGACCAAGGAGCCGACCAGGTGGGACAACGGCTACCTGGACAACCTGTTCGGGTACGACTGGGAGCTGACGAGAAGTCCCGCCGGTGCGAAGCAGTGGAAGCCGAAGGACGCCTCGGCCGAGGGGACAGTGCCGGACGCCCATGATCCGTCGAAGCGGCACGCCCCGATAATGCTGACCTCGGACCTGGCGCTGAAGATCGACCCGATCTACGAGCCGATCGCCCGGCGCTTCTGGCAGAACCCGGACCAGCTCGAGGAGGCGTTCGCCAAGGCGTGGTTCAAGCTCTTGCACCGCGACATGGGACCGGTCTCGCGTTACCTCGGCCCGTGGGTTCCGCAGCAGCAGCTGTGGCAGGACCCGGTTCCCGCGGTGGACCACGAGCTGGTCACGGACGAGGACGTCGTCACGCTCAAGGGCAAGGTCCTCGAGTCGGGGCTCTCCGTCTCCCAGCTGGTCAGCACGGCCTGGGCCTCGGCAGCCAGCTTCCGCAGCACCGACAAGCGTGGCGGTGCCAACGGGGCCCGTATCCGCCTCGCGCCGCAGAAGGACTGGGAGGTGAACGACCCGGCCGAACTGGCCACCGTGTTGGGGACGCTCGAACGGATCCAGCAGGACTTCAACGCCGCACAATCGGGCGGCAGGAAGGTGTCGCTCGCCGACCTGATCGTCCTGGGCGGATGCGCGGCCGTCGAGCAGGCGGCCAGGAGCGCCGGGCACGACATCACGGTGCCGTTCGCGCCGGGTCGTACGGACGCGTCGCAGGAGCAGACCGACGTGGACACGTTCGACGTCCTCGAGCCGAGGGCCGACGGGTTCCGCAACTACCTGCGTGCCGGGGAGAAGTTGTCGCCGGAGACCCTGCTGCTCGACCGGGCGTTCATGTTGAGCCTGACCGCACCCGAGATGACGGTGCTGATCGGTGGGATGCGGGCCCTGAACGCCAACGTCGGGCAGTCCCCGCACGGCGTCTTCACCGACCGGCCCGGGACACTGACGAACGACTTCTTCGTGAATCTGCTCGACCTGGGCACGGAGTGGAAGGCAGCGGAGTCGGCGGAGAACGTCTACGAGGGCCGGGACCGCTCCACAGGCCAGGTCAAGTGGACCGCGACCGCCGTCGACCTCGTCTTCGGTTCGCACTCCCAGCTCCGAGCCAACTCGGAGGTCTACGCGACCTCCGACGCTGGCGAGAAGTTCGTGCGTGACTTCGTGGCCGCGTGGGACAGGGTCATGAACCTCGACCGGTTCGACCTGGCCTGATCCGGATGTCCGGGCCGGCCGCCGATCGGCCGGCCCGGACGCCTCGGGGCACGGAGGATGCTCGCGTGGCTACCACCGGTCCGGGCCGGTCGAACACCTGGAATTTGCATGGTTCACCTCTCGTCGACATCGGATATCGTCCGTCGGTGACTTCGGAGGAGAACAACGCCAGGTACGGGCGAGCGGACCACCTGTGCGAGCTCGGACGGTGGACCGATGCCGAACATGCGCTCGGCATCGTGCTCGCGGCCGACCCGGATCATCCGCAGGCGCTGGCCCGGCTCACCGAGGTACTGGAGAATCTGGACCGTCCGGAAGAGGCGGCCGAGGTGGCGCAACGGCTGATCGAGGCCCATCCCGAGGACCCGACCGGATACCTCGCGCTCGCCGAGGCGCTCGTCCGCCAGGGCGAGCGTGTCCAGGCTGAGCCGCATGTGCGGTTCGCCCTCGAACTCGACCCCGGCGCGGCGATCGCCTGGCAGCAGCTCGCCGAGGTCCTGACCCACCTGTCGGAGCGCGGGGACGAGGCGGTGGCGGCGGCATGCCGATCCGTCACGCTGGCCCCCGAGGACGCCGAGATGCATGCCACGCTGGGCGACGCGCTGCTGGTGGCCTTCGGTGACGGTCCCGCGGCGGAGGCCGCCTACCTGACCGCGCTCGGGCTGGCGCCCGAGGACGGCGGCATCCGGCTCCGACTCGGCCTCGCCCGGTTGCAGGTCGGCCGGCTCGACGACGCCCGGAACGACTTCTTCGAGGGACTGCGCCGGGAAGCGAGTCTGCGCCACGTGAGCACCGTGGCGATGACTCTCCGGCTGCTCGGCGTTCCGGACCGGTACGCCGAGCTGTACGCCTCGGTCTGTGCCGCCATGGTGAGCCGGCCACCGTGGATCGCACCGATCCGGAGGTCATCGAGGACCAGCTCGACATGGCCGTTATCTGGTGGGACAACGGTGCGCGGGCCGCCGCGCTGGAGGTGCTGGAACTGCTGGTCGACGCGAACCCGTACTCCGTCGAGGGCCTGACCACGCTCGCCGAATACCGGTTCGAGTCGGGGCGGTTCGACGACGCGGAGATTCTCGCCGAGCGGGCACTCGCGGTCGACCCGGACGCGCCGGCGGCGTTGTTCGTCCTCGGGCTGGTGTGCGAGGCGCGTGGGGACGGCGCCGGGGCGGCGGACTGGTTCGAGCGGCTCCGGGCGCTTGCGGTGGACGCGGAGGACCGCGACTGGATGATGGAGGCGTTGATCAACCACCGGATGGCAGGCCGCCATCCGGAGATGATCCTCTGGTACGAGGAGACGGCCACCGCCGATACCGCGACGGCGCCGGTACCGCTACCAGAGCCGGAGCCGGTGCCGCCGACGCTTCCGGCCGGCGGTGCGGCGCGTCCGGTCATCGACGGCGAACCGACCGGTCGACTCGCCGCGATCAAGGCCAAACTGGAGTTGCTGAAGCGACTCGAGGCCGAGCACGGCTTCGGCATCCACGTCGAGGAACCGGCGACGCTCGAACACATTCCGGAACTGCCGTACGGGGTCGTGGAGGTGTTCAGCCTCTTCCGCCGGCTGGAGGGCGCCTGTCTCCGGATCGAGCAACCGATCGAGATCAACAGCCGGACCGCGTGGCTCACCCGCCGACGCGACCCGCATGATCCATTGGGAAACCCGCTGAGGATCGGATGCGTACGACGCCGGACCCGGCTGTCCAACCCCGACATCGAGGACGGAAGCCCGATCCTGCTGGACGCCGAGACCGGCCGGGCCTTCGCCATCGACCCGGACGACTACGTGTTTCACTACAAGCATCCCTACGAACACGTCGAGATCGAGTATCTCGGCGCCGACGCGGTCGCCTTCTGCGACGACTACCTGCTCGGGGAGAAGTATCCGTGGCTGGTGAAGTCCGTCGTCGGAGCCGACGTCCGCACCGATCGGATCCGCAAGGGCCGGTACAAGGACGAACTCGCCGACACCTGGATGCGGTTGCTGGTCAGCGCCGGACTTGTCCCATGACGCCGGCAGGTCGCGGGCCGCGTCCTGGGACGCGGCCCGCGAGCGTCTCCGGCGGTGACGTCAGGAGATGTTCACGTCACTGCAGAAGAAGTACGCCTGGTCCATGTGGCTCGCCTGCCAGATGGTGAACACGACCGCGCGCCCGGAGTGGTTCGCCGTCGCGTTGATCTTCAGCTGGACGCCGCCGGTGGGGGAGGTGGCCCGCTGCCACTGCGCGGCGGGTGTTCTGCCGACCGTCGTCACCAGGTCCAGGTCGCCCCAGCCCAACGCCTGGGTGGTCGGGTTGAAGCCCGACTTGCTGACGTAGACGCGGACGAAGTCGGCACCGTGGCTGGCCTGGTCGTGCAGCGTCAGGGTGAAGTTGCGACCGACGCTCTTGGCCTGCCAGTTGCCGACCGCGTCGAGCGAGTTGCCGAGGCCGCCCTCGGCCCCGTTGATGCTGCACAGTTTTCCGTTCGGGACAGCGCCCTGGAAGTTGCCGCCCATCCCGTTGCGGTACAGGCTCATCCAGCTCCACATGGTGTTGGGGTTGGCCTGCCATGCCTGGTAGCACATCGGGTCCTGGGTGGCCATGGCCGGGTTCTGGAAGTTGTTGCCCCATCGCTGCCAGCAGCCGAAGTTGCGGGACGGCATGTCGATGATGTTGCCGTGCGCGGACGCGGGGGTCGGCACCGTTGCCGACACGGCCACGACGGCCAGCGATGCCGCCGCCAGGGCGAGCACCCGGACCAGCCAGGTGCGGCGGGCTGTGGCCAATATTGCCATAGGGACACCTCCGTGCAACAAAAGTAGAGACATCCAAAGTAATCGATGTCTCTCTCGGTTACCAGGCGCCGAGGACGCCGGGACCGGGCTCAGGCCGGTACGGCGGCGCCGACGTCCCGGCGGACGTACTCCGCGGTGTACGAGTTCGTCGCGTCGAGCAGTTGCACCGGGGTTCCCTCGAACAGGACCGTGCCGCCCTGGCTGCCGCCCTCCGGACCGAGGTCGATGATCCAGTCGGCGTTCTTGATGACGTCGAGGTTGTGCTCGATGACGACCACCGAGTTACCGCTGCTCACCAGCCGTTCGATGATGTCGAGCAGGTGCTGGATGTCGGACATGTGCAGCCCGGTGGTCGGTTCGTCCATCACGTAGACGGTGCCGCCCTTGTGCAGTTCGGTGGCGAGCTTGATGCGCTGGCACTCCCCGCCGCTCAGCGTGCTCAGCGGCTGGCCGAGCTGGAGGTAGCCCAGGCCGACGTCGTTGACCGCCTGGAGGATCGTCCGAAGCTTCTTCTCGGGGAAGAACTCCAGGGCGTCGGCGGCCGGCATCCGGAGTACGTCACTTATCGACTTCCCGCGCAGCTTGTGCTCGAGTACGTCGTCACTGAACCGGCGACCCTCACACACCTCACACGTCGACCGGAGCCCGTCCATGAACGCCAGGTCGGTGTAGATGACGCCCAGCCCCTGGCAGTTCGGGCAGGCGCCCTTGGAGTTGAAGCTGAACAGCGCGGCCGGGACGCCGTTGGCCTTGGAGAACAGCTGCCGGATCGGGTCGAGCAGCCCGGTGTAGGTGGCGGGGCTGGACCGGATCGAGGCGCCGACGGCGGACTGGTCGATCACGATCGCCTCGGGGTGCTGACCGACGAAGACGTTGTTGATCAGCGTGCTCTTGCCCGATCCGGCCACCCCGGTGACCACCACCAGTACGCCGGTCGGGATGTCCACGCTGACGTTCTTCAGGTTGTGCACGTCGGCGGCGACGACCTTCAGGTGCCCGGTCGGCTCGCGGTAGGTGGTCTTCAGCGGCAGCCGGTGCTCCAGGTACCGCCCGGTCGGGGTGTCGGCCGTGCGGAGTTCGGCGACCGTGCCGCCGAAGAGGACCTGACCGCCGCCGGCCCCGCCCTTCGGGCCGATGTCGATCACATGGTCGGCGATCTCGATGACGTCCCGGTCGTGTTCGACCACGAGCACGGTGTTGCCCTTGTCGCGCAGTTTCACGAGCAGCCGGTTGAGCCGTTCGACGTCCCGGGCGTGCAGGCCGACGCTGGGCTCGTCGAAGATGTACATCATGTCGACGAGGCTGCTGCTCAGGTGCCGCACCATCTTGATCCGCTGGGACTCGCCGCCGGAGAGGGTGTCCGTCGGCCGGTTGAGGCTGAGGTAGCCCAGGCCGATGTCCACCAGGTTGCCGACCCGGTCCAGCAGGCTCTCCACCACCGTCGCGCCCTGCGGGTCGGTGAGACTCCGCAGTACCGCGACCAGTTCGGTCGCCTCCATCGCGCCGAGCTGCGCGATGTTGTGGCCGTCGATCTCACTGCCCAGCGCCGCCTGGCTGAGCCGGTCGCCCTTGCAGAGCGGGCAGGTCCGCTCGGTGACGTACCGGAGGAAGACCTTGCGGTTGCGTTCGGACATCTCGGCGGCGTCCTTGCGGATGTACAGCCGGGTGAACTTGTTGACGGCACCTTCGTAGGTGGAGTTGATCGTGGTGCCCTGCCACTCCAGCGGGACCTTGCCGTCGCCGTACAGCAGTGTCTGCCACTCCTGTTCGGAGTAGTCGGCGAGCGGCTTGTCCAGGTCGAAGTGGCCGGAGGCGGCGTACATCTTCCAGTACCAGCCGGTCCTGGCGAAGTCAGGGTGCAGCAGGGCGCCGTCGTTCAGCGACTTCGAGCGGTCGAGGAAGACGTCGAGGTCGAGCTGGACGGACTTGCCGAGCCCCTCACACTCCGGGCACATGCCCTGCGGGTCGTTGAAGGAGAAGGCGTTGGAGAACCCGACGTGTGGCTTGCCGACCCGGGAGAAGAGCAGGCGCAGCAGGGTGTAGATGTCGGTGATGGTGCCGACGGTCGACCGGGAGCCGCCACCGAGCCGCTTCTGGTCCACCACGATGGCGGCGGAGAGATTCTCGATCGTGTCGACGTCCGGTTGCCCGTACCGGGGCAGGAAGTTCCGGGCGAACGCGGTGAACGTCTCGTTGAGCTGGCGCTGTGCCTCCGCCGCGATGGTGTCGAAGACGATGGACGACTTTCCGGACCCGGAGACGCCGGTGAAGGCCACCAACTGGCGTTTCGGCACCCGCAGCGAGACGTTCCGAAGGTTGTTCTCCCTGGCCCCGGTGATGACGATATCGTCGGCCGCCATGCGTTCCCCCTATTTCCGTATGGTGTACGACAACGAGCACCGTACACCATCCGGACGTCTCACCTAACGTGGGGAGATGGACCCTTCGGCCGTCTGGCAGGACCGGAACCATCGCTGGCGGATCGAGGCTGTTCGCGCCCCTGACCTGCGGTTCGCCGTCTACGCCACCAACGGTACGACCGAGTCGGCACCGCTGTGGCTGTACGGGATGTCGGCGCTGGCCCGCTGGCTGATGATCCAGAACATCGAACTGGGTGACCTCGAACAGGTGGAGTTGTAGTTTTCCTTCTTGACCTTCCAATGTGGTGTAGGTAACTTCCGAGGCGACCCCCTTCCCGTACCCCGCCCCCGGAGGCCGCCGTGCAACGCAGAAGGTTCCTCGCCAGCACCGCCGCCGTGAGCGCCCTCGGCGCGACGGCCGGCACCCTGGGCAGCGC
>NZ_JADPUN010000349.1 GCF_015690345.1 Plantactinospora alkalitolerans | reverse complement strand
GGCCAGGTCGGCCCGCAGCCCCGCTCCGGTCCGGGCCAGCCGGGTCGCGGCGAGCACCCCCGCAGCCACCGCAGGAGGAAGCGCGGTGTCGTAGATGAAGGTCCGGCTGGTGTCGATCAGATGCCTGGTCAGCTCGGCCGGTCCGGCCACCACGCCACCGGCTCCGCCGAGCGCCTTGGACAGGGTCGCGGTCACCACCACGTCGGAGGCGCCGGACAGCCCGGCGGCGGCGACCGCGCCGGCTCCGTCCGGGCCGAGCACCCCCAGTGCGTGTGCGTCGTCAACGATCAGCAGCGCGCCGTACCGGTGGGCCACCGCGTGCAGCTCGGCCAGCGGCGCGAGGTCGCCGTCCACCGAGAAGACGGATTCGGTTACCACCACCGCCGGTCGGCCCGGCGCCGCGGCCAGGGCCGCCTCGACGGCGGCGACGTCGAGGTGCGGCGTGACCACCGTCTCCGCGCCGGACAGCCGACAGCCGTCGATCAGCGAGGCGTGATTGTGCGCGTCGGCGACCAGCAGGGTCCGGGGCTGGACCAGGGCGCGTACCGCACCGAGGTTGGCCAGGTAGCCGGAGGAGAAGACCAGCGCCCGTCCTGCGCCCAGCCAGTCGGCGAGCGCCGCCTCCAGGGCGTGGTGCGGTTCGGTCGAGCCGCGTACCAGTCGGGAGCCGGTCGCGCCCAGGCCGTATCCGGTCAACGCCTCGGCCGCGGCGGCCGTCACCTCGGGGTGCCGGGACAACCCCAGGTAGTCGTTGCCGGCGAGGTCGAGCAGATCGTCGCCCGCGCCCCTCGGTCGCAACCGACGGCTGAGGCCGGCTTTCGCGCGCAGCCGGGCCCGTCGGTCCAGAACCTCCAGCCAGCTCGGCACCGTCACTCCCCACGTTGGTCCGCGTCCGTGTTTCCGGGCGAGCCGCACACACGATCGCCTGCCCGCCCGGCGGGACCTCCGCCCGGCGTCGACCACGATCCGCTGCCGGCACTGTGCCGACCACGGCCGCACTGCCGCACCACGCCGCACTGCCGCACCACGCCACGCTGCCGGCACCACGCCACGCTGCCGACGGAGGCGTACGCGCCGTCCGCACAACGGCCCCGACCGGCGAAAATACCACCCGTCGCCGGGCCGGCCCGGCCGCCGGGCCGGTGGCGGGCGGCCAGCCTGTCGGTGGGCGGGCCAGCCGGCCAGGTGAGCCGGGTCAGCCCGTATCGACGCGCCGTCCGCCTTGTAGGGTACGACCCATGCCAGAGATCCTCGACCGGGCACGTACCCAGGTCCTCGACGGCGGTGTCGGTCTCGACGAGGCCGGCGTGCTCGCCGTGTTGCGCCTGCCCGACGAGCAGCTTCCCGCGGTCCTCCAGCTCGCCCACGAGGTACGGATGCGCTGGTGCGGCCCGGAGGTCGAGGTCGAGGGGATCGTCTCGCTGAAGACCGGCGGTTGCCCGGAGGATTGTCACTTCTGTTCCCAGTCCGGACTCTTCGCCTCGCCGGTCCGCTCGGTCTGGCTGGACATCCCGTCGCTGGTCGAGGCGGCCCGGCAGACCGCCGCCACCGGCGCCACCGAGTTCTGCATCGTGGCCGCCGTCCGGGGCCCGGACGACCGGCTGATGAAGCAGATGCGCGAGGGTGTGGCCGCGATCCGGGCCGAGGTGGACATCCAGGTCGCCGCCTCGCTCGGAATGCTGAGTCAGGCCCAGGTCGACGAACTGGTCGAGATGGGTGTGCACCGTTACAACCACAACCTGGAAACCTGCCGGTCGTACTTCCCGAACGTGGTCACCACGCACTCCTGGGAGGAGCGCTGGGAGACGCTGAAGATGGTCCGCGAATCCGGCATGGAGGTGTGCTGTGGCGGCATCCTCGGCCTCGGCGAGACGATCGAGCAGCGGGCCGAGTTCGCCGCACAGCTCGCCGACCTGGACCCGCACGAGGTACCGCTGAACTTCCTCAACCCCCGGCCGGGCACCCCGATGGGCGACCAGCCGGTGGTCAAGCCGCGTGATGCGTTGCGCGCCATCGCCGCCTTCCGGCTCGCGATGCCCCGGACCATCCTCCGGTACGCCGGTGGCCGCGAGATCACCCTCGGTGACCTCGGTACCCGGGACGGCCTGCTCGGCGGGATCAACGCGGTCATCGTCGGCAACTACCTGACCACCCTCGGTCGTCCGGCGAACGAGGACCTGGCCCTGCTCGACGAGCTGAAGATGCCGGTCAAGGCCCTCTCCGCGACGCTGTAGACCACCGCGACGACGGCGACGCGGTGGACGACGACGAGTTGACGGGACCGCCCGGAGCATGACGAACGCGACGAGCCCGACCGGACTGTGGTGTGACCGCTGTGGCGAGCCGGTCGACGGCGGCGGCCATCCGGCCTGCCAGGTGGCCCGGGAGCTGGAACCGCCCCGGTTCTGCCCTCGCTGTCGGCGGCGGATGAAGGTACAGGTGCTGCCCTCGGGCTGGTCGGCGACCTGCGTCGAGCACGGCACGCAAGGCACGCACGGCACAGACCGTACGCACGGCACGCACGGCACGACGCAAGGCTGACGACCCGCCGCAGGCCCGGCAGGAGGCCCGGCAGGAGCGGTCCTGCCGGGCTTCCTTCCTGTTTACCGCTGTTCGGCATTGTTTGACTTTTCGGCATGACCCGAACATGGAAAGCCGTCGCTCGCACCGTCCTGGCCGGTGGCTCATCGGCGCCGCCGCGCTGGTCGGCCCCCTACCCGGAGCCACCGCCCAGACCGCACCCCTGCAACCGCTCCGGGTGGCCGACGCGGGCACCTCGGTCCTCGACCTGCTGCCGGCCGGCACCGCTGACCGGATGACCGCCCAGATCCCCCTGATCGACGCCGCGAGCATCGTCCGGACCGCCATCGAAACCGGAAGCTCCACCGGTTACGCCGGCATCGGCCTGGTGGACGACCACGTGACCCTGTGGTGGAAGGGTGCGCTTCCGGCCCGGATAGCCACGGCGGTGGCGAGTGCCCGCCGGACCGCGCCGGTCGAGGTGGCCGCCGCGACGTACTCACAGGTCGAGTTGAAGGCGGCCGCCGCCAGGGTCGACCCGGTCGTCCGGGCGAACCCGAAGGACGCCGCACACGGGGTGAAGCTGCGGACCGACGGTAGCGGCCTGGAGATCGCCGTCACGGGTACGCCGAACGCCACGCTCCCGAAGCTGCCGGCCACCGGCGTACGGACCACCGTGGTGGCGCGGCAGCCGATGGTCCCGCGTTCCCGGGAGGACGACGCCGCTCCGTGGAACGGCGGAGCCAGGATCTGGGCCACCTTCGGCTGTACCTCGGGTTTCGGGGTCCGGGACACCGGTTCCGGGGCCAACTACCTGCTCACCGCCGGCCACTGCAGCGAGGTCGGTGAACAGTGGCGGGACGGCACCGGTACGCCGATCGGGCCCGCCACGCACAAGAACCAGGACCACGACACGATGCTGATCTCGACGCCCACCGCCGGTGGTGACGTCTACACCGGCGGGTCGCACGACGAGGTCCGGGTCCGGGTTACCGGCTGGACCGAGGTCTTCCCCGGCCAGTTCCTCTGCCAGTCCGGCTCGACCACCGCCGGGGAGATCGCCCGACCGGTCTGCAACTTCCGGGTCGACTTCCACTACGAGGACCGGGAGGACCTCGTCGAGGCCACCCAGCTCGACGGCGAGGAGGCGGCGCGCAGCGGCGACAGCGGCGGGCCGGTCTACGCGGTCAAGCCCGACGGTACGGTGCTGGCGGCCGGCACCGTCACCCGGTCCGGCGGCGCGGGCCTCGGCTTCCAGGACTTCGCCACCGCCCGGGACGACTTCGGCGACATCGTTCCGGTGACCGGCGCCGCGTCCGCCACCTGCCGGGTGTCCTATCTGGTCACCGACTCGTGGAGTGGTGGTTTCGCGGCGAGCGTCACGGTGCAGAACAGCGGATCAGCGGTCAGTGGCTGGTCGCTGGGCTGGTCCTTCCCGGGCGGACAGTCCGTCCAGGGCCACTGGCACGGGCAGTTCCAGCAGACCGGCGCCAGGGTGACGGTCACCAACGAGGCGCACAACGCGGTGATCCCGGCCGGTGGCTCGGTCAACCTGGGCTTCACCGCCAGCGGTACGCCGGTCACGCCCGCACCCTTCACCCTGAACGGCGCGGCCTGTAGCTGATCCGCCCCTGGAACCGGGCCGCCACGAGCCGGACCGGCTCTGCCCCGATCGGGCCCTGTCGCCACAAGCGGCGGGGCCCGATCGTCGTGGGACCCGAGAACACGGCCGCCGAATCCGAGGCCGCTGCCGTACAACCGATCCGGAGTGGTTCCCGTCTGTAGGTGGGATCCCAACGGAGGTTTGGCGAATGCGGGACGAGCCCGAAGCGGAATACCTCGAGTACGTGACGGCACGGCTTCCGAGCCTGCGCCGGCTGGCGTACTCGCTGTGCGGCGACGACGACCAGGCCGACGACGTGGTTCAGGAGGCGGTCACCAAGCTCTTCCTGAACTGGTCGAAGGCGGCCCGCGCCACCCATCTGGAGGCCTACGTACGAGCGATCGTGGTGCGGACCTTCCTGGACGGTCAGCGCAAGGGCTGGTGGCGGGTGCTGCTGTTCGGCACCGCGCCGGACGTGCGGCACACGGTCGACCAGGGCATGGAGGAGCGCACGGTGTTGCGGAACGCTCTCGCCCAGGTCCCGTCCCGGCAGCGGGCCGTCCTGGTGCTGCGTTACCTGTACGACCTACCGGTGAACGAGGTCGCCGAGATCCTCGGCTGCTCCACCGGGACGGTCAAGAGCCAAACCTCGCACGGGCTGAAGACGCTACGGCGGCTGCTGGGCGATCAGGAGTACGCGGAGGTCGGGAAAGGTCGATGAAAGACGTGCGGAACGACGACGAAGACATGATCACGATGCTGCGCCGGCTTGACGACGAACCGGAACGCCCGGGTCGGGTCGATCTCGCCAGGGCGGTGACCGAGGCGCGGCGCCGCAGGCGTACCCGCCGGTTGACTGGCGCGAGCGGCGCGGCCGTACTCGCGGTGGCCGCGGTGGCCGCCGTACCGGTGTCGCTTCAGGTGATCCGCCCGGCCCTGTCGGGGGACCGCACGGCCGCGGCGACGGCCGGTCCCACGGCGACGGCGGACCCGGACGCGACCGCCGACCCGAAGGTCGCGGCGACGCCGACGGCCGGTCCCACCCAGACGGCACCGGTGCCGGCGTCGACCCCGCCGACCCGGTGCACGGTGCACCGGCTGTCCATTCCGGGCGGCGACCCGATGAGCCTGGTCACCGGTGCGGACCCGACCGGCAGGTTCGTCCTCGGCCGGTCGTACCCGACCGGCCACCGGGGCACCTATCCCATGCTGATCTGGGACAACGGCAAGCCCCGTCGGGTCAACCTGCCCGGCGACGACCAGAACCTGACGGACGTCACCACGTCCGGCGTGGCCGTCGGCCACGGCTGGACGGAGAAGGGCCCGGTCCCCTACATATACCGGAATGGGAAGGTCAAGAAGCTGCCGGGCGCGACGGCGGGCGAGGCACTGGCGATCAACGAGGCGAACCAGATCGTCGGGTACCGGGAGGGCGAGCGCAATCAGCCGGTCATCTGGCCTGGGCCGTCGACCGCGGCCGTCGACCTTCCGCTCCCCGGCGACGGCTCGTGGGGCGAGGCGGTGGACATCGACGAGGCCGGCACGGTGATCGGGGTCCTGATCGATCGGGAGGGCCGCCACCAGTTCGGATACCTCTGGCGGCCGGACGGAACGGCACAACGGCTGCCGACCCCGCTCGTGGACGGCGCTCCCGCTGACTCCTTCCGGCCGCAGTCGATCCGCAACGGCTGGGTGACCGGGATCGCGATCCGGGGCGGCTCGGGCAACGGCGGAACCGGCGAGGAGGTCAGCACGGCAGTCCGGCTGCACCTGCCGACCGGCCGGTTCGTCGAGGTGCCCCGCAGCTCGTTCTGGCCGCAGAACGGCAACGCGCAGGGCTGGATGGTGGGATTCATCGGCGACCGGGCCGGTCTGCTCACCGATGCCGGTCCGCTGGTGCTGCCACCGCTGCACGCTCACAAGTCCGCGCCGGGCAACACCGGCTGGATGATCAGTGACGACGGGCGAACGGTCACCGGTCAGAGCGAGGACGCCAAGGGCGAGCCGCAGGCGGTGGTCTGGCGCTGCCGGTGAGCTGAGAGCCGGATTCCACCGCCCGCCGGCGCCCGTACCGACTTCCTCGGGGACGGGCACCGGCGGGCGGCCCGCCGGCCGGGCCGCCCGCATCGGTGGGGGCAGGACAGCTAGTCGGCGAGTTCGCGCAGCAGGGTCGCCCGCAGGCTGTGCGCCTCGGGGGCGTCCAACTCGCCGCACCGGTCCAGCGCCCGGCGCCGCAGCAGCCGCGCCTCCGCCACCCTGACCGGATCCCCGTCGGCCAGCGCCGCGAGCACGTGCAGGGTCCGTGCCTCCCACCACGGACTCGGCACGGCGACGAACAGCGCCAACGCCTGCCGCAACTGTTCGGCGGCGGCCTCGACGTCGCCCAGTGCCCGGAGCGCCACCCCGTGCCAGTAGGCGGCGCTGGCCTCGCCGAACGTCGCGGCACACTGCCGGAACAGCGCCCGCGCCCGGGCGTACTCGCCGGCCGCCTCGGACCAGATCTGCTCGCCGGCCAGGTCCGAACCGAGGCACATCATCGTGGCGGCCTGGGCGATCATCGCGCCGGTGCTGCTCAACCCGCTCCCCCGGCGGTAGAACTCCAGCACGTCACGGTGCAGCTCCGCCGCTTCCGCGTACCGGCCGAGTGCGCCCAGCGCCGTACCCTGCACGTTGGCGGCGCAGGCTTCGCCGAGTTCGTACCCGACCTGCCGGAACAGCGCGACCGCCTGTCGGGAGGAGTCGACGGCGAACACGGCACGGCCGGAGCGGACGAAGATCGAGGCCGAGTACGTCAGCGCCCACGCCTCCTCCCGCCGGTCGCCGATCCGCCGGGCCAACTCCAGCGCGCGTTCCAGGGCCGCCAGCCCGTCGGAGTTCCGGTCCCGGCAGTAGTACCGCGCCCAGCCGAGGAAGTTGAGCAGCACCGCCTCGTCCCGGACGCTGCCGAGCGCGCGGGCCGCGGTCACGCCGAGCGAGAAGATCTCGTCCCACGAGTGGCGGTGGCTGGTCGCGTCGGAGTACCAGTGCAACGCCCGGCCCACCCGTACGACGTCGGCGTGCCAACCCTGCCGGGCGGCGTCGCGCAGTGCCGCCGCCCAGTTGCCGGACTCGCGGTCCAGCCAGCCGCCCGCCGCACGATGGTCCTCGAACGGCGAGCCCGTCCGCGTCGCCGGCATCCGGTCGGTCGACCTGCCGGCGCCCGGATCGAACATGGCGCCGGCCTGCTCGGTCCGGCGCAGCAGCCAGCTCACCATCCGGTCGTGCGCCACGGCCCGCTGCTCCGGAGTCTCGTCACCGGCCAGCCGCTCGTACGCGTAGAGCCGGACCAGGTCGTGGAATCGGTAACGGTCGCCGAGCGACAGCAGCAGGCCGGCGTCGACCAGGTCCTCGGCGGCCTCGGTCGCCGACTCCTCGTCGCTTCCGGCGGCGGCCGCGACCAGTCCGGCGTCGAAGTCGGCGCCGGGGATCAGCGACGCCCGCCGGAACGCCGCCGCCGTGGCGGGGTCGAGTTGGCGGTAGGAGACCTCGAACGCCGACCGGACGCCGAGGTCGCCCGCGGTCAGTACGGTCAGCCGACGCCGCTGGTCCCTCAGCTGGGCGACGAGATGCGACACCGTCCACCCTGGTCGGGTGGCCAGCCGGTTGCCGGCGATCCGGATGGCCAACGGCAGCCGGCCGCAGAGCCGGACGAGCTGGTCGGCGGCGGCGGGTCCGGCGGCCACCCGGTCGGTACCGACGATCGACGTGAGCAGTTGCCGGCCTTCGGCGGGATCCAGTACGCCGAGCGCCACCCGTACGGCGCCGGCCAACCCGGTCAGCGGTCGCCGGCTGGTGACCAGGACGAGACAGTGGCGCCCGGACGGCAGCAGCGGACGCACCTGGGCCTCGTCGGTCGCATTGTCCAGCACCACCAGCAGGCGACGATCCCTGGTCAGGGTGCGGAACAGGCCGCTGCGCTCGGCCAGCGACACCGGCACCCGGCTGTCGGGCAGGCCGAGGGAACGCAGCAGCGCGGCCAACGCGTCGGCGGGATCCAGCCGACCGGGCCCCGTCGTAGCAGCACGGTCCGGTGCGACCGCGGCGGTTTCCGGGCCGACGGAAGTCGCGGTCGCGCTGCTCAGGTCGACGAAGAGCTGGCCGTCGACGAAACTCGCACTCAGGCGGTGTCCCGCCGCCACGGTGAGGCTGGTCTTGCCGATTCCCGGCGGACCGTGGAGCACCACCAGCGCGGTGGTGTCGGTGCGGCCGGCGACGATGTCCGAGGTCATCGCCCGTAGGGTGGCCAGTTCTCCGGACCGGCCGGTCAGGTCCGGCACGGCGGCCGGCAACTCGCTGGGCCGGACCGTGGCAGGCTGCTCCCCGGGTACGACCGCGTCCGGCCCGGACGGCTCCCCGGCTGCGGGTACGCCGACTCCGGCGGGCGGCTCGGGAGCGGGCACCGTGGCCCCGCCGGCCAGATGGGTCGACGGATACCTGACGGTACGGGCCAGGTCGAGGAAGCGTGCGCGCTCGGTCCCGTCGAGGGCGAGCGCGTCCGCGAGGAGTGCGGCGGTACGCCGCTGCGGCGATCGGACCCGCCCCCGCTCCATCTCCCGGATGCTGCGCACGCTGGAGCCGGACCGTTCGGCGAGATCCTCCTGGGTCAGACCGCCGTCTCGCCGAAGGGTCCGAAGTAGAACTCCGAATTCGTCACGTCGATCCTGGTTCAAGGACACGCCCCCCACCAGAGGTCCCCGACCCCGTGGACGC
>NZ_JADPUN010000348.1 GCF_015690345.1 Plantactinospora alkalitolerans | reverse complement strand
GGGCAGACCGGACGGCGCCGGGCACAACTGGTGTTGACGGTGGCGAACGTGGACACCGGGAGGGTGGCTTCGGCGAACGTCGTACCCGGGGTGGTGGAACCGGTCCGGTGGCCCGGCGGTGGCGGCTGGCACCTTCCGGTGGCGCCGCTGTTGCGCGAGTTGGCCGGGACGGTCGGTGCCGGCTCGTGGACCGACGCGCGGAACTCGCCCGGGTCGGCCGACGGACCGGTGCTCTTCCTCCCCCGGCAGTGGAAACCTGACCTGTCCGAACCGGCCCGCCGGGCGTTGGAGGCGGCGACGATCGCGACCCAGAGCCACCATCCGTGGTACGTCCACCTCGGCCGGACCGCCGTCGAGCCGACCCGGAACCTGGCCGCCGACCTGGGCCGGCTCTGCCGGCTGGCCGATCTGCTCTGTCTGGACCTGGTGGTCGAGGCCCGTGGACGCGGCGCCGGTGGCGGCCTGTCCTGGGACATCCGCTACGAGGTCCCGGGCGGGCCGGTCCCGGCGCAGGCGCGGGGCTGGGCCGACGACCTGTCCGGCGCCGTCGCCCCGTCACCACGGTCACCGACGCGCTGTACGGACTGGACGAGCGCGGTCGCACCGCTCCGGGCCACTATCTGAACGGCGGTGACCGGCAGGTGCCCGACCCGCCCAGGATCGACCTCGACCAGCTCGAACGACGGATCATCGCCGACCGTATCGACGTGGCCACCGGTGACGCGACAGCGGGCGCGCAGGCGATCTGGCGGGACGGCCGCTGGTGGCACACCAGTCTGCGGGTCGCCGGGACCACCGAGACACTGACCGAGTGGACCACCGGCCAGATCGCCAGCCGGCAGGCGACCGTCCTGCGCCGTGGGTGGCAGCCGCCGGCACCGTCCTGGCTGGGCCCACCCATCGGGTACGTCGACTGCACCGACTGCGACCCGCACAGTCGGCTCCGGGCCTGCTCCTGCACACTGGGCGGCCGGCCTGCCGAACCCGACTGCCCCGCGTGCGCCGGCGCCGGTCGAAGCCCTTCGGCGTTGCCCTGCCACCGTTGCCGGGACACCCACCGGCTCCACCACGGGGTGAACGTCACCGTCACCGACCTGGACGGTCGAGTCGTACACCTCACCTGGCGGCCCGGCGACCCGGTCCCGGCGCCGCTGGTCGCGACCCAGCCCGGCGGCAAGCCGGTGCACCAGCTTCCCGTCGACTACCGGCTGGCGGACTGGGCCGGCACCTTCGGCGTACGCCCGGAAGACCTCGTCGAACTCGACGGCGGCGGATTTCTCGACCAGGATCTCCGGGACGGCGTCGTCACCGTCGACCATCCCGGCGCCGACGTGCTGGCGGCGTACCTCGAGCGGGCCGGGCGGGGCCGACCCGGTGCCCGGCTGTTCGTCGGTGCCGTCCGACCCGAGGTTCCCGACCTGGCCGACCTGATCCGGATCGTCCTCGGTCTGGGCCTCACCGTCACGATCACCGTCACCGACCACAGCCGCAACGCCGGGGACCTCCGGCTCGTCCGAGGCGAAAGCTGGGATGTCGCGGTCGGTCCCGCCGGACTGCCGGCCGTCCCGGCCGATCCGCCCACCGGGCGCGGCCCCGAGGCCGCGATCGCGTCCTGCCTCGAGTATCTCGAACTGGCCGTCGTCGGCAGCGTGCCCGACAACCCCACCGAGCCGATCCGGATTCCGCAGGCATTCGATCCCGCTCCGGTCGACGATCCCGTGCCGCTGCTCCGCCAGCTTGCCCGGCACCACCCCGGGCAACCCGTCGCCGTGCACTACAACGGAATCAACTGCCAGCTCCAGCTCCGCGAACGCGACACCGTCCGGCACCTGGCCACCGCAGCCACCCTCCCCGCTGCCCTCACCGACCTCGGCCTCCACCGCCAGTAGTGCCCACGCGCTCGATGCGCGCCTGGGCGGACGAGCTGAGGTGTTAGGAGGGGACCCTTCTTCTACAGAAAACGATAAGAAGGGGCCCTTCCTTGCACTTGACGGAACGAACGATCGTGCGGAAGATGGGGTTGTGGGGAAGGGTGAGCTGACCAAGCAGACCGTGTTGGCGACGGCGACCGAGATCGCCGGCCGGCTGGGGCTGGCCGGGCTCACCATCGGCTCCCTGGCCAGCCAGGTGGAGATGTCCAAGAGCGGATTGTTCGGGCACTTCCGCTCGAAGGAAGCGCTCCAGATGGAGGTCCTGGCGTACGCCCGGGAAAGCTTCGTCGAGACTGTCATCCATCCGGCGCTGGCCGCGCCCCGGGGCGAGCGGCGGGTCCGCACCCTGGTCGAACGGTGGCTCGCGTGCAGCCTGGGGCGGGAGCCGGGCTGCCTTATGGTCTCCGCCGCCGCTGAGTTCGACGACCAGCCCGGACCGGTCCGGGACCAGCTCGTCCGCGACCACCGGGATCTGATGGATTCGGTCGCCCAGATGTTCCGGACCGGGATCTCCGAAGGCGAGTTCCGGCCCGATGCCGATCCCGAGCAGTTCGCCCATGACCTGTACGGCGTCATGCTCGGGTTCTTCCACGCGCACCGCCTGATGAAGGATCCCGCAGCCACGTCCCGGAGTCGTCGGGCAGTGGACGCGCTGCTGGACAACGCCCGGATCTGACAGAACCCTGAGGATGGAGCGACATGGCCGCTTGGCGGAAGCAAAAAAGCACGATCGTTCGTGCGGTAACGATGGGGACGCTGCGGCTGACCTTCGGCGCGCTGGAGCGGATGGCGCCCGGACCGGGAGCGGTGCTTGCCGAGCGGATCTGGTGCACCGTCCCACGTGGACCCGTACGCCCGCCCGAGGTGCCCGGCGAACGTTTCACCGTTCCGCTGGGGGGTCGTACCGTCGTCGCCGAAGCCTGGGGTGCCGGGCCGGTGGTGTACCTGGTGCACGGCTGGGGTGGCTGGCGAGGGCAGTTCACCGGGTTCGTCGCCCCGCTGGTGGCGGCGGGTCACCGGGTCATCGCCTTCGACGCGCCCAGCCACGGCGAGTCGGCGCCCGGCGCGTACGGGCGGGGTAGAGGGCTGTTGCCGGAGTTCGTCGACGCGTTGGAGGCGGTGGTCCGGGTGGGCGGACCGGCGCACAGCGTCATCGGGCACTCCCTCGGCGGCACCGCCACCGCGATCGCGGCCCTGGACGGCCTGGCCGCCGAGCGGCTGGTCCTGATCGCGCCGATGGGCGACCCGATCGCCTACACCGCCGACTTCGCCCGAGCGCTCGGCTTCGGCGAGCGGATCCGGACCGGCTTCCTCCGCCGGATCGAACGGCGGGTCGGCCGGCGGATGCCGGAGTTCGACGTGCCGGCGCGGGCGGCGGGACAGGAGCGGTTGCCGCCGCTGTTCGTCGTCCACGACCGTGCCGACAAGGAGGTCCGGTACGCCGACGGCGAGGCGGTAGCGGCGGCCTGGCCCCGGGCCGAGATGCTCGGGTCCGAAGGGCTCGGGCACCGGCGCATCCTGCGCGATCCCGCCATCATCGACAGCGTCGTCGAGTACGTGGCCGGGGCGCAGGTCGGCCCGGCGGCGGCTTCCTCGATGCGGGAATAGCTTCCCCGCATCGAGGGAACTGGACAGTGGAGGAGCTTCCGGGACGACCGGGGGACGGGGTACGGAAGGGGCGACCGGATGAGAACGGACCAGGTGTGGGAAGCGACCCTTCCGCAGCGATGCCGGTCCTGCGGCGGCCTCCAGTCCTGCCGGGCCTGGGAGGCACTCGTCCAGGACCGGCTGCAGTGGACGATCCTCGGATCGTGCCCCGCCTGCGGTGACGGGGAGGAAGAGTTCGGCTGGGACGAGTCACCGCCCTCGGTGCGGTCCGCGCTGATCCAACAGTGCGGGCTGTTCCGGCTGCGCCTCCAGGCGACCCCGGAACTTCCCCGGGTGAGCCTGATGGCGGCGCTCCGCAAGGACGGCACCACGCTGGCCGACGTACCCGCCCTGGCCGAGCGCCTGGTGCGGACCGGGGTGACCGGAACCGAGATCGAGATGCGGCTCCTGGAACTCCGCCTGAACGCCGTCGGTGCCCAGGCCACGGTGAGCAGGGACGGTGCCGCCAGCGTTGCCGCCGCCGGCTAGGCCCGGCCGGAATCCGCTGGTGGGTCGTACCTCCTCCTGCGACCATCGAGCCGGTTTGGTGATGGCATCCGGACAGGGGGCAGGGATGAGGTCGAGACTGCGGAAGCTGTACGCCCATGATCGGCAGTTCGCGTGGAACGCGCGGATCGACCAGGTACGCACCGGCCAGGGGCTGTGCCGGTGTATCCGGCTCCGGATCTGGGGCGCCGGAAAGAACAGCCGGGCGTTGCGGGTCGACCTGCTGTCCAGGGCGACCCGGTCCCGGTGGGGTGATCCGGCGGCGACCGATGGGGCGTACCCGGAGTCGAAGGACGTCCGTGCGGTGATCGACTACGCCCTCGGCAACGGCTGGCGGCCCGACGACCTCGGCGGCACCTTCGTACTGTCCGAGGCGCGGCACGCACAGGAGTTGCTGCTGCCCGCCTTCGTCGTGACCGACCTGCTGCGGCTTGCCGAGCGGCCCACGTCCACCCGACAACCGGCGCCATCCTGACCGGACGGAAAGATTCGGCGTACACCCACCCGAGCGGACACCCCTGAGCGTGGTGATGGTCAGGAGGTGGGTGTGGATCCAGAGGAATCCTTCCGGGAGTACGTCTCGGGCCGGGTCGCGGCGCTGTCCCGCGCGGCGTACCTGTTGACCGGCGACCGACACCTGGCCGAGGACCTGGTGCAGCTCACCCTGGTCCGGGTGGCGCGACACTGGGAGCGGCTCGTTTCCCGGGGCGACCCCGACGCGTACGTCCGGCGGACCCTGTACACCCAGCACGTCTCCATGTGGCGGCGGCGGTGGCGGGGCGTCGACCTGCACGCCCAGCCACCCGAGGCGTCCACTCCGGACAGCACGGCGGGGCTGGTCGGGGCGCTGATGGTCCGGGACGCGCTGCGGCGACTCGCCCCGAAACAGCGTGCCGTGCTGGTACTGCGCTACTTCGAGGACCTGACCGAGGCCGAGGCCGCCGACGCGCTCGGCTGCTCGGTCTCGACGGTCAAGAGCCAGACCCGGGACGCCCTGGCCCGACTGCGGACGCTCGCCCCCGAACTCGCCGAACTGGTCGGCGGTTCGTCGGTCGGCGACTCCTCAATCGGCGCTGCCTCGGCCGGCGACTCCTCGGTCAGCGCTTCCTCGGTCGGCAGGGAGGGAAAGCGGTGAGCAGGGATCTGCGGACGGCCCTGGCGGAACTCGCCGACCAGATGCCACCGGCCCGGACCGACGAGGTGTGGCGGGCCGGGCGACGGATGCGTCGGCGTGACCGGACGCGGATGGCGGCCCGGCTGGTCGTGGTGCTTCTCGTGGCGGCCGCTCTGACGCTGCCGGCAGTGTGGTACCGCCCACTTCCATCTCCGGCCACGGGCGAGGCTGCGGTGCCGGCCCGGGTGTGGACGCCCTGGATGTGGCAGGGGACCGTCGCGCAGGCTCCCGCCGGCCCGGCGACACTGCTGTTCAGCGGCGACGGGTTCGGGCTCAGGGGCACCGATCTCTTCGACCACGAGGGCAAGGTGGCGGTGGTCGGTCAGGACGGGTCGTACCGGATGCTGCTGTACGGCGGCGCGCAGACCGTGGTGGGGGAGGAGGTCCAGGTCTCGCCGAACGGTCGGTACGTCGCGCAGGGCCATCTCGCCGGAACCGATCCCGGCTGGCTGGTCGTCACGGACCTGACCGACGGGCGCAGCCGTACGATCACCGGGCCGGACGGCACGACGTGCTGTGCCGAGCCGGTGGCCTGGGCCCCGGACGGTGACTCGGTGCTCGTCATGGACAGGCCGGCGTACCCGGTCGGGTTCGACCCGGTCACCGGGTACGGGATCGCCCCCGCCCGGCTGGTCCTGCTCGACCTGACCACGGGGGTCAGCCGGGTACTGGTCGAGGAGCTGGGGGACAGGTGGAAACTGCGTACCGCATCGCTGGCCGCCTTCTCCCCGGACGGTGCCTGGATCGCGCTCACCCAGGGAAGCCGGGTGAGCCTGCTGAACCGGTCCGGCGCGGTGGCCTGGACCAGGGATCTCGGGCCGGGCCGCCATCTGGCCGGAGTGGGCGCGTTCAGCCCGGACGGCCGGCGGATCGCCACCGTGGCCCTGGACGGCTGCCAGGACGAATGTGACCGGGCAGCGTTGGCCGCCCGGACCTGGCGGTTCGGCTACCTGGACGCGGCGAGCGGTGTGGACACCGACGGTCCCGCCATCGGCCCGGTCACCGCGATGGCGGTCCGGGCGCTCGGCTGGCGTCTCGGTACCGACCTGGTGGCGCTGACCTACCGGCCCGAGAACGACGCCAGGAAAGCCGCGGATGTCCCGTTCAACGACACCGGATGGTTCGAGGTGGGCGACGCGACCCTGGTCGCGCTGCGTCCCGGCGGTGGCTCCGACGTGCTGGTCGACTCGCCCGGGGAGGTGCTGGCGATGGACGTGCCACGCGACCTGCTGGAGTCGGGCCGGTTCGGTGGCCCGGCCCGCCAACCGGCACCGTTTCCGGCCCGGCCGCTCATCCTGCTGCCGGCGGTCCCGCTCGTCGTGGTGCTGATCGGCGTCGCCGTTCCGGTGATCTTCTGGGTACGCCGTCGACGTCGCCGGCTCGACGGGATCGAAGGTCTCCGAGGAGGTTGATCGGAGCGGGCTCCTCCGGCCGCCCGCCCGCCGGTGGGAGCGCGGCCGGAGGAGCCGCACCCCACCGGCCGCGACCTGCGACGGCGAACGGTTGCCGCCGTTCCGCGCGGACGACTGGATGTCGCACCCGGGCTGGCCCGCCCACGACCGGCCTTCCCAAAAACCGTCACAGAGTTCGAAAGGGCTTGGCGGCAATGGTCCGTTCAGCTCGGTTTGAGGCTGCCATTGGCGAATACCACATAACCGTTGGGCATCTGGCAACGCACCCGTAGTATCAGTTCATCGGCACCCTCGACGCTCGCCGACAGCGACTTGGGTTCGGCCATCCGAGCATCGAACAATTCCGCACTGGTCGTCCGGTTGATGGTGTCGTCGGGTGCGCGTGTGGCCAACAAGGCGTACACATGAACGGTGCTGTCGTGGTCGTCGGACGCGGGAAAATAGGGCCGGACCAAAGCGGTGAAATCGAGGTAGCGCCGCTGCAACCGGTAGGTCACCTCGCGCTGCCTGTCGGCACCCGCGTTGCTGGGGCACTTGATGACGACGGGCCGCTCGTATCCCGGCTGACCGTCGAGGGAGCGGGGCAGGGGGCTCAGGTTCGCCTCCCCCGCCTCGACCCGCAAGGTGTCCAGATGGGTGCGCACGCCGGTACCTGCGGTTGCGCGCTGCGTCGGACCGGTGGTCGGCGGCACCGGGTCGACCGGCGGGCCCGGACTGTTCGGGGGCGACGACGCCTCAGGGGACGACGGCGTCTTCGGGTCGACTTGCCAGTCGAAGATGTCGCGAGTCAGGGTAAGGACGGCGACGAGGACACTGGCCAGCGCCAGCACCGTCCCGATTTGCCAACGTCGACTCATCCTGCCGCCTCGTGGAGATCCTGGCGTACTGATGGGGTGGGAATTTCCGTCATTCGACACGGCTCCTCGGATCGTCCTTTCGGTGGCAGGCAACAGCTTGTTCGCCATTATCAACCCTGAATTGCGCATCCTGATCTGTCTCTGTCAGGTTCCTGATAGCGTCGATTCGGTGGGTCCGGGAGAAAGGCAGCAGAATTCCGCCGCGATTACGGTTGCCAGGAGATGAGCATAATGAGCGAACCCAATCCGCCGGGCGGCCTTCCGCCACAACCGCCCGGCTCGAATCCTCCGGCGTACCAGATTCCCTCACGGCCCTCGTCCGCCCAGCCGGCCGCCACCGCTCCGGTTCGTCCGGCCGGCCGGCCGGAAGAGCAGCCTGCTGGCCATCGGAATCTCGGTGGTGGCCCTGCTGCTGGCCCTCGGCTCGACGGTCTTCGCCTGGCGCGCCATCGACCAGGCCAAGGATGCCAAGGACATCGCAATCGGCCGGGCATCGCTGCCTGGCGGTGGACCGGCCACCGACGCGCCCGCGACACCCACCGGCCCGTCGACCACTGACCAGGGGCAGACGCCCGGCGATCCGACCACCGCCCCCGACGACGTGCCCCGCTCGCCGGGCGAGCCACCCGAGTTGAACGAGCGCACGGTGTACGAACCCAAGTACGAGAAGCAGAGCCTCGTTCTCAGGGCGAGATGCAGCTACGACATGTACGCCGATCTCGACGAACCGAGGGCGGCCGTCAACGAGGTTGGCTACGACCTCCGGTACGTCATGGGCTGCGGCAACGACGCGCCGAGCCTCAGGTTGGGCGACGGAGTGCGGGGAAGCGAGGCCGCCCGGCCCGGCATGACGCCGCAGGAATGCGTCGACGCGATCCGTACCGCCCCGATCGCCCAGGAGGGCAGGGTGCCGGTGCGCAAGGCGACGATGATCTGTGTGACCACCAACTACGCCGCCGCGCGAGAGCGTGGGGACGTGTGGCGGATGGTGCTGGTCGAGATCGTCGCGGTCGCCAACGACGGCGCCGTGACCATCCAGGCCACCGCCTGGAACATTCCCGGTTGACCGAGCGGTCGAAGAGCCCGCCCGGCCGGTTGCCACTTCCGGTCGGGCGGAACCGCTCGTGGGTCGACCCTCGGACGGGGCACGGGCGTCCCACCGCCGCGCGTCCTGCGGTGGAACCGCTCTCGGACGACGGAGGCTGATCGGCCTCGACCGATTCGTCACGGGCTGTGCATGGCGAGCCTCACAGTTCGTACCGGAACGATCCCGGGGTGCGACCGACCGTGCAAGCATCGACGGGAATTCACGTGGGCGCGGGGGGCGTCCACGTGAATTCCCGTCGATGCTTGCACGGT
>NZ_JADPUN010000346.1 GCF_015690345.1 Plantactinospora alkalitolerans | reverse complement strand
GTCGGGGTCACCGCGGCCGGCGCCGCCGCCAGCAGCAGGCGGCCCAGCCCGCCGGGCCGGCCGGTGCGCACGTCCCGCACCGCGGCGACCAGCCAGGGCAGGGCCGCGTACGCCAGCAGGAGGCCCCACTGCCCGAGCAGCAGCCGCTCGGCGAGGTACGGCGTCCAGGCGTAGGCGAACGCACCGACCACGCGGGTGAGCGTCCGCCCGGTCGGCATCAGCCGGGCCATCCCGAGCGCCGCCAGGTAGACGATCGCGACCAGCGCGATCCGCTGCACCAACCAGCCCGGCGCGAGGAGGTTGGCGGCCGACACCAGCGCGTCCAGCGGCACGGCGCGCGGCAGGGCATCGGCCGGCGCGACCATCTCCCAGCTCAACGGCTGGCGTGGCACGAAGACCATGTCGTAGCGCAGCACGTAGCCGGGCAGGGCCAGCGGGGCGAGCACCACGGCGGTGATCGCCGCCGCGACGGCGTGCGGCGCGGTACGCGAGATCAGCCGGTGCCGCACCGGCTACCCGACCGGCTGTGGCACCAGGGCGCCGATCTCGATCTCGTCGGTGCAGAACGTGGCCGCCGGGTCGGCAACCGTGAGCTGGACTGCGTTGCCGCCACCCGACACGAGCAGGAACATCGCGTTCAGCCCCCGGTGTACGTCGAACGGCACCGCCTCGCTGCCGCCGAGTCGGAACAGGGCGGTGGTGTCCCGGTCGCTGATGTAGCCGATCCGCACCGCCTGCCAGTAGTCGACGACCGTGCCGGCCAGGGGGATCCGCGCCGTCCGGCCACCCGTGACCTGGTAGCCGCAGCCCGGCGCCGGCCCGGGTGCCGCCTGAACGCCCTTGACCCAGGCGGGGCGGATGTGGCCGGAGGCGTCGAAGACCGAAAGCTTCCGGGCCTTGGTGACGAAGACCGGTTCGTCGTCGAGCGGCGCGAAGAATCGCGACTGGAGGTTCCACGGCTGGGCCAGTCCGGGGACCACGATCTCGGGGACCGGCTGGTCCATGAACACGGTTCCCGGCTCGGCGGCGGCCAGTTCGGCGCGGGCCGTGTTGAGGTAGTCGCGCCCGGCCTTGGACTGCCAGTCGGTGCCGAAGTCGACGCCGCTGTAGACGCTGCTGGCGACCAGCAGGACCAGGCCGACGGCGAGCGCGGTGGCGAACGACTGGGGGTGGCGGCGGATCGCTGCCGGCTCTCCAGCGTCGGCCGGCTCGGTAGCGTCGGCGGTCCGCGTAGCGTTGGCTGGCTGCGTGGCATCGGCGGGCTCGGTAGCGTCGGCGGGCTGCGTCGCGTCGGCCGGTTGCGTCGCGTCGGCCGGTTGCGTCGCATCGGCTGGCTGCGTCGCATCGGCCAGCTCCGCCCGGCGCAGGCCGCAGAGCGCCACGCCGACGCAGAGGGCCGCGACCAGCAGCACGTCGCCGAAGTAGCGCGGCACCAGGCCGGCCACGCCGCTGAACCCGGACCCGAGCCGGGTGGCGCCGATCAGCCCGGCACCCAGCCCGGAGTAGAGCGCCAGCAGGATCCACGCCCGGACCGCCACCGTGCGGCGCAGCCACACCGTGCATCCGATGAGCGCCGCCACGATCGCCCACGAGACCAACTGGGCGGTCCGGGTCAGGGCGACGACGGCGGGGCCGTCCGAGGCGTCGAGCCAGGTCCACGGGCCGCCCACCAGGCCGGCGGGAAGGGACTGCCCGTAGTACTGCTGAAGGAACGTGCTCACCTCGCCGGCCGAGATCGGCGCGCGTAGCGTCGACGTCGACACCGACAGGTAGCCGGCCAGGTACACCACGGAGATCCCGCCGAGCACCAGCCAGGCGGGCCACCAGCGGCGGATCGTCGTCAGTACCGCGCGCAGCGGTCCGCCCGGTGCGTAGAGGCAGAGCGTCAGCAGGAAGACCACCGCGACCACCAGCAGTGCCTTCTCGAAGAAGAGCAGGGCGACGACGACCGACGCGCCGAGCGTGACCAGGTGGCGGGGTCGGCGGGTACGGAGGTAGCGCACCTGGGCCCCGATGGCCACGATCATGGCCAACTGCATCGGCAGCAGGTTGATCCCCACCGCCCACCAGGCGCTGTCCTCCAGGGTCAGCGGGTTGAACACGAACAGGCAGAGCGGCACGAGCAATGCCCAGCCCGCCGGGAGCAGGAGACGCAGCAGCCGGTAGAAGGCGATGCTGACGGCCACCTGACCGATCACCATGAGCGTGGCGTACGGCCAGTACTCGTACTCGGTCAGTCGGTGGGTTGCCCAGGTGAGCAGGCGGGCGGCCGGCATGAAGTGGTTGTTGTAGAGCCCGAACAGGTGCTCCGGACTCAGGCCACCGGCGTCGGCCTGGCCGATGATCGTGAAGTCGTCGTTGGTGAGGTAGCCGCGCGTGGTGATCGAGGCCCGCCAGAGCACGCTCGCGGTGATCAGCACGGTGGCGGCGAGGTGGATCGGGTCGACGGCCTTGGCGGCCGTGGCGGCCCTGGTGTTCGGCGTGCTCGTGGTTCCCGACGCGGTCGTGGCCCCCGGGTCCGTCATCGGGTCGGCTCCGCGCGGCGGAACAGGACCATGTTGACGTAGCGCGGCCGTGGGTCGACGACCCGTCGGGCGAAGCTCTGCGCCACCCGGCCGACCGCCGCCCGCTGGTGCCCGACCAGGTCGAAGTCGGCCAGCGGCACCCAGCGGTCGTCCGGCAGAACGTACGGCCGGTAGCCCCACCCGTCGAGCAGCGCGAGCACCGGCTCGATCGGCTGGATCCGTTCCTCCAGTTCGATGAGCAGAAGCGGGCCGTCCCGTCGGATGGTGCGCTCGGCGCCGCGTAGCGCCGGCAGCTCGTGGCCCTCGACGTCGAGCTTGACGAACCGCACGTCGGTGAGCCCGAGACCGTCCACCGTGATCCGTTCGACCGTGACGGACGGGCCGTCGCCGTGCTCCACCGACGAGGTGCCGATGCCGGGACCACCGGCGGGTACGAACAGCTCCGCCGTACCCGGCCGGTCGGAGGCCACCGCCTCGACGACCCGTACGTCCGGATAGGCGGCGGCGACGCACCGCGCCAGTTCGGCGGCCGGCTCCACCGCGACGACCCGGTCGGCCAGTCGCCGCAGGCCGCGCGTCCACGGCCCGTACCAGGCACCGACGTCCACGGCGGTGCCGCCGCGCGGCGCGTACGAGGGCAGCCGGGCGAGTTCCGGTTCGACCCGCGGATAGGCGAGCCGGACGGTGGCGCCCACGGCACGGGCCGGGAGCCTGGCGGCTAACCGCGAGCTCAGTTCCGTGGACAGCGTGCTGGCCATGGTGTGGAACCTTAGACCCTTGCCTACCGATGGGTAGACCCGAGGTTTCCTCGCCAGTAACCTGCACTGGCCAGCGGGCGATTCCGCGCCGGGCAGGCGGAAGGGTGCGGCGATGACACAGGCGGACGGTGCGGCGGCGGTCGACGTCTGCGTCGTGGGCGGCTGTGGACGGGTCGGCCTGCCACTGGGTATCGCGCTGGCCTCGCGCGGCCTGAGCGTCGTGCTGTACGACATCGACGCCGCCGCGGTCGACCGGGTCAACTCCGGTGTGCTGCCCTTCGCCGAGGCGGGCGCCGCAGAGCTGTTGACCGCGGCGCGGGCCGCCGGCCGGTTGCGCGCGAGCACCGAGGCGACCAGCGTCGGCCTGGCCGACACCCTGATCGTGGTCGTCGGCACCCCGGTGGACGAACACCTCAACCCCGACCTCGGCGCGGTGCCCCGGGCCCTGGAACGCTGCGCCGAGCACCTGCACGACGGGCAGTTGGTGGTCCTGCGCAGCACGGTCTACCCGGGCGTGACGGCGCTGACCGAGAAACTGCTGGCGAGCCAGGGCCTCGCGGTCGACGTGGCGTTCTGTCCGGAGCGGATCGCCGAGGGCCGGGCGATGACCGAGCTGTTCACCCTGCCCCAGATCGTCGCGGCCCGGACGCCGCAGGCCAGGCAACGGGCGGAGCTGCTCTTCCGCCGGCTCACCGACTCGATCGTCGCGCTGGAGCCGGAGGAGGCCGAACTCGCGAAGCTGTTCACCAACACCTGGCGGTACGTCAAGTTCGCCACCGCCAACCAGTTCTGGATGATGGCCAACGACTTCGGCCTCGACTTCGCCCGGATCCGGCACGCCGTCGCGTTCGACTACCCTCGGGCGGCCGACCTGCCGATGCCCGGCTTCGCCGCCGGTCCGTGCCTGCTCAAGGACACCATGCAACTGGCCGCGTTCAACCGGAACAACTTCGTCCTCGGCCACTCCGCGATGCTGATCAATGAGGGCCTGCCGCTGTACCTGGTCTCCCGCCTGGAGGACCGGTTCGACCTCGCCGCGATGACCGTCGGCATCCTGGGCATGGCGTTCAAGGGCGGCAGCGACGACACCCGCAGCAGCCTGGCCTACAAGCTGCGCAAGATTCTGACCCTCAAGGCCGGGGAGACCCTGTGCACCGACCCGTACGTGGTCGACGACCGGCTCCTTCCACTCGACGAGGTGCTCCGACGCGCCGACCTGCTGGTGATCGCCGCGCCCCACGGCGACTACGCCGACCTCGTCACCGACAAGCCGCTGATTGACATGTGGGGCCTGACCGGACAGGGCGTGCTGGTGTGACGCCCCGGGTCACGGTGGTCATCCCGGTCTACAACGAGGGCGTGGGCGTCGTCCGCTGTCTCGAACGCATCCTGCGCGAGGTGTTGCTGCCCGCCGAGGTGCTCGTCGTGCACGACACGCCGGAGGACACCACCGTCCCGTACGCCTTCCAGGTCGCCCGCCGCGACCCACGGGTCCGCCCGGTGCTCAACACGTACGGGTCCGGGCCGGCGAACGCGATCCGGTTCGGCATCGACGCGGCGCGGGCACCGGTCGTCGTGGTGACGATGGCCGACGGCTGCGACGACCCTCGGCAGATCGACGACCTGGCTCGGCTCGTCGACCGTGGGGTGGTGGTCGCCGCCGCGTCCCGCTACATGCCCGGCGGGCAGCAGGTCGGCGGGCCACGATTGAAGCGGGCGGCGTCCCGGTGGGCGGGGCGCACCCTGTGGCTGCTGGCACGGGTCGGCACCCGCGACGCGACGAACAGTTTCAAGGCGTACGACACCGACTTCGTCCGCGAGGTCGGCATCGAGTCCCGGACCGGGTTCGAGATCGGCATCGAGCTGACCGCGAAGGCGACCCGGTTGCGCCGCCCGGTCGCCGAGATCCCGACGATCTGGCTGGATCGGCAGCTCGGTGAGTCGCACTTCGACCTGGGGCGGTTCCTGCCCAGCTATCTGCGCTGGTATTTTTTCGCGTTCGGCCGGCGGCTGACCGCGCAGCAGCTCGCCGCGCGGTGGGAGGCGCGGCGACCGGCGTCACCCGCACCCGCGCCGGACGTGGCTGCGGCGCCCGCGCCGGATGTGGCTGCGGCGCCCGCACCGGACGTGGCGACCGCACCCGCGCCGGACCTGGCGGCGGCGTCCGCCCCGGACGTGGCGACCGACGACGTGGCGCGGTAGAGGAGATACGGATGGCGACGGTGCTGGTCACCGGCTCGGCGGGCTTCATCGGCGGCTATCTGGTCGAGGAACTGCTCGGCCGTGGGCACGACGTGGTCGGGCTCGACAACCACTCGAAGTACGGTCCGGTGGCACACAGCTACGACGACAATCCCCGATTCCGGTTCGTCGAGGGCGACGCCCGCGACGCCGCGCTCCTCGCCGACCTGCTGGCCGGTTGCGACCACTTCGTCGCCGGCGCCGCGATGATCGGCGGAATCTCCTACTTCCACGCGTACGCCTACGACCTCCTCGCCACCAACGAGCGGATCATGGCGGCGTCGTGTGACGCGGCGATCGCGGCGCACCGGGCCGGCCGGCTGCGCAAGGTCACCTACCTCTCGTCGTCCATGGTGTACGAGTCGACCGACCGTTGGCCCAGCCGGGAGGGTGACGAGCGGCACGTCCCGCCGCCGCTGTCCTCGTACGGCTTCCAGAAGTTGGCGGTCGAGTACTACGCGCGGGCGGCCTGGGACCAGTACCGGTTGCCGTACACGATCGTGCGGCCGTTCAACTGCGTCGGCGTCGGCGAGGGACGGGCGCTCGGCGAGGCGGAGGTGCTCTCCGGCAACGTCAAGCTGGCGATGTCGCACGTGGTCCCCGACCTGGTGCAGAAGATCGTCAAGGGGCAGGACCCGCTGCACATCCTCGGCACCGGCGAGCAGGTGCGCCACTACACCTACGGCGGCGACCTCGCGCGCGGGATCGCGACGGCGATGGAGCACGAGGCGGCGTACAACGAGGATTTCAACCTCTCGACCGCCGAGTCGACCACGGTGCTGGAGCTGGCCGAGCTGATCTGGCGCAAGATCAAGGGCCCGGACGTGCCGTTCCGGTACGTCAGCGACGAGCCGTTCGCGCACGACGTGACCAAGCGGGTGCCGGACGTCGCCAAGGCCCGCGAGGTGCTCGGCTTCACCGCGACGACCGATCTCGACGCGATGCTCGACGAGGTGATCCCGTGGGTGACCCGGGCCGTGTACGACGGCCGCCTCTAGAGTCGCGCCGGACCAGGCGGCACATCGGCCTGTCCGGGGCGGCGGTGGCCGTGGCGGGCGCGCTGACCAGCGGCCTCGGCTACCTGGTGCCGGTCCTGGGCGCCCGACAGCTCGGCCCCGGCGACCTGGGCGCGCTGGCCACCGTCCTCGCGATCGCGGCCATCGCCGGCGTGCCCGGGGTGGGGCTGCAGATCGCGGTCGCGATCCATCGGGCCCGTACGCCCGGCGCGGCGAGCGGCCGGATCGGCTGGTTGACCGCGGCTGTCTGCGCCGGGGCCGTGGTGGTCCTGACGCCGGTGTCGAGCGTGCTGCTGGACCTTTCGCCGGTCGTGCCGCTGCTGCTCGCCGTCTACACCGGCGCCGTGGTGGTGGCCGGCAGGTGGCTGGGCGAGTTGCAGGGCGACGAGCGCTTCCTGCGCCTGGCGCTCGGCATGGCGGTGCTGGCCGTCTGCCGGTACGGGGGCCTGATCGCCGGTCTGCTGGTCGGTGCCGGCCTGACCGGGTCGGTCCTGGCGGGTACGGCCGTCGCGCTGCTGATCCCGCCGGTCCTGGCCCGCCTGACCGGGTCGCGGGCCGACGCGTCGGGCGGCACCGGCACCGGCATCACCACCGGCACCGGCATCACCACCCGGCAGGTCGTCACCGCCTGCTCGGCGACGCTCGCGATGCTCGTCGTCTCGTACGCCGATCTGCTGCTGGTCCGCCACCTGCTGCCTGCGGACGCCTCGGGCGCCTACGCGGTCGGCACGGTCCTCACCAAGGGGGCGCTGTGGGCGCCGCAGGTGGTCACGGTGCTGGCGCTGCCACGCCTGGCGCAGGGTAACCGGCGGGCCCTGCTGGTCGCCCTCGGGCTGGTGGCCGGCTGCGGCGCGTCGCTGGTGGCGGCGTCGGCGCTCGCCGGTGGGCTCGCGTTCCGCCTGGCGGGCGGCGCCGACTACGTCCACCTCGGCCGGTACGCACCGGTCTTCGCCGCCACCGGTGCCCTCTACGCGCTGGTCTTCGTGCTGGTCAACGCCCAGGTGGCGGCGGGCACGCGGTGGCCGTCGGCACCACTGTGGGCGGCGACGGTCGGCCTGCTCGTGGTCGCCGAGTGGCTGGTGCCGCACACCTTCGCGGCGATCCTGTGCTGCGCGGTCGGCACGGCCGGGGTGGCGCTCGCGCTCACCGCGCTCGCGACCCGCCGGGATGGCGCGCGGCTGGTGCCATAACCGGCACCGTACGACCGGCCACTTCGGACTCCTCGCCGGATACCGGTCAGGCCACAAGGATGGAAACGTCGTACTTCCGCACCTCGGGCGTGTCCAGGAGCAGGCTCATCCGGTCATTCCGAGGTCGTCAGCGAGCGATGGCCTCGTTCACCTCGGGTGCGTCCCAGTCCTCCGTCACCACGAGGCGACCCCGCAGCGAGCCACGACCGGCCCGGCTCACCCGGCTGGCGCCCGAGGCTACGCGCTGCCCGGGTTCAGCGCTGCCACGGGTGGGGCGCTCACCAGGGGCCCCGGTTGGGCGTACGCCGGGCCGGGTCGACGAACCAGCATCGGGCGTGCCGGGACTGCCACTGCCGCAGCCCTTGCCGATTCCGCTCCGCCTCGGCACGGGCGGCGCTCTCCGCCCGCAGCGCGCTCTCCAGCTCGTCAGCGAGACGCCCCAGGTAGGCGTACACCTCTTCCGGGTCGAGGCCGCGCCACCGCGAACCGAACGTCACCTGGGACGGCGGAATCCGCCGCCGAGCGTGGTGGGTCATCGCGCACCCCGGGCCGGCACCGGCCCGTGAGGATGTTCCACGTCGATCCCTCTCCGTCGGGTAGCGGCGCCGAGGCGGGCGGGGTCGGTCGGCGCCCGTCCGGATGGCCGCCGACCGGAGCCCGGCACCCGCCCCGGGCCCTTTCCGCTTCCGGCCGCCGTCGGCACACGGCGGCCGGAAGAGGCTCTAGCTGGTCGCGCCGGTCAGCCGATCGGTGTACGAGGTCAGCGCGCCGCCCGCCTCGGTCAGGCTGGCCGTCATCAGGCCGAGTTGTTCGGCGGCCCGTGACCACTGCTCGGTGACGACCTCGATGGCGAAGTCCGGATCGACGACGTCCCTGAGGCGCCGCTCGGCGGTCCGAAGCCGGTCGGGCAGCCCGGCGATCCGGTCGGCGACCTCGGCAAGCTGGGTACGCGACACCGTCAGCGTGCCGGCGACCTGGCCGATGCTGGTTACGTCGGCCCGACCGGCGCGCTCGTGCAGCCGCCGGATGCCTCCGCCGAGCAGTTGTTCCGCGTGGTTGGCCAGGTCGAGCGCGTCCTCGCCGCAGCGGCGGGCCTGCCGCAGTTCCGGGTGTGCGGACCCGGCCCCGGTCCGCTCCAGCAGCGCGGCTGCCGCCGCGACAGTCAGGTACGCATCCCGCAACTCACCGGCGACCTGCTCCGCCACCCACGCCGCACTCGCCTCCGGTGTATCCAGCGGTACGTCCTCGGTTGCCGGTACGTCTTCCGTCGTCGCCGCTTCCGGCACCGTCACCGCACACCTCCGCCAGGGGTGTCGTCCTGATC
>NZ_JADPUN010000344.1 GCF_015690345.1 Plantactinospora alkalitolerans | reverse complement strand
CTCCCGCTCCTCGACCGGCCGCTCCGCCGCCCGTCCCTCCTCCGCCTGCCGAGCCGTCACCTCCCGCTCCTCGACCGGCCGCTCCGCCGCCCGTCGCCCTGCGGCCCGGATCCGCTCGGCCCGGGCCTGACGTGCCTCGGGCCGATACGTGTAGGCCAGCACCACGACCAGCAGGAGGAAGGTGGTGATGATCCCCACCGGCAGCGGCGGAAGCCGAATCAGACCGGGGCTGCTGCCGAGCAGGACGAGCAGGCCCGTGAACGACCGCCACGTGTACCGCCCGAAGAGCAGCGCGCCCATCAGGATCCGTCCGGCGAGGAACAGCCCGGTCCCGCCGATGATCACCGCCGACCAGGCCGCCCGGGTCTCGCCCAGCGGATGGGTGATCATCACCTCGGCGCCGACGGCGGTGAGGATCGTCCCCGCGATCATGATCGCGTGACAATAGGCCGCGAGGACGGCCCCCCGGGGCTGGTTCTGCTCGATCGCCCCGCCGAGCCGGCTACTGGCCGGCACGAAGTACATCCACAGCATCAGCAGGGCGTTCACGAAGGTGACGGCGAACATGACCGTCTGGAGAGGGCCGAATTGTTCCCTGGTGTAAGCCATGCCGATCACCAGGAAGATCTCGCCCAGCGCGACGATGAAGATCTGTTGGTATCGCTCCGACAGATGCTCGCCGACCACCCGCAACTGTGCCGGGGGCAGGCGACCCAGCCGTGGTACCGGCCAGCCCAGCGCGGCACTGAGGTAGTCCAGCCCGACGGCCAGCGACCAGAGGGTCAGCCGGGCCGGGCCCGACACGAGGGCGCCGGCGATCCACGGGATCGCGGACAGACCGAACCAGACCGCGACCAGGATGGTACGTCGCTGCACCGGATGACCGCGTAGCGCCGGCAGGAGCAGCGCGGCCCGGCCGAGATGGATCGTCGCGTAGGTTCCGGCGAAGAAGATCCCGTGTTCGCCGAACGCCCTCGGAACGGCGGCGGCCATCAGCAGACCGAGGAACATCACGCCGACGACGAGTACCCGGATGATCGGCTCGTTGGGGTTGTACCAGTCCGTCGACCAGGCGGTCGCGATCCACACCCACCAGACGGCGGCGAACAGGATCGCCGTTTCACCGACGTTGAGCCAGTCGAGATTGCGTGCCAGCCGCGTCGACATCGTCATCAACGTCACGATGAAGGCCAGGTCGAAGAAGAGTTCGAGGAAGGACGCCTGGCGCGAGTGCTCGCGCTGACGCAAGAGCCGTGCCGGCCGCTGCCCTGCCACCAAATCGCCCGTCCTGCGTGGTCCGCCCCGGTATTCGTACCACGCCCCACCGGCCGGAGCGTCGCCAACCGGACATCCCGTGCAGCCGTCCCCAGGCGCGGTGCAGGCGCCGCGCAGGCGTGTTAAAAAGGGGCCCTTCTTCTACAGAAAACGATAAGAAGGGGCCCTTCCTTACACCTCAGGCGGTGGTGCTGATGGTGGCGGAGCCGAGGACCACGTCGCCAGCGGGATCGGGGCGGTAGGCGACGATGGCCTGGCCGGCGGCCACGCCGCGGACCGGGCGGCGCAGGTCGGCACGGAGGGAGCCGTCGTCGGTGAGTCCGACGGTGGCGGGGACGACCTGGCCGTGGGCGCGGAGTTGGACCTCGCAGTCGAGTCCGGCGGCGGGGAGTTGGCCGGTGGGCCAGACCGGGCGCTCTGCGGTCACCGTGGACACCTCCAGCGCCTCGGCGGGACCTACCGTCACGGTGTTGGTCTTCGGGGTGATCGAGAGCACGTAGCGGGGCCGCCCGTCCGGGGCGGGTACTCCCAGCGCCAGTCCCTTGCGCTGGCCCACCGTGTAGGCGTACGCGCCGGAGTGGGCGCCGAGCACCGCACCGGTACCGGCGTCGACGATGTCGCCCGGAGCCTCGCCGAGCCGGTCGGCGAGGAAACCCCGGGTGTCGCCGTCGGCGATGAAGCAGATGTCGTGCGAGTCGGGCTTCTCGGCGACCGCCAGGCCACGCCGGGCCGCCTCCGCGCGTACCTGCGCCTTGGTCGAGTCGCCGAGCGGGAAGACCGAACGGTCCAACTGCTCGCGGGTGAGCACCGCCAGCACGTACGACTGGTCCTTGGCCTCGTCGACACTTCGCCGCAGCAGCCCGTCGGGGCCGAGCCGGGCGTGGTGGCCGGTGACCACCGCGTCGAAGCCGAGCGCCACCGCCCGGTCCAGCACCGCCGCGAACTTGATCTTCTCGTTGCAGCGCAGGCACGGGTTCGGGGTGCGGCCGGCGGCGTACTCGGCGACGAAGGTCTCCACCACGTCCTCGTGGAACCGGTCGGCCAGGTCCCAGACGTAGAACGGGATCCCGAGCACATCGGCCGCGCGCCTGGCGTCCCGGGAGTCCTCCAGTGTGCAGCAGCCCCGGGCGCCGGTCCGATAGGTCTGCGGGTTACGCGCCAGCGCCAGGTGTACGCCGGTCACGTCGTGACCGGCCTCCACCGCCCGCGCGGCGGCGACCGCCGAGTCGACCCCGCCGGACATCGCTGCCAGTACCCTCACCGGTTCATCCCTTCCACCCTCCGAGCGTAACCGGCCCGGCCGGACACCCGACCGGGCCGTCGGGGCGGCAATCAGCTCCGGATGGACTTGACCGCGCCGGCCCGGCGGGCCCGCTCGACCACGCCGGGCAGCACTGCGACCAGCGCGTCGACGTCGTCGGCGGTCGAGGTGTGGCCGAGCGAGAACCGCAGCGACGAGCGGGCCCGGTCGTCGTCGGCACCCATCGCGAGGAGTACGTGCGAGGGCTGCGCCACCCCGGCGGAACAGGCCGATCCGGTCGAGCAGGCGATCTCCTGCGCGTCGAGCAGCAGCAGCAGGGCGTCGCCCTCGCAGCCGGGGAAGGAGAAGTGCGCGTTGCCGGGCAGCCGGCCCACCGGATCGCCGTTGTAGAGCGCCTCCGGCACCGCCTGTCGGACCCGGGCCACCAGGTCGTCGCGGAGCGCGGCGACCCGGGCGGCGTACTCCTGCTGGGTCTTCACCGCGGCCTCGACCGCGACGGCGAAGGCGACGATCCCGGCCGCGTCGAGGGTGCCGGACCGGACGTCCCGCTCCTGCCCGCCGCCGTGCAGCACCGGTGTGCAGTCCACGTCCCGGCCCAGCAGCAGCGCGCCGACCCCGATCGGCCCGCCGAGCTTGTGCCCGGTGACCGTCAACGCCGCCACCCCGCTGGCCGCGAAGTCCACCGGTACCTGACCGACCGCCTGGACCGCGTCGGTGTGGAACGGGATCCCGTAGGCGGCGGCCACCTCGGCGAGCGCGGCGATCGGCTGTACCGTGCCCACCTCGTTGTTCGCCCACATCGCGGTCACCAGGGCGACCTGTGGGGCGTGCGCGTCGAGGACGGCGGCCAGCCCGTCGGGGTCGAGCCGACCCGTCTCGCCGACCGGCAGCAAGTTCGCGACGGCATCCTCGCGCTGGGCCAGCCACTGCACGGAGTCGAGCACCGCGTGGTGCTCGACCGCGCTCGCCACCACCCGGACCCGGCCCGGATCGGCCGCCCGGCGTGCCCAGAAGATGCCCTTGACGGCGAGGTTGTCGCTCTCGGTACCGCCGCCGGTGAAGACCACCTCGGACGGCCGGGCGCCCAGCGCGGCGGCGACCCGTTCCCGGGACTCCTCCACCCGGCGCCGGGCACATCGTCCGGCGGCGTGCAGTGACGACGGGTTGCCGACCTCGCGAGCGGTCGCGACGTACGCCTCCAATGCCTCTTCGAGCATCGGGGTGGTCGCCGCGTGATCCAGATATGTCATCGCCATCCAGCCTAATGGCAGCTTCCGGACGGCCCACTCGGCCGCCCGGCCGGGTCGGGGTGAACACCGATCCCGGCCGGACGCCGAGGGTTACGTACGGCTACTTCCGCTTGCGGATCTCCTCGGCGGCCTGCGGTACGACCTTGAACAGGTCGCCCACCACGCCGAAGTCGGCCAGCTCGAAGATCGGCGCCTCGGGGTCCTTGTCCACCGCGATGATCGTCTTCGAGGTCTGCATGCCGGCCCGGTGCTGGATCGCCCCGGAGATGCCGAGCGCCACGTAGAGCTGCGGTGACACCGTCTTGCCGGTCTGCCCGACCTGGAACTGGTGCGGGTAGAAGCCGGAGTCGACGGCGGCCCGGGAGGCGCCGACCGCACCGCCGAGCAGGTCGGCCAGCTCCTCGACCAGCTTGAAGTTGTCGGCGTTGCCGACACCGCGACCGCCGGAGACCACCACGGACGCCTCGGTCAGCTCGGGCCGGCTGCCCTTCTGTTCGGCGACCCGGTCGGTCACCCGGGCCAGCTTGTCGGCCTCGCCGAGTACGACGTCGAGCTGCTCGACGGCGGGCGTGGCCGGGGCGGCGCTCGGGGTGACCGAGTTCGGCCGCAGGGTGACCAGCGGCAGCCCCCGGGTCACCTTCGAGGTGACGATGGTGGAGCCGGCGAAGGCCACCTGGGTGGCGGTGCCGTCGGCGGCCAGTCCGACCACGTCGGTGAGTACGCCGTTGTCGAGCTTGACGGCCAGCCGGGCGGCGATCTCCTTGCCCTCCTGGCTGGACGGCAGCAGCACAGCGGCCGGTTGCACCCGCCGGACCAGTTCGGCGAGCACGGTCGCCTTCGGGGCCACCAGGTAGCCGTCGATCTCCTCGTGCTCGGCCGCGTAGATCTTCTCCGCGCCGTACTCGCCCAGTTTCTCGCCGAGTTGGGCGGCGGCGCCGGGTCCACCGAGCACCACCGCCGAAGGAGTGCCCAGGTCGCGGGCGAGGGTGAGCAGTTCGAGCGTGACCTTCTTGACGCCGAACTCGCGGGTGGCCTCGACGACGACGAGAACCTCAGCCATGGTCATTCCTCCTGTTCTCGGTCGCGCTCAGACGAACTTCTCGGTGGCGAGGAACTCGACCAGCTTCACGCCGCCGGTGCCGTCGTCGGCGAACCGCTCACCGCCGGAACGCGGCGGGCGGCGGCGGTGTTCGACGACCGCGCTGGTGGCGCCGGCCGTACCCACCTCGTCGGCGGAGACGCCCAGGTCGGCCAGGGACAGCGTCTGCACCGGCTTCTTCTTGGCGGCCATGATGCCCTTGAACGACGGGTAGCGGACCTCGTTGATGGTGTCCCAGACCGAGACGACCGCCGGGGTCGACGCGGCGACCACCTCGTAGCCCTCCTCGGTCTGCCGCTCCACCGTCAGGTTGGTGCCGTCCACGGTCAGCTTGCGGGCGCCGGTCAACGCGGCGATGCCGAGCCGTTCGGCGAGCATGTGCGGCATCACCTGCACCCGACCGTCGGTCGACTCGGCGCCGCAGAGCACCAGGTCGGCGCCGAGCTGGCCGAGCGCGGCGGCGAGCACCTTGGAGGTGGCCACGGCGCAGGATCCGTGCAACGCGTCGTCGAGCACGTGTACGGCCTTGTCCGGCCCCATCGACAGCGCCTTGCGGATCGACTCGGCGGCCTTCTCCGGCCCCATGGTGAGCACGGTCACCTCGCCGCCGTGGGCTTCCTTGATCCGCAACGCCTCTTCGATGGCGTACTCGTCCATCTCGTTGATGACGTTGTTTGCCGACCCCCGGTCGACGGTGTTGTCGTCACTGCGCAGGCTGCGGTCCGCGCCCGAGTCGGGCACCTGCTTGACGAGTACGACGATGTTCATCGCGCTTCGACGACCCCTCCTGTTGATGGCGGTCCCCGGTGTCGAGGCGATCCCGCCCGGTTGCTCGGGAGCAGCCTCCCGCGTTCCTTAACGATCGGTCAACCGACGAACGACCGGCCGGCGCGCGGGAGGGTGTGGCGTTACTTACGGCTAATGTTACCCACAAGTAGCTTTGCTCCTCCGGCCGCTCGGGGTGACACAGCTCACCCGCGAGCGCGGCAGGATCAGGTCGCGGCGTCGAGCGCCTCGCGGACGCTCGCCAGCACCGCCGCCTCGTTGGCGCTGATCCCGTCGTGCGCCCGCGCCACCACCTCGGTCGCGTGCAGCACCGCCGACCGGTAGCTGGCCACCTCGGCGGGCGCCTTCGTCCGCAGGATCTCCACCGAACGGCGCAGCGCCGGCAGCACCGTCGCCGGCACGTCGGCCGACGCCCCGCTGGGTAACTGGGGCAGGGTGCCGGTGGTGAGCAACTCCCGGACCAGGCCCGTGGTCCGGGCGAACGCATTCGACGCCGCGAGGCTCTCCTTGATCATGGAGAGGGCGCCGGGTTCGGCATTGGACACCAGATAGACCGCGCCGAACGCGGCACTCTTCAGGGTCGCCCGCTCCTCAGCGCTCAGCGGTTGCGTCACGGGTCGGAGTGTAGACGTACGGCGTGGTGGTGGTGACCGAGACGAGACCAAGCCGCTCCAGAATCGGCCGGCTGTCCTCGGACGCGTCCACCTGCAACAGGTTGAAGCCGCGTGCGTCGGCCAGCCGGGCCCGGTAGGTCAGCAGCGCCCGGTAGATGCCCCGGCGACGCCAGTGCGGCAGGGTCGACCCGCCCCAGAGGGTGGCGAACCGGGTGCCGGGAACGAAGCGCACCCAGCCCGCGCTGACCAGCTCGTCGCCCGCCTCGGCGACCACGATCGTCAGCGGCGGCTGGTCCAACTCGGCACCGGCGGCCAACTCCCGCTCCAGGCCGTCGGCCAGCCAGCCGCCGTCCGCACCCCAGATCTGCGACTTCAGCTCCGCGATCCGGTCCAGGTCCGCCCGGGAGGTCACCTCACGCAGGCGTACGCCCTCCGGCGGCACCGGCAGCGTCGCCGCCAGCGGCGCGACCGGACCGATCACGACTGTCTCCCGCTCCTCCGGCACGAAGCCGGCAGCCCGCAACCGCTCGGCCAGGTCGGCCGGCTCGTCGTGGCCGTGCAACTTCCACTCCACCTGCTGGCCCAGCATGTCGAAGTGGTCCCGCTGTCGCACGATCAGCTCGTCCAACTCCGCACCGGCCAGCCCGGCCAGGTCGCGGTAGGTCAGGAAACCACCCTGGTCGAGCCCCTTGATCCGCAGCAGCGGGCCGTCCCGCTCCACCGTCACACCCGGCGGCACCGGGTCGGGCACCCGGGCCCGCAACTGGGCGTCGTAGACGGTACGCAGCAGGTCAGCGTCGAGATCAGTCACCCGACCAGGCTAAATCCGATGTCCACCGGATAATCGCAATCGTGTACCACACGATCAGACGGTGGTTCGACCCACGGGAGCTGCGCGAGCTGGGCGAGACCCCGGACTACCGGTTCTCGCTCGCCAACGAACGCACCTTCCTGGCCTGGTTGCGGACCGGCCTGGCGCTGATCGCCGGTGGACTGGCCGTCGCGCAGTTCCTGCCCCCGATGCCGCTCCCCCACCTGCGTGAGGGGCTCGCCGTGGCACTGCTGCTGCTCGGCGGCACGGTCGCGATCCGCGCCGTCGACCACTGGGCCCGGACCGAACGCGCCATCCGGCTCGGCCAGGAGCTTCCGGCGTCCCGGTTCCCGGCCGTGCTCGCCCTGCTGGTCGGCCTCGGCGCCGTCCTGCTCGTCCTCGCGGTGCTGGTCCAGGCCGCCCGGAACACATGAGGCCGGAACCCGTACCGGCGGAGCCCCGGCGGCCGGACGCCGACGTCGGGCTGGCGGCCGTGCGTACCCGGTTGGCCTGGCGGCGTACCGCGTTGGCGGTCGGTGTGGTGGCCGTGCTCACCGCCCGACTGGCCCTGGCCGGCGGAACGGTCGGCGTGGTGGTCGCCGGCCTGGCCGGTCTGGGATGGTCGGCGGTACTGGTCGTGACCTTTCCCCGGCTCGGCGCTCCGGTCGCCCGACGGCCGGGTCTACCCGGCCCGACACTGCCGATGATCGCCCTCTCCTCGGCCGGTTTCGCGGGACTCGGAGTGCTGCTCGTGCTGGCGTCGATGCGCTGACCCGGCCCGGTAGGTCATCATGACCAGATGGTCCGCCTCTACGCGATCCTCGCCATCGGACAACTCATCCTGGCCGTCGTCGCTCTGATCAGCTGCCTCTCGGCCGAGAACGACGAGATCCGGGCACTTCCACGCTTCGCCTGGGTTCTGATCATCCTGTTCTTCCCCCTGGTCGGCTCGATCGCCTGGTTCGTCGCCGGCCGTCCGGTCCCGGCCACGCCGGCGGCCGGTAACCGGCCGGGCGGCGGCGTCGGTGGCCGGGACCGGCAACGGCCGCTCGCGCCCGACGACGATCCGGAGTTCCTCCGCTCCCTCGACAGCGAGCGGTCGAAGCAGGACCGGGAGCTGCTGGAACGCTGGGAGCGGGACCTGCGCCGCCGGGAGGACGAGTTGCGCCGCGGTGACAGCAGCGACCCGCCCCGGGAGGAGGACAAGCCGGAGGCCTGAGGGCACCCGGACCGGCCGGAGGCGATATTGTCGCCGGCCCGGTGACGGCGCCAGGCACAATCGACGGCGTGCAGATCGCCATGCTCGGCCCGCTGGAGGTGACCGCCGACGCCGGAGTGCCGGTGCCGGTCACCGGCGCCCGGCTACGCCGGCTGCTGATCCTGCTCGCCCTCGACGCCGACCGGGTGGTCGACACCGGCCGCTTGATCGACGGGCTCTGGGAGGACGAGCCACCGGCGGGTGCGGCCAACGCACTGCAGGCGCTCGTCTCCCGGCTGCGCCGCACCGTGCCGGACGTGCCGATCGAGTCACACCCGACGGGCTACCGGTTGGCCGTCGAACCGGCGGCGGTGGACGTGTCCCGGTTCGAGCAACTGGTCGGCACCGGCCGGGCCCTGCTCCGGTCGGACCCACCCGGCGCCGCGACCGCACTGGCCGACGCGCTCGACCTCTGGCGCGGACCGGCGCTGGCGGACGTCGCGGACGCCGCCTTCGCCCGGGGGCCGGCGGCCCGGCTCGACGAGCTGCGGCTCAGTGCCGTCGAACAACGGATCGACGCCCGGCTGGCCTCGGGCGAGGCCGCCGCCCTGGTGCCGGAACTCCACGCACTGGTCCGGGCACACCCGGTCCGGGAACGCTTCGCCGGACAGCTCATCCGCGCCTTGCGGGCCGCCAACCGGCCCGCCGAGGCGCTCGCCGCGTACGCCTGGTTGCGGAGCACACTGGCCGAGACCCTCGGTACGGAACCCGCGCCCGAACTGGCCGCACTGCACCTGGAACTACTCCGGTA
>NZ_JADPUN010000341.1 GCF_015690345.1 Plantactinospora alkalitolerans | reverse complement strand
GAGTGTGGGGGTGCGGGGCATGGTGGGGCAGGCGGATCAGGGACATTTCCAGGACGTCCAGGTGACCTTCTCGGATGGGTGTCTGTGCCCTGATACATGGGGTCAATGCGATCATCTGTGTCGAGTTTGAGCAGTTCGCAGCCTTCAAGTGGTCGGTAGACGTGTCGGGCAGACATCGATGTGCTTGGTCGACATGTTCAGCCAGACGTTCCGACTTTGAAGGGCGGGGCGGTGACTCTCCCCGGGCCGAATACCGCATCCCCGGACCAGGACGGCAGTGGCGAAGATCCTCGGTCGCGAGGCCGCCGAACTCTGGCCCGACCCGTTCCGGCGCCGGGACATGCCGTGGTTCCGGCCGTGGGCCGATCGTGGCCAGCCGGCTCAAGCGGCAGGAGATCCTGACCGGCGACAAGCCGCCGCAGCTCGTCGCGGTGATCGACGAGGTGGTGCTGCACCGGCTGCTCGGCGACCGGGCGGTGATGCGGGAGCAGTTGACGCACCTGGCGGCGGTGGCCGGGCAGCCGCACGTGCAGGTCCGGGTGATTCCGGCGGACGTGCCCTGGCACACCGGGCTGGCCGGGCCGTTCGTGCTGGCCCGGCTCGACGACGGGCTCGAGCTGGCCTACCTGGACAACCAGCTCCGTGGTCAGATCCTCAACGATCGATCCGACATTGCTAGCCTCGGAAACAGGTGGGAGAGCATCACCGGAGAGGCGTTGCCCCGCCGACCGTCGATCGAGCTGATCAGGGAAGTGGCGAAGACATGGACATGACCGGCGCCCGGTGGCGCACCTCCACCCGGAGCAGCAACAACGGCGGCGACTGTGTCGAGGTGGCGGACAACCTGCCCGGCCGGGTGCTGGTCCGGGACAGCAAGGACCGCGACGGGGGCACGTTGCGCTTCGGCCCGGACGCCTGGCGCGCGTTCGTCGGGCTGGCCACGCGTTCCTGATCCGGGCACACCCGCCAACTCGGCGTACCCCTCGCGGGAACTGGGAGACCCTCTCGGGTGGCCGCGCGGTCGCATGCCAAGATCGGCACCTGATCGGATCTCCCCGCGACGCCTCCGGCCAGCGGGCCGACCTCGCCTGCCCTGCCCGTCGGTACGACCCGGAGGAGCCGTCCCATGCGCGACCGCCCGCATCCCCTGCCGAGGCTGCCCCGGCGTGCCCTGCTGCGCGGTGCGGCCGGTTCGGCGGCGCTGTTCGCGCTGACGGCCGCCCTGAGCGGCTGCGGCACCCGGGGCGCGCGGCAGACCGGGGCGAGTTGCGTCAGTGAGGATCTCTCCGGCACAGAGAAGAAGCTGACCTTCTCCAACTGGCCGCAGTACATCGACGTGGACGACAAGGACGGGTCGAAGCGGCCCAGCCTCGATGCGTTCCAGGCGCGGACCGGCATCCAGGTGACGTACACCGAGGACATCAACGACAACAACGAGTTCTTCGGCAAGGTACGGCCCCAGCTCAGCGCCTGCCAGTCCATCGGCCGGGACATCATCGTGCTCAGCGACTGGATGGCGGCCCGGGTGATCGGGCTCGGCTGGGTACAGCGACTCGACGGGGCGAGGCTGCCGAACGTCGGCCGGAACCTGCTGCCCTCGCTGCGCGACCGCCCGTACGACCGGGAGAACGTGCTCGCCATCCCGTGGCAGTCGGGGCTGGCCGGCCTGGCCTACAACGGCAACGTGACCAGGCCGGTCCAGACCGTCGACGAACTGCTCACCCGGCCCGACCTGAAGGGCAGGGTCACCGCGTTGAGCGAGATGCGGGACACCATGGGGCTGCTGCTCCAGGCGGGCGGGCACGATCCGGCGAACTTCACCGCCGACCAGTTCGACGAGGCGCTCAGCAAACTCAAAAGGGCCGTCGACGGTGGACAGATCCGGCGGTTCACCGGCAACGACTACGCCCCGGAGCTGGCCAAGGGGGACATCGCCGCCTGCGTCGCCTGGTCCGGCGACGTCATCCAGCTCGCCGCCGAGGACGAGCGGATCCGGTTCGTGGCCCCGGAATCCGGCGCGATGCTCTACTCCGACAACATGCTGGTGCCGAACCGGGCGACCCACCGGGCGAACGCCGAGGCGCTGGTCGACTACTACTACGAGCCGGCGATCGCGGCCCAGCTCGCGGCGTACGTCAACTACATCTGCCCGGTGCAGGGCGCACAGGCGGAGATGGAGAAGATCGCCCCGGAGCTGGCGACCAATCCGCTGATCTTTCCCGATCAGGCGCTGCTGGCCAGGTCGACGGCGTTCATGCCCCTCGACGAGGCCAGCGAGCGGGCGTACGAGTCGAAGTTCCAGCAGGTCATCGGGGGGTAGGGGTGGCGAGCGAGGAGCCGGCCGGCCAGCTGCGGCTGGTCGACCTGACCAAGCGGTTCGGCCCCACGGGCCGGCGGTTCGGCCCGACCTCCCGGCGGTCCGCGTCGTCGGGCAGTGGGGTCACCGCCGTGGACGGCCTCGACCTGAGCGTGCCGGCCGGGTCGTTCTTCGCCCTGCTGGGCCCCTCGGGCTGTGGCAAGACCACCACCCTGCGGATGGTGGCCGGGCTTGAGGAGCCGACCAGCGGCCGGGTGCTGCTCGGCGGGGAGGACATCACCGGGCTGCGGCCGTACCGGCGACCGGTGAACACCGTGTTCCAGAGCTACGCGCTCTTTCCGCACCTGGACGTCTTCGAGAACGTCGCGTTCGGGTTGCGGCGGCGGGGCGTACCGGACGTGGCCGGGCAGGTGCGGCGGATGCTGGCCCTGGTGCAACTCGACGGGTACGACCGGCAGCGGCCGACCCGGCTCTCCGGCGGCCAGCAACAGCGGGTGGCCCTGGCCCGTGCCCTGGTCAACCGGCCTCGGGTGCTGCTGCTGGACGAGCCGCTCGGCGCGCTCGACCTCGCGCTGCGCCGCCGGATGCAGCTCGAACTTCAGCGGATCCAGACCGAGGTGGGCATCACCTTCGTACACGTCACCCACGACCAGGAGGAGGCCATGACGCTGGCCGACACCGTCGCGGTGATGAACGCCGGCCGGATCGAACAGCTCGGTCCTCCGGCGGAGCTGTACGAGTTTCCGGCCACGGCCTTCGTGGCCAACTTCCTGGGCCGGTCCAACCTGCTCGCCGGCACGGTACGCGGACGCGGCGGCGACGATGTCCTGGTCGAGGCGTACGGCCGGCGCTTCTCGGTGCCGGTGGCCCGGTCCCGGACTCTCGGCGCGCCGGTACTGCTGGGGGTACGGCCGGAGAAGGTGCGGCTGGTCGGCGCGGTGGAACAGGTGCCGGACGGCCACCAGTGGCTCGACGGTACGGTCGGCGACGCCGTCTACCTCGGGGTGAGCACGCAGTACCTGGTCCGTACCGGTCAGGGTGTCGAGCTGTCGGTCTTCGCCGCCGCCGACGGGGAGGCGCCACGGATTCCGGTGGGGAGCGCCGTGGTCGCGCACTGGCACCCGAGACACGCCTTCCTCCTCGCCGGCACCGACACCGACACCGGCACCGGCATCGACACCGGCACCGGCACCGGCATCGGCGGTGCCGCGTCGGCCGGGGCCGGTTCGGTGGAAGCGACCAGGTCGTGATCCGGGCGAGGCGGCGGTGACCGGGGTACGGCGGCGCAGGCTGCTGCCGTACCTCCTGATCCTGCCCGGCGGGCTCTGGCTGGTGGTCTTCTTCGGAGTTCCGGCGATCCAACTCGGTGCCACCAGCCTCTACGACCCGGCTGGCTCACTGGCCGACGGGTACGCGATGACCTGGTCGTTCGGCAACTATCCCGATGCGCTGGCCGGATACTGGCCGCACCTTGGCCGGTCGTTCGGCTACGCCGCGCTCGCCACCGCACTGGCGTTGCTGCTCGGCTATCCGCTGGCGTACGTCCTCGCGTTGCGCGCCGGGCGCTGGCAGAACCTGCTGCTGGTCTGCGTGGTCGCGCCGATGTTCACCAGTTTCCTGGTCCGGACCCTGGCCTGGAAGGCCATCCTGTCCGACGGAGGCGCCCTGGTCGGGCTGCTCCGCGACCTGCACGTGCTGGGCCCGGACGGCCGGCTGCTCGCCTCACCGGTCGCGGTGGTGACCAGCCTGACCTACTGCTATCTGCCGTTCATGGTGCTGCCGATCTACGCCAGCCTCCAGCGGCTGGACCGTCGGCTGCTGGCGGCCGCGCAGGACCTGTACGCGGGCCCGAGCCAGGTTCTCCGGCGGGTCATGCTGCCGCTGTCGATGCCGGGGGTGGTGGCCGGAACCCTGCTGACGTTCATCCCGGCGAGCGGCGACTACATCAGCGCGGAACTGCTCGGCACCCCGAAGGAGTACATGATCGGTAACGTCATCGACTCGGCGTTCCTGGTCCGGCTGGACTATCCCCAGGGGGCGGCGCTCTCCGTACTGCTGCTGGGCGCGATCCTGGCGATGGTCGTCGGGTACGTCCGGCGGGCCGGTGCCGAGGAGGTGGGATAGCCGTGGGTGGCCGGTTCGGGCGCTGGATGGCCGACCACTGGCCGGTGGCCGTCGCCGCCGGCGTACTCGGCTATCTCCTGCTGCCGGTCGTGGTGGTGGCCGGGTTGTCGTTCAACCGGCCGTCGAGTCGGTTGTCGTACGACTTCCACGAGTTCACCCTCGACAACTGGCGGGACCCGTGCGGCAGTGCCGGGATGTGCGAGGCGGTGGTGCGGAGCGTACAGATCGGGTTCGTCGCCACGGTGGTGTCCACGGTGCTCGGTACGCTGCTGGCGTTCGCCCTGGTCCGGCACCGTTTTCGGGGGCGGACCGTCGTCAACCTGCTGGTCCTGGCGCCGATGGCCACCCCGGAGGTGGTGCTGGGCACCTCGTTGCTCGCCCTGCTGGTGGCCGCGGGAGTGCCGCAGGGCTTCTGGACCGTGGTCGTCGCGCACGTGATGTTCTGCGTCTCGTTCGTGGTGGTGACGGTCCGGGCCCGGCTGTCCGGAATGGACACCCGGTTGGAGGAGGCGGCGCTGGACCTCTACGCCAGCGAGTGGCAGGCGTTCCGGCGGGTCACCCTGCCGCTGGTGCTGCCCGGCATCGTGGCCGCCGCGCTACTCGCCTTCTCGCTCTCCTTCGACGACTTCGTCATCACGAACTTCAACTCCGGCACCACCGTCACGTTCCCGATGTACGTCTGGGGGGCCAGCCAGCGGGGCATCCCGCCCCAGGTGAACGTGGTGGGCACCGCGATGTTCGCGGTCGCGTTGCTGATGCTGCTCGTGGTACGGGTGCGGGAACGAGAGCCAGCGGCGTCAAAGTAAGGCACGCGGCGCGTCGACGCCAGTTACGGTGCGTCGGCTCCCGGGATTAGGCTGGACCGCCATGGAGCATCGTCATCTCGGTCGCAGCGGCCTGCTCGTCAGCGAGATCACCTACGGGAACTGGCTCACCCACGGGGAACTGGTGGCCAGGGCCGCCGCGCTGAGCTGCGTACGGGCCGCGTTGGACGCCGGAATCACCACCTTCGACACCGCCGATGTCTACGCCCGGGGTGCCGCCGAGGAACTGCTCGGCCAGGCACTGCGCGGGGTGCGACGCGAGTCGGTGGAGATCGCCACCAAGGTGTGCCTGCGGACCGGCGACGGCCCCAACGACCAGGGTCTGTCCCGCAAGCACATCCTGGAGTCCTGCAACGCCTCGCTGCGCCGGCTCGGCACCGACTACGTCGACCTGTACCAGGCACACCGGTTCGACGACGACACACCGTTGGAAGAGACACTGATCGCCTTCGACGACCTGGTACGGCAGGGCAAGGTGCTCTACCTCGGCGTCTCGGAGTGGACGGCGGCACAGATCCGGGCCGCTCTCGACGTCGCCGACCAGCTCGGGCTGCGCAACCGGATCGTGTCCAACCAGCCGCAGTACAACATGCTCTGGCGGGTCGTCGAGCCCGAGATCCTGCCACTGTGCGACAAGGAGGGGATCGGCCAGATCGCCTTCCAGCCGCTGGCCCAGGGCGTGCTGACCGGCAAGTACCAGCCGGGCCAGCCCCCGCCGGTCGGCTCCCGGGCGGCCAGCGGCGGTCGCGCGCCGATGTTCATCCAGCGGGTGCTCGGCGACGAACTGCTCCGCCGGGTCCAGCAACTCCGTCCCATCGCCGACTCCGCCGGTCTGTCGATGGCCCAGCTCGCGGTCGCCTGGACGCTGCGGCACCCAGGGGTCAGTACCGCGCTGATCGGCGCGTCCCGGCCCGAACAGGTCACCGAGAACGCGGCGGCGGCCGGCGTCCGGCTGGACGACGAGGCGATGCGCCGGATCGACGAGACGCTGGGCGACCTGATCGAGACGGACGCCACGAAGACCGCCCGGATGATGGCCGTCAAGCCCGACTGGGCCCGGGCGGAGTCGGCGTAACCCGGAGGACAATCGCGGAGACTCCTGCGGTACGTCGACGACGAATTTCGCCCGTCGTAGCCGGCCGTCGGAGTCGTACCCTCGACACCGGCGGTCGGCGGACCGGCGTGGACCCGACGTCCGGGAGAGGCACCGCATGAAGGTCATCCTGTTCGGCGCGACGGGCATGGTGGGGCAGGGCGTGCTCCGGGAATGCCTGTTGGACCCCAGGGTCGAGTCGGTCCTCTCGGTCGTGCGTACCCCGACCGGGCGGCGCGATCCGAAACTGCGGGAGCTGGTCCGGAAGGATTTTCTCGACTTCACCGACGTGGCGGGGGAGTTCGCCGGCTATGACGCCTGCTTCTTCTGCCTGGGCATCTCCTCGTTCGGGATGAGCGAGCCGGACTACACCCGGGTCACCTACGACTTCACGATGGCCGCGGCCCGGATGCTGGCGCAGGTCAATCCCGAGCTGACCTTCGTCTACGTGTCGGGGCAGGGCACCGACGGCACGGAGCAGGGACGCAGCATGTGGGCCCGGGTCAAGGGTCGGACCGAGAACGCGCTGATCGCGCTGCTACCCAACGCGTACGCCTTCCGGCCCGGCTTCATCCAGCCACTGCACGGCGTCCGGTCCAGGACCCGGTGGTACCGACTCCTGTACACGCTGATCTCACCGTTCGCCGCACTGCCGCGCCGGCTCTTTCCGCACAGCGTCACCACGACCGAGCAGTTGGGGATCGCCATGTTGACCGTCGCCGAACACGGCTTTCCCCGGCACGTACTGGAGAACCGGGACCTAACCGGGTTCGGCCCGCAGGCTCGGCGCTGACTGAGAGATCGCAAAGCCCGGCGGAACGCTCCGCTGTGGGCACGGCTGCTCAGTCGAACCAGTCTGGGTCGCCGGTCCGGATCAGGGTGGCGAGGGTGGCCCCGTCCTGGAAGGCGTTCTGGAGCAGGACGCCGAGTTGCCTTAGCGCCGCCGGATCGGTCCCGTGGGCGACGAAGGTTCCGGCCTCCGGGTCGTACCCCAGCCGGTCGGCGATCTCCGGGGCGTGCGTCCGTACCGCCGAACGTGCGACGCCGGACCAGTCGTAGCCGTTGCCGAGATAGCCGCACTCCTCGAAGACGTCCGACACCCGGACCATGTCCAGGTCACTGAGCATCAGGCAGTAGGTGCCGGGATCGTGGTCGTACTCGAAGAGCCTGAACGGGTTCAGGGAGTCGTCTACTTCGATCACGCGCGGATTCTAGGCCGGGCCACCGACAGGTCGGTCAGCCGAACCTCGTCCGGAACGCGGCGTAGGTCGGGGCGTCGGCCTGCCGGTCGAAGACGGCGAAGACCACGTGCGCGAACCACGGGCTCTGTCGCAGGGCTTCGGCGAACGCGTCCGCCACGGTCGCCGGCTCGTTGCCGAAGACGCCGCAACCCCACGCTCCGAGGACGAGGGTCCGGTGTCCGTGCGCCGCGGCCACCGCGAGCACCCGGGCGGCCCGTCGGCGCAGGATGGCCGGAATCTCGGCGAGGTGTTCGGGCTGGTTGCGCAGCATCGCCGACCGGTTCGGCGCCGCCGAGGTCAGGAACGAGGTCGGGTACGGCGCCGCCAGCGCGGCACCACCGTCGTCCCGGAACACCGGCACGGCCGGAGAGTAGATGACCCGGTCGCTGTAGCCGAGGTACGGCTCGGTACGGTGCCGGGCGTAGAAGTCCCCGGCGGCACGGAGGCAGGGGTACAGGGCCGAGCCACGAGCGATGCTCTCCTCCTGGGCCTGCGCGCCGTTGAGGAAGCCGCCGCCCGGGTTCCGGGCCGAGGCGAAGACCAGACAGGCCGGATCACCGCCGAGCCGGCGGGTCGCCGCCAGGGTCGTTTCGTTGGTCACCTCCACCACCGGCGGAGCCTCGGCCGGCGCGGGCGCCGGCAGGGCCTCGTCCGGCAGGTACAGCCGGGTGCCGGTCACCGCTGCGGTCACCTGGTCGGCGATGACCACCTCCGCGCCCCGTTCCGTACGGTAGAAACCGCGTTCCACGGCCGCGACCGTCTCCTGGGCGATCGCCCTCAGCCGTCTGCTCACGGCAGCCATCATGCGCGATCGGCCCGGCCGTTTTCTCGATCTTCGTCCTCAACGGTGTGCTGATCGGTTGGCGCCAGGCGTATGACGTCGCTGTTCTGATCACCTCACCGGCAGCCACGAGTTCGCCGCTGGCGGCGTGGTTGCTGTCGGTGGCGGGATGCGCGGTTCGCGGGTGTTGCCATCCTGGAGGGTGCGTGAGATCACTAAACTTCTCTGTCGTGACACCGACCGCGCTGCGCCGTGCCGCCCGTATCTGCCTTGTAATCCTGGTCTTCGCGGCGTTCGCCGCGTTCATCCCGCCCTGGCTCACCCGGACCAACGGCGACACCCTCAACGGGCTTAACCTCCGTCACCTCGCCTTTGAGCTGAACGACCAGCCGTACCCAGTGGCCCAGCTCTTCACGGAGGTTCTGCACCTGCCCATTTATCTCGCGATTCTGCTGGTCCCGGGCGTCGCGGTGCGTTCGCGCTGGGGGCGGATCGTCGCAGTGCTCCTCGGGCTGCTCGCCACTGTGGTGGCCGTGGGTGCGGTGTTTGTTCTGCACGGAACGATGGAGGACTACTGGGAGCCGGCGTGGACGCAGCGGTACCAGCTGTTCGCTGTCGCGGTGGGCCTGGTCGCGGTGCTGGTCCTCGGCGCCGTCGTCACGTTGGCCTTGGGGCGTCGCCAGGTGTACGCGGTGGCCGTGGCGCTGCTGCTGGTCGGTTCGGCCGCGCTCCATCTCTACAGCGTCGCGGTGCTCTCGTGGCTGGGTCGGTCGACGTCGAGGTGAGCCTGGTGGCCTGGGCACCAGGGCCGGCGTGGCTGCTCGCGGCCGGCT
>NZ_JADPUN010000326.1 GCF_015690345.1 Plantactinospora alkalitolerans | reverse complement strand
GAGCGGCGGCGGGACCGGGCTGGGCCTGGCCGCCCTGCTGGTCGACGCGTTCCGCTGGTCCACAGTCGACCTGCCGGAGCCGGGGACCGCCGAGCGGATGGGCACGGAACTCTTCCAGTCCTGGGTGCTGCCGTTCGAGGTGCTCTCCGTACTGCTGCTCTCCGCGCTGGTCGGGGCGATCGCGATCAGCGTACGGATTCCGGGGCGGCGGCAGTGAGACCCGTCATCCCGTACGTCATCGCCGCCGCCCTCTTCGGGCTGGGCGTGTACGGCGTACTGCGCCGCCGCAACGCCGTACTGGTGCTGATGGCGGTGGAGTTGATGCTCAACGCGGTCAACCTGCTCCTGGTCACCGCGAACGCCGCCCCGCTGCACGCGGCCCTCGGCACAGCGGCACCGGTCGGCAGCCCAGCCGCTCCCGGCACCGCCGAGGCCGGTGCGCTGCCGTTCACCGGACAGGCGTTCACGCTCTTCGTCATCGTGATCGCCGCCGCCGAGGTCGGGGTGGGGCTGGCGATCGTGCTCCAGCTCTACCGGCTGCGCGGCACTGTGGCGATCGACGACGTACGCCTCGACGAGCACACCCCCGACGCCGGTCCACGCGGGATCATGGAGGCGCCGGCGAGGACGGGAGCAGCGACCGGGCCGTCGACGGGAGCGGCGACCGGGCCGTCGACGGGAGCGGCGACGAGGCCGGCGGCGGGACCGGCCCGATGACCGGCGCACAGACGCTCGGCGCGCTGCTGCCGGCCGTACCCTTCGGACTGGCCCTGGTCGGGTTGCTGCTGCCGCAGCGGTCCCGGGCGGTCGCGGCGGGCCTCGGCATCGGCGGCGCGGCGGTGGCGCTGGTCTGCGCGGTCGCGCTCGCCGTCACCGTCGACCACGGTGGCACCGAGTCGGCCGCCGAGTGGATCGACTTCGGCGGGCTATCGGTCACGCTCAGCGTCCGGCTCGACCCGGCCACCGCGCTGGTGGCGATCGCGGTGGCGGTGGTGGCGCTGGCCGTACAGGTCTACTCGGTCGGCTACCTGCACGACGACGACCGGTACGCCCCCTACGCCGCGCAGATCAGCCTCTTCACCGCCGCGATGCTGCTGGTGGTGGTCGCCGGTGACCTGATCATGCTGCTGGTCGGCTGGGAGGTGATGGGCATCTGCTCCTATCTCCTCATCGGCCACGACCGCCGGCTGCCGGAGGCGCCCGCCGCCGCCGTGAAGGCGTTCCTGGTGACCCGGGTCGGCGACGTCGGCTTCCTGCTCGGCATCGTGGTGCTCGGCGTCTCGGCCGGCAGTTTCCGGATCTCCGACGTGCTGGCCCACGACTTCAGCCCCGGTACGCTGACCGCCGCCTGCCTGCTGCTGCTCGCCGGAGTGGCCGGGAAGAGCGCTCAGTTCCCGCTGCACACCTGGCTGCCGGATGCGATGGCCGGCCCGACGCCGATCTCGGCACTGATCCACGCCGCGACGATGGTGGCGGCCGGGATCTACGCGGTGACCCGGCTCTTCCCGCTGTTCGAGCGGGCACCGGCCGCCCTCGCCGTGCTCGGCGTGATGGCCGCGGTAACCCTGCTGCTCGGCGCTCTCGCCGCCACCGCCCAGGACGACATCAAGCGGGTCCTGGCCTGGTCGACCGTCTCCCAACTCGGCTACATGGCCGGGGCGCTCGCCGTCGGCTCGCCGCCCGCCGCGCTGTTCCACCTGCTCAGCCACGCCGCCTTCAAGGCGCTGCTGTTCCTCGCCGCCGGAGCGGTGATCCACGCCGTGGGCAGCAACCTGATGTCCGCGATGGGCGGGCTGCGCCGGCCGATGCCGGTCACCTTCTGGTGTACCGCGATCGGGTTGGGTGCGCTGGCCGGGGTGCCGCCACTGGCCGGGTTCTGGAGCAAGGACGGCATCCTGGTCGTCGCCGAGCAGGCGGCCCGGCACCACGCCGGCCCGGCGCCGGCCTGGGTGGGCTGGCTGGTCTGGATCGCCGGGCTGGTCGGGGTCGGGCTGACCGCCTGGTATGCCGCCCGCCTGCTGCTGCGTACCTTCCTCGGGCCGTCCCGGGCCCAGACCCACCCGATGGACGCTTCGGCCGGCATCGACGCGCCGGCCACCGCCCCCGCGCACACCCCGGTCGGTCCGCCGCACGATCCACCAGGACTGCTGCGCTGGCCGGTACTGCTGCTCACGGTGCCGAGCGCGGCGCTCGGCTTCGCGGTCTTCGTTCCCCCGTTCCGATCCGCGCTCGCCCTGGACGAGGCACACCTGGACGCCTTCCTGATCATTCCGGTGGCGCTGCTGCTGCTCGGGGCGGGCCTCGCCTGGTGGCGCTGGCGGGCCGATCCGGCCGCCGACCCGGCAACCGGCCTGGGGCCGCTCCGCCCGGCCTTCGCCCGGGCCTTCTGGCTCGACGAGGTCCAGCACGCGCTCGTCGTACGCCCGGTGCGGGCGCTCGGCCGGCTCGCCCGTCGGATCGACGAGACGGTCGTGGACGGCGCGGTCGAGGGGACCGGTCGGAGTACGGCGGGCCTGGGTGGCGGGCTCGACCTGCTGCACCGGGCCGGGGTGCCCCGGGCGGTGGCCGCCGTGCTGGCCGGTGCCCTGCTGCTCGGCATCGCCGCCGTGGCGCTGGGAGGCTCGGCATGAGCGCGCTGGGAGGCTCGGCATGAGCGGGCGCGGCGAGGTGACGGCATGAGCCTCGGGAGGGTCGGACTGGTCGCCGTGCTGGCGCTGCCCGCGCTGGGCGCGGCGGTGCTCGCCGTACTGCCGCACCGGATCGACCGGGCGGCCCGGATCACCGGTACCGCCTTCGCCGCGGCCGCCTTCGTGCTCAGTGTGCTGCTGGCACTCGGCGGCGACGACAACTGGTTCGGCTACCGGCCGCGCACCGCCGGCGGCCCCGGCGTACGGCCGTGGCACGAACTCGACCTGACCTGGGTACCCGGTCTCGACCTGCGGTTCCACCTCGGCGTCGACGGCGTGTCCTATCCGCTCGTGGTGCTCACCGCACTGCTGACCCTGCTCTGCTGCGCGTACACGGCGTGGCGGGTACCGGCGCCGGGGCGGGGCCGGACCCTCGTCGCGCTGCTGCTCGTCGTCGAGGTCGGGATCGTCGGCACGTTCCTCGCCCTCGACCTCGTCCTCTTCTTCCTCTTCTTCGAGGTCGTCCTGCTACCCATGTACGCGATCATCGCGATCTGGGGTGGCGAGGACCGGCAGCACGCGGCCCGGAAGTTCGCCCTCTACACCCTCTTCGGCTCGGTGCTGCTGCTGGTCGGCGTCTTCACCGTGGTCACCGCCGCCGGCACCGCCGACCTGGTCGACCTGACCGGTGGCGGCGAGCTGTCCCGGGGTACCCAGTTGGCCGCCTTCAGCCTGCTCGCGATCGCGTTCGCGGTGAAGAGTCCGCTCTGGCCGCTGCACTCCTGGCTGCCGGACGCGCACACCCAGGCGCCGACGGTGGGCAGCGTCATCCTGGCCGGGGTGCTGCTGAAAATGGGCACGTACGGGCTGATCCGGGTCGCGGTCGGAGTCGCCCCCGAGGGCGCCCGGTGGGCCGCACCGGTGCTCGGTACGCTCGCCGTGGCGGCGATCATCGTCGGCTCGCTGGTCTGCCTGGCACAGAGCGAGTTGAAGCGGCTTATCGCGTACTCCAGCGTCGGGCACATGGGTTTCGTGCTGCTCGGGGTCGCCACCCTGACCGCCACCGGCATCCAGGCCGCACTGATCGGCAACATCGCGCACGGCGTCATCACCGGCCTGCTCTTCTTCCTCGCCGGGGCGATCAAGGATCGCGCGCACACCGGGGCGCTGGCCGAGCTGGGCGGGCTGCGCGAGAGCACGCCCCGGCTGGCCGGACTGCTCGGCTTCGCGGCGATCGCCTCGCTCGGGCTGCCCGGACTCGCCGGGTTCTGGGGGGAGGCGTTCGCGGTCGTCGCCGCGTGGCGGGTCGGCGGACCGTTCTGGACCACCCTGGCGGTGCTGGCCGCGCTGGGCGGGGCACTCACGGCGGCGTACCTGCTGCGGCTGCTGCGCCGGGTCACCCACGGGCCGGCTACCCCGGCGGTGCTGACCCTGACGCCGGGACTGGCCGGAGCCGAGCTGGCCGCCTGGGGCCCGCTGGTGCTGCTCGCCCTCGCGATCGGGCTGGCCCCGACACTGGTGCTCGGTTACGCCGAGGTGCCGGTCGAGGCGCTCCTGGAGGCGATCCGATGAGTTTCGTTCCCCGGCGGACGCCGTGATCCAGACCGTCGACAACGTGGCGCTGCTGCCGGCGTACCTGGCGGCTGGCACCGCCGTACTCGTGTTGCTGGCCGACCTGCTGGTCGCCCGGCGCGGCGCGACGGTGGCGGTCTTCGCCGTCGGGGCCGCCGCCACCGCGCTCGGCGCGGTCCTGGTCGGCACCGCCGGTACGCGTCGGACGTTCTGCGCCGGCGACGACTGTTCCTATCTGGCGGGTGGTCGGGCGGCCCTGGTCGGCTGCCTGTTCGCGCTGCTCACCCTCGGTGTGCTGGCGCTCTCCGCGCCGCTGCTGCGGGCCGGCGAGGTGCCGCCGGGGGAGTACTGCTTCCTGCTCGCCTGCTCGATGACTGGCGGTGTGGTGCTCGGCGCGGCCGGTGACCTGATCACCCTGGTCGTGGCGCTGGAGACGTTGACGTTGCCGCTGTACGTGCTGGTCGGGCTCCGGCACCGCAGTGTGGCCGGTGCCGAGGCGGCACTGACCTTCTTCGTGGTCAGTGTGGTGGCGACCGCGGTGACCCTGCTCGGCGCCGCGCTGCTCTACGCGGTCACCGGAGCGGTGCACCTGAGCCGGCTCGGTGCCGTCTTCGAAGCCGACGGCACGGCGGCCGGCGGATCGGAACTGCTGGACCTGCCACTCACCGTGGTCGCGGTCGCGCTGGTGGTGCTCGGACTGGCCTTCAAGGTGGCGGCGGTGCCGTTCCACGCCTGGGCGCCGGCCACCTACGACGGGGCGCCGGTGCCGGTGGCCGCGTACCTCTCCACCGCCTCGAAGCTCGGCGGGGTGGTCGCGCTGCTCGCGGTCACCGCGACCGCGCTGCCGGCGAGCGCGACCGGGCCGGTGCTGGCGTCGAGCGCGACCGGGCCGGTGCTGCCGGCGAGCGTGACCGGGCCGGTGCTGGCGGCGGTTGCCGTACTCACCATGACCGTCGGGAACCTGGTGGCGCTGCGGCAGCGCCGGATGGTCCGGCTGTTGGCCTGGTCGTCGGTGGCCCAGGCCGGATACATCGTCGCCCCGCTGGGCGCCCTGGCGTTGTCCGCCGGCCGGACCCCGGAGGCGTTCGACACGGCGGTCGCCGCCGCGGTGGCGTACACGGTCTTCTACGTGGTGTTGGAGCTGGCCGCCTTCGCGGCCGTCGTGGCGTTGCGCCCGGCGGTGGCCGACGGCGGCGAGATCGAGGACTACCGGGGCGCGGCCCGGCGCCGGCCGTGGGTCGGCGCGGCGTTCGTGCTCGCGCTGGTCGGGCTGGCCGGACTGCCGCCGGGGCTGGCCGGACTGTTCGCGAAGGTCACCATCGTGCGGTCGCTGCTGGCCGGCGGTGCCGGCTGGCTTGCCGTGGTGGTGGCGCTGAACGCGGTGGTCGGGCTCGCCTACTACGTACGGGTCGCCGCGACGCTCTACGCCCCGGAACCGGTGGCGCCCCGGGCCGGGGATGCCGCCGCCGCACCGGTCGTCCCCGCCGATCCGGGCGCCCCGGCCCTGCCCGTGGGCGCACCCGTGCCGTCGGCCGGGTCAATCAGGCCGAGTTGGGCGGTTGTCGCCGCGCTGGCCGTCGCCACCGTGGTCGCGATCGTCGTCGGGTTCGCCCCACAACTCATCCTGGACGTCGCCGGACTGTGACAATCGTTCGCTTTCCCAGGTAACTCACAGTCATATCTGGATTGTTGACGGGGTATCCCGTTGTTGTACCGGTCAGCGGGTCCACCTACCCGCGCACCGAAGGAGTTACCGTGCATAGCCATCACAACCGGCTCAAGACGGCCGCGCTACTTGGCCTGCTCACCGCTCTGATCCTCGGCGTCGGTTACTGGTTCGGCGGAAGCGGCGGTCTGGTGATCGCCGTACTGCTGTCGCTGGCGATGAACGCCGGCAGCTACTTCTGGTCGGACAAACTCGCGCTGCGTTCGATGCGGGCGCAACCGGTCACCGAGGCCGAGTTCCCCGCGCTCTACCAGATGGTCCGGGAGCTGGCCACCGAGGCCGGTCAGCCGATGCCCCGGCTGTACGTCAGCCCGACCATGCAGCCCAACGCGTTCGCCACGGGACGCAACCCGCAGCACGCGGCGGTCGCGGTGACGACCGGCATCACGCAGATCCTGGACTACCGGGAGCTGCGGGGCGTCATCGGTCACGAGCTGTCCCACGTCTACAACCGGGACATCCTGATCTCCAGTGTCGCCGCCGGGCTCGCCGGCATCATCACCACGCTCGCCTACCTGGCCTGGTTCATTCCGCTGGGCGGCGGGGACGACGAGGACTCGCCGAACCCGGCGGCCCTGCTGCTGATGCTGATCCTCGGCCCGATCGCGGCCTCGGTCATCCAGCTGGCGATCAGCCGTAACCGGGAGTTCCAGGCGGACGCCTCCGGCGCGACCCTGACCAAGGACCCGCTGGCCCTCGCCAGCGCCCTCCGGAAGATCCACAACGGGACCCAGCGGATGCCGCTGCCGGCCGACAACCGGCTGACCAGCACCGCCCACCTGATGATCGACAACCCGTTCCGGGGTGGCGGGATGGCGAGCCTCTTCTCCACCCACCCGAAGATGGAGGAGCGGGTACGCCGCCTGGAACAGATGGCCGCCAACAGCGGTCCGGTCCAGTTCCAGCGCTGACCTACGCTCGTTCCTCCCCGTAAGCCAGTCGGCCCCCGGCTCCTACGAAAGTAGCCGGGGGCCGGCTTCGTACGCCCCCAGCCGTACCGGTGTGCGCGTCGGGTCCGGATGGTGACGTAGCGCCTAATCCGATTCAACCCGTGCAGGGCTCACGTTAGGGTCGGTAGGTCTTCCGCTCGTTACCGTACGACCGACCAGAGGGGGTGCCACCCGTGAGCGCGCTGCGTCAGTACCTGGGAGTTTGGCGGATTCCGGGTGCACCAATGCTGCTGATCGCCGGCATCGTCGGCCGGCTCGGCATCGGCATGACCCCGCTGGCGCTGCTGATGGTCGTCGAACAGGTCACCGGCCGCTACGCGCTGGCCGCCGTCGCCGGTGGGGTGTACGCGCTCGCCGGTGCCGCGCTGAGCCCGATCGCCGGCCGGATCGCCGACCGGGTGGGACCGAGCCGGGTACTGATGATCACCGCCGTGGCGCATCCGGTGGCGCTGATCGGGCTGCTGCTCGCCAGCCGCGCCGGCTCGGACGGGTTGACAGTGATCTTCATCGCCTCGGCGGTGGCCGGAGCGACGTACCCGCCGTTGACCGCCGCCATCCGGGGTGCCTGGAACGACCTCACCGACCCCGCCTCCGGCCGGTACGCCCTGCGCAACACCGCACTCGCCGCCGAGACCTCGCTGTTCGAGCTGGTGTTCGTCATCGGCCCGACACTGGTCGCGGTCTTCGTGCTGGTGGCCGACGCCGCAGCGGCACTGATCGGGGCGGCGGTCGTCACGTTGATCGGTACCGCCATCGTGGCCGTCGGCCCGGTGATGCGCGGCTGGCGTCCGCACCCGACCGACAGCCACGCCAAGGGGCTCGGCCCGCTGCGGGTGGGCGGATTCCCCGCCCTGCTGTTCTGCGTGGCCGGCCTCGGCATCGCGTTCGGTGCGGCCGGGGTGGCCGTCCCGGCGTACGCCTCGACGCACGACGTGGACAACGCGGAGAGCATGGCCGGAATCCTGCTCGCCATGTGGGGCACCGGCAGCGCGATCGGCGGCGTCTGGTTCGGCACCCGCAAACCGTCCCGCAACGCCGCCCGGCAGTTCGCCCAACTGCTCGGCCTGCTCGCGGCCACCTTCGCGGTCTTCGCGGTGATGCCGAGCCCGATCGCGCTCGGCATCGCGCTGGTGGTCGGCGGTGCGACCATCGCCCCCGCGCTCACCGTGGAGAACACCATGGTCGGGCGGATCTCGCCGGCCAGCATGCTCAACGAGGCGTACACCTGGGTCGTCACCGTGGCGGTGGCGGCCAGTGCCGCCGGCGGCGCCGGAGCCGGGATCCTGGCCGACCAGGTCGGCGTACCGTGGGCGTTCCTCTTCGCCGGTGCGGCGGTGGCGGCCGCCGCGGTGGTCGCGGCGATGCCCGCCGGCTCGATCGCCCGAGCCGAGGCCCAAGCCGAGGTACGCCTGGAGCAGGCCCTCGCCGCCGACCCGATGTAACTCGGGGCCGAGGCGGGACCGGTGCCCGGGATCCTCGATGATCCCGGGCGTCGGAGTCCGGCAGGGCCTAGCGGTAGTTCGTGAACTGGAGGGCGAGGCCGAAGTCCTCGGTCTTCAGCAGGGAGATGACGGCCTGGAGGTCGTCCTTCTTCTTGGCGGTCACCCGAAGCTGGTCGCCCTGGATCTGCGCCTGTACGCCCTTGGGGCCCTCGTCGCGGATCTTCTTGCTGATCGCCTTGGCCTTGTCCGATTCGATGCCCTGGATGACCTTGCAGTCGATCTTGTGGATCTTGCCGGACGGGCGCGCCTCGCCGGCGTCCAGGGACTTCAGCGAGATGTTCCGCTTCACCAGCTTCTCTTTGAACACGTCCAGAGCCGCCTTGACCCGCTCCTCCGTCTCGGCCTGGAGGCTGATGCCCTCCTCGCCCGACCAGGAGATGTCGGCGCCGGTGCCACGGAAGTCGAAGCGGGTGGAAAGCTCCTTCTCCGTCTGCCGGAGGGCGTTGTCGATCTCCTGCCGGTCGACCTTGCTGACGATGTCGAACGACGGGTTCGCTGCCATGATCCGCTCCTGCTGTATACGACATGAAGGTGTGCCGGTGCCACCGGGCGGCGGTCCGACATGCCGACCGTACCCGCTTGCGCGACTGCCCGATGCAACCGCTATCCTTGCTTCCGCTGCCGCGTTCTACGGGGCGGCACGCCCTGGCGGGTTGCCCGAGCGGCCAATGGGAGCGGACTGTAAATCCGTCGCGAAAGCTTCAGAGGTTCGAATCCTCTACCCGCCACAAGGTGCGAGAAAGGCCCCTGAACAGCACAAACGCTGTCGGGGGCCTTCTTCCTTCTGTCCCACCGTGTCTCGCTGGATCTCGCTGGCGCTCGGCGTTCGGGGGCGTGTCGGGGGGAAGATCATCGAGGTCGGCGGCGGGATCTT
>NZ_JADPUN010000260.1 GCF_015690345.1 Plantactinospora alkalitolerans | reverse complement strand
CCGCTGCGGCGGCCGCCCCGGCGGTGCCCGTCGGGTCGGCCGCCGCAGCGGGGGACGCGGTGTCGACCGATGCCGGACCGGCGGGCCCGGCCGGTTCGACCGGCCGCCCGACAAGTTCCTCCAGGGCCCGGCACGCGGCGTCGAGCGCGGCCGAGCCGTCGATCGTCGGCGCCAGGTCGGCGGCGCGGCGCCGGTATCCGGGCTCGCCGAGCACCCGGTTCAGCAGGGCGGCCGCGTCGGCCGGGTTCCAGCGCGCGGCCGGCAACCATTCGGCGAGCCCGAGGCGGCGCAGCCGGAGGGCGTTGTCCGGGCGGTCCACGCCGTGCGCCAGTACGAGCTGCGGGGTGCCGGACCGGATCGCCCGTGCGGAGGTCAGGATCCCGCCGTGGTGCACCACCGCGGCGACCGCCGGCATGAGGGTGGCGAAGGGCAGGGCGGGGAACCAGCGCACACCGGCCGGCAGCTCCGGTGGCAGCAGATCCCGGTACCGGCACACGACGATCCCCCGTCGGCCGGCGGCGGCGACCGCCGCCACCGCGGTCGGATACCAGTCGCGGTGCAGCATCCGACTGGAGCCGCCGGTGATCAGCACCGGCCGGTCGTCCGCCGGTACGTCGGGGGCGACCAGGGCCGCCACCTCGGCGGGGAGTTCACCGCCCTCCGCTGCGTCGTTGAGCAGGAAACCCGCCCGGGCGGCGTCGGCCGGTGCCGGATGCCCCGCGGAGTCGAACCAGTCCGGCCACAGGCACACCGAGCCGTCCACACCCGAGAGCCAGGACCCCCAGTCGGCCACCGGCGGAAGGCCCAGCCGGTGCCGCAGCGCGTTCATCGGGTCGGCGAGCCCACGCGGATACAGGCGCTGCGTCAACGGCGCACCCATGTGCTGGGTCGGCGTCACACACACCCAGGCCGCCGGGATCCGCAGGGCCTCCCGGCCGAGCAGGACCGACAGGCGGGACGTGTGTCGCCCGACGAGCACCACCTCGCCGGGCGGGCGGTTCCGCGCCAGGGCCGCCATCGCCTCGTACTCGCCCTGGATCTGGTCGAATATCCCGTTGCGGTGGTAGAAGTCCACGACGTGCTCCACCCGGGTCAGCACGTTGAGCAGGACCTCGCGGTGGTCGTCGAGCAGTCGGTCGTACGCCTCGGTGGTGTCGGTGGCGACGAGCCGGACCCCGACCCGCGCGGCGGTGTCGGCGTAGACCTGATGGCTGTACACCACCGCCTCGTGCCCCCGGCCGGTCAGCCCCTGAGCGAGCCGGATGAACGGCAGAACGTCACCGTGCGTCCCGTCGGTGCACAGCAGAAAGGTTGCCACCGCCGCGCTACCGATCGGCGTCGAGCAGTCGACGCACCTCGTCGTCGGAAAGCTCGTCGAGCTTGGCCAGCATGCCGATCAGCACGTCGTCGCCGGGGGCCGCCCGTCGCTCGTTGATGGCCCGGGCCATGTCCGCGACGGTGAACCGGTCGGTGAAGAGCACGTCGACCGGGAGTTCCACGTCGAACTCGTCGCGGACCCGGCCGGCGAACTGCACCACCAGCAGCGAGTGACCGCCGAGTTCGTAGAAGTTGTCATCGACCGTCCGGGGCGGGAACTCCAGCAGTTCGGCCCAGATCTTCGCGACGATGGCCTGGGTCGCGTCCGCCGTGACGAGTTCCGCGAGCGGCGGGGCGGAGCGGCGCGCCGCCATCGTCTCGAGTACCTGCGTCGGGTCGGCGAGCGACCGCGCGATCCGGTCCACCGTGGCGTTGTCGACGACTCCCGCAGTTGTCGCGACGGCGCCCGGGGCCGGGGCTGCCGTCGGCCGTCCCCCGTCGGGCTGGAACGTCTCGGTCGACGCGACACCGGCCGGTACGTCGAAGAACTCCGTACCCTCCGGCCCGGTCCGCTGCCCGGCCGGAAGGTTCCGCAGGAAGTCGATCGCCGGCTGGTTGCGCTCGGCCGGCCGGTACGGCAACGACACCGTGCCCAGGCCACGCTCGACCGCACGCGCGCCGAGCGCCCGGAGAACCCGGTGCTCGACGCCACGGCCCAGTACCCGGCAGCTCAGCCACAGCCCGTCGACCCGGTACGTCGATCCGTCCGCCACGGCCTGGACCGCTCCCGCGAGACCGTAGTCGCCGAACCGGTCCCGCGCCCGCACGACGAGGCACTCGGCGCCCGGCGGCAGGTCGATCAGTTCGGATACCGACCGTCGGGTACCGGCCAGGTTGAACTGGTTGACCCGCTGGGTGAGCTGCGCGACCCGGGCCGCGTCGGCGCCGTCCATCGGCTCGACGGTCACGACGAGATCGAGCGAGGCGAGGAACTCGGCCAGCGAGGGCGCGGTCGACCGGGCCGTTTCGCGCCGGCGCTCCTCGCGGTAGCGCTCGGCCCGGGCCCGGTCGTCGTCGGTGACCCGAGGATGGTCCAGCGGCCAGCAGTGCCGCAGGTACGACAGCATCCCGTCGCCGGACGACGGTGGGGAGAGCGTCAGCACGGCCGGGTGCGCCGCCCGGACCTCGGCGGCCTCGACCGGGCTGTCGTCGATGAACACGAACGAGTCGAGGCCGAGGGTGAGTTCGGCGGCAAGCTCGGCGATGTTCGCCGATTTCGGCGCCCAGTTGATCCGCCATCCGCTCAGGTGCTCGGCCCGCAGCAGCATGTCCGGGTGCCGGCGCAGCGTTTCCAGTACGTCGGCCTCGGCGTTCTTGCTGGCCATGCAGATCAGCCGGCCGGCGTCGCGTTGTGCCAGCAGGAGTCGCTGGATTTCCCGGTGTGCCGGGCCGACCCGCACGCCGAGTGGCCCGTCCTCCCCCACGGCTCCGTCCCAGAGCGTGTGGTCGGCGTCGACGACGATCACCTTCGGCCGTGGCACCCGCCAGGCGTGCACCGCACGGACCACGGTCAGGGCGAGCCCGGCGTACATCTCCGGTGTGTAGGGCACATCCGCCGTGGCCAGGGCAAAGTGGTCGTGGATATCGGGCACCGGGTACTGACGGAGGATTTCCGCCTCGGACGCCACGGCGATCCGGGCGTCGTCGGCGAGCCCGTCGACGAGCCGCCGCTCGAACGCCGTCGCGATGGCGTCGGTCGGGTCGTCGGCCGGACACGACACGACGAGGTGCGGCACCCCGGAGGCGGCGGCGCAGTCGACGATCGCCCGTACGAGGTCGTGGGCGATCTGTTCGACGGCCGCGGGTCCGCCCGTCAGCCAGCCGTCCCGGCGGAGCAGGACGACGTTGGCCCCGTCGGTGTTGCCGCGCAGGGCGCCGTCCGGGTCGAGTAGGGACTGAAACACCTCACCGTACGGCGCGAGCGTCACATCGGCGGCAAGGCCCGCCTCGGCGAGCACGAACTCCAAAGGCTCCGCGAGCGGCCCGGCGGTGAAATTGGCGGCCACCCTGATCTGCAACGAAGTCAACGAGGCCCCGCAATCATCGATTATGGACACGTCAATGTAGACGACATTGACCAATGTCGTCGACCTCGCTACACAGAACATTGCCGGTCGGACACAAGGGGACATCCTGATCAATAACCTCGATTGCGCATCGATGACTTCAATATCTGAAATAGATTCGCCATCGAGTGGCGCAGCGCGCCGAACAACCGACTCCCAACGATCAACATCATGATCGACATCTATCTGCAATGTTCGTGCAACCGTCGCCGGTCCGGACGCATCCGATGCTGGAGGCCCGACCGCACCGTGACCGGCTTCGCCCAGCAGGGGCGACCGCAGCGGCGGCTGTCACAGCGGTGGCCAGGCGTTCGCCAGCAACTGCCGAAAGTGCGCCGGGAACCACTCCCCGATCGGCGGGGCGTCCGGCAGCGCCCCGGTGGGGTAAAAGGAAGCGCGCGGCGGACTGTAGTACGGGTCGCACATCGGCTCGTACGGCTGGCCCGCACCCGGGCGGTCACTGGCACCGTCCGACTCGCCGGGCGGCTTGACCCACACGTAGGCGTCGATGCCGGGTTCCGGATCGACGGCCGGCCGCTGGCCGAGGCCGGAGCCCGCCTGGTTGCACCAGTTTCCGATGACCGCCCGCCGATCGATCCGGCTGGCGTCGACGTAATGGTTCAGGTCGCCCCGCGTCGGCGGCACGGTAGGTCTGTCCGGGCCGCCCCAGCCGTTGCGGGAGGTGTCGACCAGCACACTCGACTCCGGGGAGAAACCCACCCCGGCCAGCAGTTCGCGCATGTGCAGCGCGTACGGCACCTCGTCGACGAACGGGTTCCAGTCGACCCACTTCGACTGGTGCACCGGCTGGCCGTTGAAGACGGTGTCGGCGCGGAAGTGCTCCTCACGCAGCACGGAGTAGTTGGCGGTGTTGGCGACGAAGCCGTGCACGTTCGCCACCGTGCTGCCGGCGGCGGTCGCGGCCCGGTGCAGCAGCGCCGTCATCGGACCGGAGTTGTCCGGCCAGCCGAGTTCACCGTGGTGACTGATGTCCAGGTACGGGTAGACGGTGGGCACGGCGCCGAGCCGGGCCAGCGCGTACCCGATCCCGTGCAGGTAGGTGCCGCGCGCCAGTACGTCGTTGCAAGCCTGCGTGGCGGAGTACCGGGAGCCGGTGTTGACGACCAGGTTCGCCAGCGAGTTCGGCTCGACGAGGGCGACGATCCGCAGGTCGGCGTAGCGGGGAGCGGTGAGGATCTCGACGAGCGGATCGATGAACTCCACCCGGTACCTGTCGATCTCCTCGATCGGGAGTTCACCCCGCGGGGCCGGCCGGCCACAGTCGCGGGCCGGCAGGTTGTAGATGACCAGCTGAACGACGTCGGCGCGCTGCGCGAGGGCGGCGTCCAGATGCTCGCGCAGGCCCATCGCACCGTCTGCTCCGCCGATCGCGGCGATCCGGTCCAGCCAGACGGCCGTCGGCTGGCCGGAGATCGCGTCGCCGCCAGGCTCGGCGCCGGCGTGCTCGGCCCACTCGGGATTCACGTAGACCCTGGCCCCGGCGTACGGGTTGTCCACCCGGTGCGGCGGATCGGCCGCGCCGGCCGGACCGGCGCCGACGAGTGCCCCCGCGACGAGGACGGGCACGGCGAGGACGGCGAGGACCCGGCGTACCCGGGCGCTCCGGCCCTCAGAACCTGGCATGGTCATGATGGTGGCTCCTCGGACGCCGGGTGTGACGGCTACCGGTCCGGCTCGTCCGGCTGGACGCCGCCGCGACCCGACAGCCCACCGCTACTCATTCATCTACTTCGATCCATCATGCCACCGCCTCGCGCCGAACGCGCATGATCTGTCGACCGCCGTCGGTGCGCCGGACGCCAGGAGTGAAGGTCAGGCCCGTCGCCACCCAGTTGGTCCGCCTCGGCATCGCCACCACCGCCCGGCCGGCCACGTCGGCTCGCTAATGCCCTGTCCGAAATTTGTTTCGCGTACCCTGGAGGGGTGACTGTCCCGGCCAGCCGAGCGCCTTCGGTGCTGCTGCTGCGCTGGCTCACGGTCGTCGGGGCGTTGTTCGCCGTCGCACTGTTCGGCGGCACGTCGTGCGGTGACGGACCGTACGCGCCGGTGTCGATGGCGGGGCACGCCGCCTGCCCCAACGTGCTCTTGCAGGCGTCGCTGCCGGGAGCGCTGATGGCGGACGCGGACCGCGGCGCGCCGCATGGCGGACACGATCCGGCCGAAGGCGTCACAGGTGCGTGCCTCTTCGTGGTCGTGGCGCTGGCCGGGCTGGCCGTTGCCGGCGCGGTGCGCCGGCCGCTGTTGGTGCACGCGTCCTTCTGGTGGGCCGGGACGGGCAGTCCCGGTGTGCGGCCACCGTCGGCTCGTCCGATACGGATTGACGTGCTGCGCATATAGGCGCGGCGTGACCTCCTTCTCGCGGTAGCCGTCCCCTGCGCGGCCGGCCTCACGTCGTCGCCCCGCCCTCGATGGCTTCCGCCTGCCACCCACACTCGGTGACCCCGCCGGTGCAGAAGCATCGAGTTTCGACTCGCCTGCTGAGGTCACGTCTCCACGCCGGCCTGATCGCTCGCCGGTGTCCGTATCGCGCGAACACTTCAGCCAGACCTGATCTATTGGAAAGAGAGGCACTGACCGTGCCACCACACAAGACGAGAGCGAACCGTAGTTCGGCAAGCAAGCGGCGCAGAGCGCCTGGATCCGTCAGTCCAGGGTCCGGCAGTCCAGGGTCCGACGGTCCAGGGTCCGACGGTCCAGGGTCCGACGGTCCGGCAAGCGTGCGGGTGAGGGCGGCCGGAAAGGCGGTGCGCCGGGCGCGGCGCGGCGGGATGGGCACCAACCTGAAGGTGACGCTCAGCCTTGGCGCGGTCGCGCTTGCCGTGCTGGCCGTCGCCCTGGTGGTCGACCGCGCCGGCAGCGAGGACGTTCCGGCGAGCGAGGCAGCGCAGACGGTGGTCCGGCCGGACAGCCACCGGCTCTCCACCGCGGCAGACGGCAAGGTCACGGTCGTGGAGTTCCTGGACTTCGAGTGCGAGGCGTGCGGCGCGGCGTACCCGGGAGTGGAGCGGCTGCGCGACGAGTACGGGGACCGGATCACCTACGTGATCCGGTACTTCCCGATCGCGAGCCATCCGAACGCGCTCAACGCGGCCCACGCGGCGGAGGCGGCCTCGCGACAGGGCGGGTTCGAGCAGATGTACGTCAAGCTCTTCGACAACCAGACCGCGTGGAGCCACAGGGAACAGTCTCAGGTGGAAACGCTCGTCGGGTACGCCGGCGAGCTGGGCCTGGACGTGGAGAAGTTCCGCGCCGACATCGCCAGCCCGGAGGTGGACGCGCGGGTCCGGTCGGACGCCGAGGACGGTCAGCGGATCGGGGTGCGAGGCACGCCCACGTTCTTCGTCAACGGCGTGCGGTACGAGCAGGACCCGACGTATGAGGCGCTCAAGAGGACCATCGATGCAGCCTTGGCGCGGTAGGAGGATGCCACCGTGTTCAGCACTACAGTCACCCGACCCGACGCTGTCGACGACACAGGTCCGGATGAGGCGAGCGCGATCAGCGACCGGCTGGCCGGCTGGGTCCTGACCATCGGCGGGCTTCTCGGCGGTGGCTCCGCGTTCGTCCTGATCGTGGAGAAGATCGCGCTGCTGCGCGACCCCGGCTACACGCCCAGTTGCTCGATCAACCCGATCCTGTCCTGCGGGTCGGTCATGAACACCTGGCAGGCCGAGGTCCTCGGTTTCCCCAACCCATTGCTCGGCGTGGCCGTGTTCCCGCTGGTGGTCGCGACCGGCGTCGCCGTGCTCGGTGGGATCCGACTGTCCCGCTGGTGGTGGCTCGGCATGCAGGCCGGCACGGTGTTCGGGATCGGGATGGTGCACTGGCTCTTCGTGCAGAGCGTCTACCGGATCGGCGCGTTGTGCCCGTACTGCATGGTGGTGTGGGTGGTCACGATCATCGTGTTCAGCTACACCACGCTGTACAACCTCGACCGGGGCCACCTTCGCCTGCCGGCTTCCTGGCGGCCGACGGTCACCGCGATCACCCGGCTACACACGGCGATTCCCGTGGCGTGGCTGCTCATCCTGACCCTGTTGGTCGGCGAGGCGTTCTGGACCTACTGGCGCACCGTGCTGTGACGACGGGCGCGGTTCATCCGGCTCGGCCATGGTGACATGGCCGAGCCGGGCCCTCCTGTCAACACGATTCGTGGCGTTATGGCGGGCCGTGATCCGGTCCGACCGACGAGCCGGAATTAGTCCGACCGGCGAGCCGGAATTACGTAGACTGCAGCCCACACATCGCGCCCTCAGCCAACTGGCCGCGAGGTGTCATGCCGCCGACGGCCGCGAAGAGGGATCATGCCAGCCACCGCCTATGTTTCCACCACGATCCCCTACGTGAACGCGCGTCCGCATCTCGGGCACGCGTTCGAGTACGTCCAGGCAGACTCGATCTCCCGGCATCTCACCAGAACGGGCCACGAGGTCTACTTCCTCACCGGCTCGGACGAGAACAGCCTGAAGAACGTGCTGGCCGCCGAGAAGGCCGGCATGACCACGCAGGCTCTGGTCGACCGCAACGTGAGCTATTTCGGGGAACTGTTGGCCTCCCTCGGCGTCGTGACGACCGCGTTCATCCGCACCAGCATCGACCCGCTCCACCTGGCCGGGGCGGCGGAGATCTGGCGCCGACTCGATGCCAACGACGACATCTATCCCAAGGACTACGCCGGCCTGTACTGCGTCGGCTGCGAGCAGTTCTACGAGCCGTCCGACCTCGTCGACGGGAAGTGTCCCGAGCACCTCGTCGAGCCGGAGCCAGTGAGCGAGCGCAACTACTTCTTCCGACTGTCCCGCTACGGGGACCAACTCGCCGAGGCCATCGAGTCGGGTCTACTCCAGGTCCACCCGCAGAGCCGGCGCAACGAGACGCTCAGCTTCATCCGCAGTGGCCTGGCTGACATCAGCATCTCCCGGTCGGCCACCCGGGCGCGCGGCTGGGGCATCCCGGTTCCCGGTGATCCGAGTCAGGTCATGTACGTCTGGATCGACGCGCTCACCAACTACATCAACACGTTCGACTGGCTCCATGACGACACGGGCTACCACCGCTACTGGACTGGCGCCGAGCGTCGCATCCACGTCCTGGGCAAGGGTGTGCTGCGCTTCCACGCCGTCTACTGGCCGGCCATGCTGCTCGCGGCCGAGCTGCCGTTGCCGACCGACGTGATGGTGCACGGCTACATCACCAGCGCCGGACAGAAACTGAGCAAGTCTCTCGGCAACGCGACCGACCCGGAGGAGTTGGTCGGCACCTTCGGACAGGATGCCGTCCGGTACTACCTGCTGGCCGAGTTCTCCCCGTTCGGGGATGGCGACTATGCCGAGGAGCGCCTGGTCGCCCGATACAACAACGATCTCGCCAACGGCGTCGGCAATCTCGTCAGCCGGCTGACGTCGATGGTGGAGCGGTATCGGGGCGGAGTGGTCCCGACGCGGGGCGAGGCCGGCGCCCTCGAGGCCGACCTCGAGTCCCGGACAGCCGACGCCGTCCGCGACAGTGTGGCCGCGATGGACCGGTTCGACCATCGAGAGGCGCTGGCCCGCATCGCCGAGCTGGTCCGGCGCAGCAACGCCTACGTCGGCGAGCGGGCGCCCTGGCACCTGGCGAAGGCGGCCGACGCCGGAGACGACGACGCGGCCCGTACGCTGGACACCGTCCTGTACTGCGGCATGGACGCCGTACGACGCATCGCGATATTGCTGCGGCCGTACATCCCCGCCGGCAGCGGCCGGCTGCTCGACGCGGTCGGCGAGGACCCGACCGCAGACTTCGGCTCGCTGACCGAACTGGCTGGCCGTAAGGTCGGCAAGGCGGGGCCGGTCTTCCCGAGGCTCGAGTCGTGAGGTGACCGGGGGGAACGACCTTCGAGGGATCGAGGTCGACCACAGCCGACCAACGCTTCCCGAAAGGCGGACCAGTCGAGTGACGACACAGGTCATCGTGCTCAACGGCGGCTCCAGCTCGGGCAAGTCGGCGATCGTCCGGTGCCTCAAGTACGTACTGCCGCAGCCCTGGATCAGCTTCGGTGTGGACGACCTGATCGACCGGCTGCCGGCAGCCATGATGGGCTCCCCCAGCGGGCTGACCTTCGGTCCGCGGGGCGAGGTCATCGTCGGCGAGGAGTTCCTCCAGGTGCAGCACGCCTGGATGGTCGGCATCGCGGCGATGGCGCGCGCCGGGGCACGCATCGTCCTGGACGAGGTTTTTCTCGGCGGTGCCGCTTCCCAGGAGCGCACCCGTGAGTACCTGGCGGATCTCGAGGTGCTGTGGGTCGGGGTGCGCTGCGCCCCGGACGTCGCGGCGGGCCGGGAGATCGCCAGAGGCGACCGCGTGATCGGAATGGCGGTGTCGCAGGCCGAGATCGTGCACGAGGGTGTCCGCTATGACGTCGAGGTCGATACCAGCCTCACCGAATCCCTCGGGTGCGCCCGCGTCATCATGTCCCACGTGGTCTGACGGCGTACCCGATCCGCGATCGACCTGCCGCCTCGCGCGGTGGGCGGGGCCCTCCCTCGGCTGAGTCAGTCGGCGTACGACGGCAGGGCGAGGGCCGTGGCGGCCCGCCGGCCGGCTCGGCCCAGCAGCCCGGTCCTGGTCAGCAACGGCGCGATCCGGAGGGCCTGGTTCCGCAGCCACAGCCCGGCGGCCGTGGTCGGCGCGAGGATGCTGCCACCGCCGTCGGCCAGAGCCTGGTTGACCTTCACGAAGGGCCGGGTGAGCTGTTCGTACGCGGCGAAGGCGTCGGCGTGATCGGCGCGAGTGGCCAACTCGCCCGCGAGGACGTAGGCGCCGACCAGCGCGATGCTGGTGCCCTGACCCGACAGGAACGACGGCGCGTGCGCGGCGTCGCCGGCCAGCGCGACACGTCCGCGCGACCACGTCGGCATGTGGATCTGGCTGACGACGTCGAAGAACACGTCGTCGGCCGCGTGCATGCCGTCGAGTAGCCGTGGCACCTCCCATCCATCGTCGCCGAACACCCGGGTCATCAGGTCGCGCTGAGCATCGGCGTCGCCGAGTTCCGCGCTCGGGGGTTGCGGGCGGGCGGTGGCCAGAAAACCGTGCAGCGTCTCGGTGCAGCCGGGTGCGTACAGTGCGGCCATTCGCCCGGGAGCGGTGTAGGTGATGCCCTCGTGCGCCAGGCCGAGGTCGTTCGGGATGGTGAACCCGGCGAAGCAGTACCCGAGGTAGCGGGCGAACGGTTCCTCCGGGCCGAACGCGAGTCGCCGGGTACGCGAGTGCAGCCCGTCCGCCCCGATCACCAGGTCGAACTCGCGGCGCGCACCGCCGGTGAAGGTCACCTCGACGCCGCTCTCGTGCGTCCGCAGCGCCGCCATCGAGTCCGCGAACAGAAACTCCACGTCGTCGCGTACCGAGTCGTAGAGGACCGAGGTCAGGTGGCCTCGGGGGACCTCCAGATCACGATCCAGTACCCCGCCGGTGACCGCCTCCGGCCGCAGCGAGCCGACCCGCCGGCCGTCCGGGCCGACGAAGGTGAGACGGTGCGTGTTGATGTGTCCGGCCCGTACCGCCGGCAGGACGTTCATCCGGTCCAGGACACCGAGCGCGCTGCCCCGGATGTCGATCGGGTAGCCCCCACTACGAATGGCAGGGGCCTTCTCCACCACCGTGACGTCGAAGCCGTACCGGTGCAGCCAGTACGCGAGCGTCGGCCCCGCGATGCTCGCACCGGAGATCAGGATCTTCATTGATGAGCGCCTCTCGTCGATATCCAGAACTACACTACACCGTGCAGTGTAGCTCCGATAAGATCGGGGCCATGTCGACCGCGAAGGCACTGCGTGAGGGGTCCGCGCAGAAGCGGGCGGCGATCCTCGGAGCGGCCCGGCAGCTCTTCCTCACCGACGGCTTCGACCGGTCGAGCGTCGACGCGGTCGCCGCGCGTGCCGGAGTGTCGAAGCGGACCGTCTACGACTACTTCGGCGACAAGCAGACGCTGCTGCGGGCCGTCGTGCAGACGTCCGGCCAGGCGCTGATCACCACGATCCGCCGCACGCTCGACGACACGCTCAGCGGGCTGCGCGGACCCGACCAGCTAGAGGACGCCTTGACCGCGTTCTCGATGCGGATATCGACCGAGATGCTCGGCTCGGCGGAGTACGCCACGCTGCAGCGACTGATCCAGAACGCCTCCGGCCACCTCTCGGGCCTGGAGCAGGACGCGATCGACAACGCACCGGAAGAGGCCATGGCCGAACGGTTCGCCGAGCTGGCGCGCGCCGGGCTGCTCCACGCGCCCGACCCGCGCCTCGCCGCCGACCACTTCATCGCCCTGACCTTCGGGGTGGCGCTGAATCGGCTCCGCTCCGCGAACGCGGCGGAGGACACCCGGGTGCGTCCGCTCATCGTCGAAGGGGTCCGGGCCTTCCTCCGCGCGTACCAGCCCACGCCGTAAGGCTGTCCGGGTTGGCGCAGCCGGAAGCTACGAATCCCTCGGGTGCGCCCGCGTCATCACGTCCCACGTGGTCTGACGGCGTACCCGATCCAGCCTGGACCGGGTACCTGAACCGGCTCACCCGCTTCCCGAGATCGATCAGTGGGTGGTACGTACCGGCGGGTCAGTCCGGGTCGGGCATCAGGCCCTGCGCGCGGAGTTGGTGGACGTGCCGCGCCGGCGGTGGCTGCGAGTCCCGGTCCGAGGGACGCGGCCCCTCCGGGCCGTCCGGGCCGACCCGGACGAAGGTCTCGATCCGGGTTACCCGGCACGGCACGCCCTGCACGTCGAAGTCGTCGGTACGCGGGGGCCGGTGCGCCGCGCGGGCGCGCTGGTACGCCGCCGTGAACTCCTCGATCGGGGTGTTCTCGTCCAGGGCGATGTCCCGGATGGAGAACGACCCGGCATCCCGGGCGGCCTGCGGCGTGGGGTACGTGGCGAACGATCGGGGCCGCCAGCTGCCGGCGACGTACTCCCCGATGGTGTAGCCGACCGGCAGCAGCACCACGTTCGGGTGGGTCGTCAGCACCCGACGGGAGTCGGCGTGTACGTCCTCGGGGACGGTCCGCGTACGGTAGGAGGTCGAGATCATCTCCATCCGGACGAGTCCGTCGGTGAGCCCGGTACTCGCGGTCGGGTCGATGACGAACCCATCCAGCTGTGACGTGCTCCGATCGGCCTGGCCCGGCGGGTACGGATCCGGGTCGGTGGGCCGGGGCGGCTCCGGTCCGTCCGCACCCATCCGGATGAACGGCTGGGCCCGGATGATCCGGTAGCGGCGGTCGTTGGCGGTGAGTTCGTCGACGGCCTCCCAGTCGAGCAGTTCGTACACCGCTTCGTACTCCGCCCGCTCGGCCGCGTGCTCGACGGTCTGCGGTGTCTCGCTGAACAGCCTTCGGAAGTGGGACGCGAGGCCGTCCCGGGCATGCTGCGGCTCGTCGGCGTTGAGCTGGATGATCCGCCACCGGCCGTCCACCTCCTCGGCGGCGCCGAAGACCGGTGCGCTCCACAAGAGCGTCGGATAGGCGACCGAGCGGATTCGGGCGTCGTCCTCGGAGACCGCCGATACGGGGTCGTTCCGCTGCTCGATCTTGATCAGCAGGTGATCAGGCACCCGCTTACCGTGATTGGCCATGTACGCAGTGTGTTACGTCAATCGACGAAACGCAGCACTGCCACCACCACAGTTCCCCCACAGATATCGGTACTTCATCCACAACGGCTGTCCGCTCCCCCACGGGGCGCCACCTGCCGTCCGGGTTCTCCGCCGAGCATGCCGACCCACCTGGTCCAGCAACGGTCCCACCGCGCTCGATCGGATCGCGATGCCCCTGCCACCACTGCTCAGCTCGGGTGGTACACGATGTTGATCACATTGCCGTCCGGTGCACGGACGAAGAACCGGCGCACCCCCCATGACTCCGTGGTCAGTGGATGCACGATCTCGTAACCGAGTCTCTGGGCGTCCTCGTAAGCACCTTCCACGTCGTCCACGTGGATGGATATGACCGGATCTTCGGGTGCGGTTGCGTCGCGCGTCACGAGTTGGACGTTCGCCCCGCTGTCGGGAGAGGTGAAGCGGGCCACCCATCCCATGTTGAACTCCTCGGTAGCCAGCCCGAGGTAGTCGGTGTAGAAGCTCTTCGCCGCCTCGATGTCAGCCACTCGAAGGTCGGCCGTGACGCGCATGACGTGCACGTGATTCTCCTGTTCTCGGACCGGCGCTCAGAATACGGGTGGCATGCCTGCGTCCAACGGAGCGACAACGGGACCGAGCGGTCGGCCCGGCCGTCCACCCAGAAGACAGTCGGCACGCTCGTGCCCAATCTCTCCCGGACCTCAGCCCGGGGTGTCGGGCGGAGGTCCCGGGGTGATGTTGTGGTTGACGCGGAACAGGTTCCGCGGGTCGAAGGCGCGCTTGACCTCCACCAGCCGCTGGTAGGTGCGTGGCGCGTAGGCCCGCGCCACCGCCTCGGCCGTGGTGTCGTAGCCGGTCAGGAAGTTGGCCTGTCTGCCGCCCGTTGCCCACCGGGCCATCGCGTCGGCGAGCGCGACCAGCGGCGTGCGGAACTCCTCCGCCATCCCGGGCGCGCCGAACGCGGCGGCGGAGAGCTGGAAGGCGGCGTCCCGGTTGCCGACGGCGTTCGGCACGCCGGGTTCGCGGCCGAGCGCGCCGCCGAGCTGGCGGATCTCGACCATTCCGACCGGGGTGTCGACGCCGGGACCGGCGGCGGCGATCAGCGCCTCGGCGGCCTCGGTGGGGAAATCGCGGAGCAGGGCCGACATCTCGTACGTCGGAACCGGCTCGACCGGGTCCGCGTGGATGGCGGCGATCGTCGTGTACGGCATCTCGGCCATCGTGTCGATCAGCGGCGGCGCGGCGGCACGCAGGTCCGCGACGAGTCGGTGACCGTCGGCGGCCGACCCAAGGTAGGCGATCCGCACGTGCACGCTGAAGCGGTCGCGCAACGGTTCCGGCACGGACGGCGCCGACGGCAGCCGCAGGAACGCGAGGGAGACCGACAGCTCCTCCGGGGCGGCGGCAACCAGCCGGCGGTACGCGTCGACCACCTGCTCGACGTGGTCGCCGGAAAAGTACAGCCCGCCGCCGTACAGCCGCGTCACCGGCACCAGGCCGACGGTCAGCGAGGTGACCACGCCGAAGTTCCCCATGCCGCCCCGGATCGCCCAGAACAGGTCTGGTTCGTGGTCACGGTCGATCCGTCGGAGCGAGCCGTCCGCGGTGACGATCTCGGCGGCATGCACGTGATCGGCGGCGAAGCCGTACGTGCGGGCGAGGGTCGGGCTGATCCCGCCGCCGAGGACGTAGCCGACCACCCCGACGTTGCCCGACGAGCCGGCCAGCGGCGCCAGGCCGACCTCGACCGCCGCGTCGATGAGTCGCTGTGCCGTGACGGCAGCGCCGATGGTCGCCGTACGCAATCCCGCGTCGACCCTGACGCCATCGATCCGACGTAGGTTGATCATGAGTGCACCGTCCGCGGTCACGACCGCGCCGTGCCCCGTGGCGACAGTGGCGACCGGCAGACCGTTCGCGTCGGCGAAGCGGACGGCGGCCCGCACGTCGGCGGCGGAGGTGGCCCCGACCGCGACGGCCGGGCGTTGCACGAGGGCCGTGTTCCAGGTGGCGGTCTCCGCGGCGTACCCGTCGTCGCCGGGGACCACCACCGGGCCGGCGACCTCCGCGGTCAGCCGGGCCAGATCGTCCCGGTCGAGCACGTATGTCATTCCGTGCTCAGCGGCCGTCGACCGCGGCGGCGATCGTGGCCGGGGCGTTCAGGGGCGCGAGCTGGTCCTCGCCCAGTCCGTACCGCCTGGCGAGGTACGCGGGGTCCTGCCAGGTGACCAGCGAGCCGGACCGGCCGTCGTCCCGCACCAGAAGTCGCATCGGCAGGTCGATGGCGATCTCGGGACAGGCCTGCATGAGCGGGGTGCCCGCGTGCGGGTTCCCGAAGATGATCACCTGTGTGTCGGGCATACTCAGCCCGGCCTTGCGAGCGGCCGCCGCATGGTCGACCACCGCCGCCACCGCGGCGCCCACGCGTTCCGCTTCGGCCCGCAGCGCGGAGATCGTCTCTCCGACATCACGGGTACTGCGTCTGGTCACCAGTCCGTCGTTCACGGTCGACCCCCGCTCACCGTGTCGCTGGGCACGTCCATCCCATCGTGCCCGCAACCGGGGCCGGTCCGGGGAGGTTTGCTCCACAACGACGGTCGACCCGGCCGTCTCGGCACTGGTAGCACCGGCTCCAGCGTCGCCCACCGGGCGCCGGTCAGGTCGAACCGCCTCGGCACCGCTGGGGTGTCCGCGAGGTCTCCGGTTTCAGGTTCTGCTTGGTCGCTGAACCATCCACCGGAGACCTCGCCAGATGTCGACCTCCGACACGCGAAGATCCTTAAGCCAGCTCAAACCCTGGCACCGACATCAGCACAGGCTTCAGTAGGTGAAGGTCCAGAGGAAGTAGAAGTTGGGGGCGGTGGGACCGTACTGGCGGCTCTCGCAGTAGTACCAACTCCACTGGCCGGTCTGCACACCCTCGCTGCCGTAGCTGTTGCAGAACTGGCCGTCGGAGTAGACGCCGCGCAGCGTGCCGCCCGGCGGGTCCGCGGCGGCCGGGGTGGCCCCGATCCCGACCAGCCCGCCGAGTCCGAGCACCGTCGCCGCCACCAGGGTGGCCGATCTGCGTCCGCGCATGTTGTGCCTCCTCGCGCTACCGTCCACAGTGCACAGCGACTCCTCGTCGAGTCGGGCCCGAGACATCGAAGTACGTGAGCATCAGGCTCACACGGGCGCGCGTGGTCCGGCTCACGACAACGGGCGACGCTGGGGCGATGATCCGCCAGCCTGGTCTCCGTCGAACGGGCATCCGCCCTGACGGGACGGGGGTCAGTTTCGGACGACCCCGGCGCGTCCTGCCCATTGCGGTAACCAGACCTCGGTGTCGGGTGCGTCGGCTCGCCTGGAGCCGAGGTGGTCGCGTAGCTTGCGGAGCGCGCGGTCGACACCGGATTCCCGCCCGCCGTCACCGTGAACGCGGGCGTCACCCGGGGAGACCTCAACCAACCGGTCCACCCGCTGGCCCGCTTCGGCACCGTCTATTTCGACGAGATCAGTGCCTACCCGACGAGTGGGAGCCGGTCGCTCACCTCGGGCGAGGCCATCACCATGGTCGAATCGAACGGCGGCACCCTCGCCACGCCTGTCCGGCTCACCGACTACGCCTTCAAGACGATGTACGCAGGAGCCTGATCGCCCGCCTGCCACCGTGCCCGGAATACTCCGCCGGCACGGCGATGGCTCCGCACGATGCCGTGGACCTATGATCACATCGACGCGGATGGTGCCAGTCGATCGGCGGAGGTTCGATGACCGAGCAACCCGTACCCCGAGTGTTTGCCGTATCCGCACAGCCGTCGCCGGACGCCGGCCCGGCTTCCGGCGACGGGCCGGCGCCGCCCCCGGCCGGACCGCCGACGCCGGCCCGGATCACCGAGGCCGCGGCCGGCTTCATGCTGTCGAAGCTGCTGTTCGTCGCCACCGAGGTGGACCTGTTCGCCGCCATCGGACCGGAGGGCGCGACCCCGGAGACGATCGCCGAGCGCTGCCAACTTCCGGAGCGCAGCGCGGCGACCCTGCCCTACCTGCTCGCGGCCGCGGGTCTGCTCGAACGCGACGGCGACCGCTACCGCAACGCGCCCGACACCGAGGCCTTCCTCAGCGGTCGCGGTCCCCTCGACATGCGCCCGGTCCTGCGCTACTGGGACACGGTGAGCTATGCCAGTTGGGGCCGGGCAGGCACGGCGTTCCGCACCCGCCAGGCCGTTCGCGGCGAGTTGACCGGAGAGCAGACCCGGGCCTACGAGTCGGCGGTCGCGGCGGTGACCGCCGAGACGGCCGCGGACCTCGCCCGCACGTACGACTTCAGCCGCCACCGCCGGTTGCTCGACGTGGGCGGCGGGATCGGCACCTTCGCGCGGCCGATCCTGCGCAGCTTCCCGCAGCTGACCGGCACCCTGCTGGAGTTGCCCGAGGTGGCGGAGATGGTCGACGCGGAGATCTCGTCCAGCGAGTTCGCCCAGCGGCTGGCGGCACACGGCGCCGACGTCTTCACCGACCCGTTGCCCGGCGGCCACGACGCGATCGTGGTGGCCAACTTCCTGCACCTGTTCCCGCCGGAACGCAACATCGCCCTGCTGACCCGGCTGCGCGAGGTCGCCCCACCGGACTGCCGGCTACTACTGGTCGACTGGTGGCGGGACGGCCCGACTCCCCACCCGTCGGCCCGGTTCGCCGCCGGCGAGTTCCTGATGATCAGTGGCGGCGACACCTACCGGCCGGACGAGGTGGCGGACTGGCTGGCTGCCGCCGGCTGGCGATTCGTCAGTCATCAGCCGCTGCCGCCGCCGGCCGGGCTCATCGTCGCCGAGCCCGCCGAGCCGAGGACCGCCAGCGGCTGATCGGAAAGGGCATCGGGTCCAAGTGACGACGACAACCTCGGACGGCGAACCGCGCGATCCCGGGTACCCCCGGTCAGCTCAGGGTTTGCGCCCGACCACACCGTACTGCGGGACCTGCGCCGGCAGCGCACCGTCGGCGTCGGCCCGCCACACCGCACACGACACCAGGCCCGGCTCGACCAGGTCCAGTCGCCGGACCAGCCGGGCGATCTCCTCACCACTGCGGGCACAGATCTTCGGGGTCGCGTGCTGGTTGTAGTACGCCATCGCCTCGATGTTTCCTTCGCCACCGAGTTCGATCGTCGGATGGGTGAGCGCCAGGTAACTACCAGCCGGCACCGCGTCCAACAACCGGTCCACAATCGCCTGTACCTGCTCGGTGTCCTGGACGAAGTTGAGGACGCCGAGCAGCATGATCGCAATCGGTCGGTCGAAATCCAGCGTCGCGGCGGCCCGGGTCAGGATCGCGTCCGGATCGCGGACGTCGGCCTCGATATAGTCGGTCGCACCCTCGGGGGCGCTGCTCAGCAACGCGCGAGCGTGTACCAGCACCAGCGGGTCGTTGTCGACGTAGACGATGCGCGACTCCGGGGCGACCGATTGGGCGACCTCGTGGGTGTTGTTGGCGGTTGGCAGGCCGGTCCCGATGTCGAGGAACTGACGGATGCCCGCCTCCCCGGTCAGGAAACGGCCGGCTCGGGCCAGAAACGCGCGGTCCGCGCGAGCCACGGCATCGATATGGGGAACCATCTCCCGGATCCGCTTCCCCACCTCGCGGTCGATCACGTAGTTGTCTTTTCCGCCCAGCCAGTAGTCCCAGATCCGGGCGTTGTGCGCCACGCTGGTGTCGATCCCCGACCCGGGCCGACCAGTCTGGTTGACGCTAGGACTCTGCGACACGCTCGACTCCTCAGGCAGAGGTTTGGCAGGCTGTGTCGGGCAGCTTATCGCTACCCGGCCGACCACCACGCCACGGCCGATCGTCCGGCGCATCCACCGGCACCGCAACCGGTTCCGGTGGCACCGGGCAGTGTTCACCAACGGGCCGCAGCCCGCGGCGTGGTTGTCGGTCCTGATGCGACAGCGCCCGGAAGTGCGTCATCAGGCATCATGGAGCTATGAATACATTGACAGGCATCGTTGTCATGGGCGCCATGGCGGCCAGCACCGTCGCGGCGCTCCCGGCCACCGCCGCCGGGGTCGAGGACCAGACGTTCCAGTCGGTGGCGGTGACCCAGGACGGCCAGCCCCGCCCGCTGCTACCCGACACGGTGGTCCAACTGCGGATCACCGACGGCGGCCTGCACGCCCGTGCCGGCGGAAACCTCATCACCGCCAGGGTCGGCGTCGAGAGCACCCACCTGGTCGTGACCGACCTGCACACCGCCGACGCCCCGTACGGGACCGGGCAACATGCCCAGGACACCTGGCTGGCCGGGTTCCTCGGCGCCGGACCGGCCTGGACGCAGCACGACGACGAACTGCTGCTACGGGTCGACGGTACGGAGATCCGGCTGGCCGGTCTGCCGGAGTCCGACCGGCCGCTGCTCGGGACGTACTGGATCCTGGAGTCGTACTCGCGGCCGGACAGCCCGCCGACCCCGGGCCGCGTACCCGCGCACCTGGTCTTCCAGGACGACGAGGTGCAGGGCGCGCTCTCCTGCAACTGGCTCAGTGGCCAGGCCGTGGTCGTCGACGGCGCCATCGCGTTCGCCGGCCTGGGCACCACGAAGCGGATGTGCCAGCAGGCCGACATCATGCTGGAGATCGCCATCTTCGACGTCCTGGAGGGCGAGGCGACCTTCGATCTCGACACCGACCGGCTCGACCTGACCGCACCGGACGGCCGGAGCCTGCACCTGCGCGCGCCGTTCTGACCCGGCCAGGTGGGCGACACGACGCCAGACGAGATCCACGATCCCCGACCGGTGCCCGAGCCGACATGTCCGGAAGGGGCCGGCCCCGACCGCCGTCGTCGCGCCGGGGACGCCGGACGCACCGCCCGTACCCGACGGGCGGTGCACCGGCAACCGTCAGCCGATCGGCTCGACCCAGATGTTCCGGTAGAAGAGATTGGGCCCGGGATCGCCGTGGTCCTGGAGCCGGATCGGACCCACCGAGGCCCCCTCCGGCGCTCCGTTGCCGGTCGGCCCGTTGATCTCGGCGTTGTCGTGCACGGTGAGGCCGTTCCACACGACGGTGACCCGGGCGTTCTCCGTCTTGGCTCCGGAGGCGTCGAACCGGGCGGCGCGGAACGTCACGTCGTACGTCTGCCAGGTCTGCGGTGCGGTCGCCGCGTTCACCCTCGGCGCCAGTTTCTCGTAGATGGCGCCACACTCGTTCGGGGCGGGAGTGGTGTCACCGTACGAGTCGAGCACCTGCAACTCGTACCGGTCCTGGAGGTAGATGCCGCTGTTCGCCCGCGCCTGCCCGGTGACGTCGGCCGGCAGGTTCGGCAGCCAGAACTCGATGTGCAGCTTGAAGTCGCCGAAGCTCTGCCGGCTCCGGATGTCACCGCCGAGCACCTCCACTCCGCCGTTGCCCAGCGGCCAGCTCGGGTTGGCCCCGTCGGCCTGCTGGAAGTTGTTCATGTTGGTCCCGTCGAAGAGCGTGATCCGGCCGGGGCTGCCGCCGGGCCCGTACGCCTCGAACTCGTAGATCCGGGCCGCGTTGTCGGTGGTGCTGGTCGGCGCGCTCACGTTCAACCGCGCGTACCTGGCCTGGACGGCCGGGATGTCGTGCGTGGTGGCGTTCGCGGTGTTGCCGGTGACGTTCACGACCGTGGTCCAGGCGGTGCCGTTGGTGCTGACCTGGACGGTGAAGTCGCGGGTGTTCCAGGCGGTGTTCTCACCACCGGCGCCCGCGTGCCGGACCACGAACCGCTGCACACTCTGGGCCGAGCCGAGGTCGACCTGCAACCACCTGGTGGCGCCGAGCGAGCACCACTTGTCTCCGTTGCCGCCGGTCACGCTGCCGTTGACCGCCTGCGACGGTCCCTCGGTGCCGGAGCAGGAACTGTCCGCCGTCGCCGGCCGCCCCAGTGCGAGGTTGGCCGTCGGCGGGGCGGCACCGCCGTAGACCTCGAACTCGTAGATCCTCGCCGCGTTGCCGCCGTTGTTGGTCGGCGTGGAGACGGCGATGCGGGCGTACCGGGCCTGGGTCGTCGCGAAGGTGTGCGTGGTGGTGTTGGCGGTGTTCGCGGTGACGTTCGCGACCGTGGTCCAGGCGGTGCCGTTGGTGCTGACCTGGACGGTGAAGTCGCGGGTGTTCCAGGCGGTGTTCTCACCACCGGCGCCCGCGTGCTGGACGACGACCCGGTTCACGCTCTGGGCCGAGCCGAGGTCGACCTGCAACCACCTGCTGGCTCCCGACGAACACCACTTGTCGAGGTTTCCCGAGGTGGTGGTCCCGTTGAAGGCCTTCGCCGGTCCCTCGGTCGCCGAGCAGGAACTGTCGGCCGTGGCCGGTTTGCCCAGGGCGAGGTTGACCGCCGGCACCTGGCCGGGGATGGCGTTGAGGGTGTACCAGACCTCGGTGCTCCACAACGCCTGGCCGTCGCTCGCACTGAACGGCCGGGGCGAGCGGACGTGTACCACCCGACCGGCCTTGAGCCCGTTGACGACCAGGGTGACCTTCCTGCCGTCGGCCGACAGCGTCGCCGAGGAGACCGACAGCGTCTCCTCGTCGATCTTCGGGCCGCCGTAGTCGGCGGTCGGGACGTACCGCCACTGCTTGACCCGGTACTTCGAGGCCAGGGCGGTCGCGGTCGCGGACGAGAGCGGCTTGGTGTACTCGATCTCGAACCCGTTCGACCGGGCCCGCATCGCCAGCATGTCGAAGTTGCCGCTGCCGTTGCGGGCGATCTTCTGCAGGCCGTAGCCGAGTTTGCCCTCCTGGCCCCAGTTCCCGCCGCCGTGCAGCCCGCCGGTGTAGAGAGCGCCATCCGGGCCGATGCTGACCTCCGAGACGCCGGCCTCGAGCCCCTGCGTCATCCGGAACAGCGCGCCCTGGTACTCACCGTTGACCTTTTCCAGGTACGCCCGCTGGAGGCCGCCGTACGTGACGTCGCCGATCGCCATCTGCCCGGCGAAGACGCCCTCGGTCATCATCACCGGGGTGCTCGGCGAGTTGCCGATCTCGTTCTGCGGGAACCAGAGAACCGGCTGGGTCACCGGGTTGTTGTCGAACGGCCCGGCCGGGTTGAGGTAGTGGTTGAAGAACCGGTCCTGCTTGATGTGCAGCAGCTTGGACGCCGGCTGGTAGCCGCCCTGGTTGTCGGTGACGAAGAGTCCGTTCTCCGGCCCCCAGCCGATGCCGTGCGGGGTACGCAGCCCGCCCGCCAGGTACGACACCGCACCGGTCGTCCGGTTCACCTTGATGGTGGTGCCCCGGTTCCCCGCCGGCTGTGGGTTCGTGGTTGCCCCGCCGTAGTTGATCGACACCGAGAGGTTCAGGTAGAAGAACCCGTCGGCGTAGAGCAGCCCGAACCCGAATTCGTGGAAGTTGGCGCCGAACGGCCAGGTGGCCACGGTCCGGTAGTTGTCGGTCACCCCGTCGCCGTTGGTGTCGTTCAGTTCGGTCAACCGGTGCTTCTCCGACACGTACAACTTGCCGTCGGCGACCTTGATGCCCATCGGTTCCTGGAGCCCGCTGGCCACCCGGGTCCGGGTCACCTGGGCCGGGCTGGTGTTGCCGGTGACGTTGTCCAGCAGCCAGACCTCGCCCGCGGTGGTCAGCGAACCGCCCCAGGTGAGCACCGCGAGCCGTCCGTCCGGAAGCCAGTCGAAGCCGGTGACCTGCGGCTCGAAGCCGCTGGGCCGCAGGTTCGTCAGCGTGTAGTCGGGGTGTACGGCGGTAAGTGGCAGCCCGTCACCGGGTGAGTCACCGCTGGCCTCGCACTCCTTGCGGCCGGGCGCGGTCACCCGGACGACCCCGGCGTCGGTGCTCAGCACGGAGTTCGGCACGGTCACGAACGACGTCGAGCCGGGCGTACGCCACTGCAACGTCAACTGCTGACCGCCGTCGCGCTCGAAGTGCTCGATCCGCAGCGGGTGGTAGCCGGTGCCCAGGTCGACGGTGCCGTCCTTCGGGTCCGGCCCGTGCAGCCCGTCGTGGTCGATGACGACAGCGTCGTCGATCAGCAGTCGCGACCCGTCGTCGCTGAGCAGCCGGAAGGTGTAGCTTCCGGCCTGGGCGATGTTGATGTTGCCGAGGACCTGGGCCAGGAAGTAGTTCTCGAAGCCGAAGTCGGCCGTACTCGTCCAGTCGATCACGGGCAGAAGCTTGTCGATGTTGGGCGTCTGCGCGGCCTTGAGGGTGCAGAGGTTGTTCAGCGGCACCTGCAGGTCGAAGACCCGGAGGGTGACACCGGGCTCCTGGGGCGGCGGCGCGGCGGTGGCGGCGGTGGCCGGCAGGCAGACGGCGGAGACGGCGGCGAGCACGGCGGCGACCGCGCCCAGGATCGGTGTACGCGCTCGTCGGGATGGTAGGAACACGTTTCCTCCCAGGGGTGAGCGGGACGACGCCGGACCGTTCCGGACACGGCGGACCGCCCGGCGGCACACCGAGATAGCTGACGGAGGGCGTCGTTACGTCCTGTGGCTACCGGGCACGCCGCTGCCTGGCGAGGCAAACCCTACGATCGTTACGTTTGGATGTCTAGATGTTTCGTCGGCAACGCTCTAACTTTCATCAGGTACGACAAAAGTTCGCGACCCACCGGGGCAGCCGGGCGCCGAACTGGCGCAAATCACCCATCACGCCCGCGCACCGCCGGTTCCGCACCCCTTGGGGGCCGTAGCCGGAGTTGGCCGAGACAGCCGCGATTGTCCTCGGTGACGAGGTTCCACAGCCTGGTCCCGGTGTCAACCGCCACTGATCGCCCCGCCCGGTCAACTGCCCGACCCGGCGTCCGTAGCCTGTTACTGGTGACAGCTGTGCGGGCACGGATCAGGGCGGTTCTCGCCGGAGCGGTCGACTACGAATCCGGGCTGGACGCGCTGACCGTCACACCGTCGGCCGAAGTCGACCCCGAACTGGTCGCCACGGTGCACGAGTCGTGCGCGCGGCTGTGGAGGGGCGGGTGGCAGCCGGCCGAGTTGCACCGGGTGGTCGTCCGGCGGGGTTCACCGCAGCAGGCCGACCTGGTGACCGACGCGGTCGCCGCGCACCTGCGGCAGTTTTCCCGGAACACGGTCGACGAGCGGTGGCTGGCGCAGGCGGACACGCTCGGCGCACGGGTCTGGTGGACCAGCGACGCCACGTACCTCGACGAACTCGCCACCCGCGGGCGGCTCGACCGGGTGGCCGTACTCGATCTGATGTTGAGCCTGCTCGCCATCCTGGCCGCGCTCCCGCCGATCGAGGTGCTCGTGCCGCCACCGGGAACCGCCGCCGCGCCGGCCGACCGGTCGGGCGCCGTCGGGCCGTCCCGGATCGACAAGCGGCTGCTGGACCGGGTACGCGCCCTGCTGGCCAAGGCGGAGTCGACCTCCTTCCCGGCGGAGGCGGAGGCGTACACCGCCAAGGCCCAGGAACTCGTCACCCGGCACAGCCTCGACGTGGCGCTGCTGGTCGCGCGCGGCGGCGACCCGGCGAAGGTGGTGCCGTTCGCGCGCCGGATCGGCCTGGACCAGGCATACGACGGAGAGAAGGCCTCCCTGCTGGACGCCGTCGCCCGGGCCAACCGCTGCCACACGGTCTGGTCACCCGAGTTGGCGTTCAGCACCGTCTTCGGCTTCGATGCCGACATCGACGCGGTCGACCTGCTCTACACCTCGATGCTGGTGCAGGCCCACCGGGCGATGGCGCGGACCGAACCGCCGGGCGGCAAGGCCGGTCGGGCCCGGCTGAAGGCGTTCCGCCAGTCCTTCCTGGTGGCGTTCACGGTGCGGATCGGCGAACGACTGGCCAGCGCCGCCCGGGCCGCGGTGGAGGACGCCACCGGTTCCGGGAACGGGAACGGGATGACCGATCCGGCCGACCTGCTACCGGTACTCGCCTCCCGGGACGAGCAGGTCCGCGAGACCATGCAGCGGATGTTCCCGCGCACGGTCCGGGTCCGGGGCGCCCGGGTGGACAGCCGCGAGGGCTGGGAGTCCGGCCGGGAGGCCGCCGACCGCGCCTCCCTTCCCATCCACGACTCCGCGCGGCGGGGATAGCTCCGGAGTCCGAGGCACCGGAAGCGCCAGGAAACGCTGTCGCGGCCGCCGCCCAAGCCTTTTGTCATCGCGAACGAAAGTGCTGCCCCATTCACCGAAAGATCTAGACATATCAACGCCAACGCGGTTAGTGTCGAACAACATCAACGTGTTTCGACGAGGTAACCGGCGGCGCGGTTAGCTCATCATCTGAGAGTCACGGCGTGATCGGGCCAGCCCACTCTCCAGGTTGGCGTGCCCAGCAGAGCGCCCCGGCGCGGCCCCCGCGCCTGCCCGCAACGACGTCGGTCCTCGCCGGTCCAGCGACGTGGTCGGCGTACCCCCCGTCGCGGGCCCGACCTCGTCCACCGCCCACCGAATCGAAGAACATCCGTCCACCCGCCAGCCCGACAGGCCGGCAACCGCAGCATCGCACCCACCTATGTGGATCAGCCGGATGCGCGGTCCACCGTCGTGCCCTCCGTCGATCCACCCGCCGCCCACCCGGATCGTCGACGTCCCCGCAAGACTCGCGAAAGGTGTGTCCGACATGCCAGCTCCCCCTGTGCGATGCGACCCGCCACGGCGGTCGCGACTGCTCACCCGGCTCGCCACGGCCCGGCCCAGCCGACCGATGAGGATGCTCGCGGCAACTGTCGTCCTGCTCGCCGGCTCCGCGCTCGCCGCCGTTCCGGCCGGCGCCCGGCCGGCCGACACCGGGCCGACCGCGACCGGCGACCCCGCGCCGGCCGGTCAACTACAGGCCCAGGTGCTCACCTGGACGGCCGGCGACAGCACCCAGTCGTACGCCTCCGCACCCACCACCGCCGTCGCCGGAGCGACCACCCTCGTCTTCGAGAACAGCGTCGCGACCGGCAACACCACCGGCATGCAGCACACCCTCACGTTCGACACCGGAAACCCCGAGTACAACGACGACGTGGAGGTGAACATCCTCGCCGACCCGTTCGACAGCAACCAGGGCCGGTGGACCGTCGACGTGGTGCTCACGGCCGGCACCTACCGCTACTTCTGCGCCATACCCGGGCACGGCACGATGACCGGTCTGCTCGTCGTCGGCGACGGGGGCCAGGACGCGACCCCGCCGACGGTGACCGCGGCGGTCACCGGCGAAAAGGACGAGGACGGGGCCTACGTCGGCGCCGCCACCGTCACCCTGTCCGCCACCGACACCGGATCGGGCGTCGGCCGGATCGAGTACTCCCTCGACGGCGGGCCGTACGGCACCTACACCGCACCGGTCACGGTCAACGCCGCCGGACAGCACACGGTCACGTACCGGGCCACCGACGTGGCGGGCAACACCTCCCCCGTACAGTCGACCGCCTTCCAGGTCGTACCACCGGCCAACCCCGACACCACCGCACCCACCGTCACCGCAGCCATCACCGGCGAACAGAACGACGACGACGCCTACATCGGCACCGCCACCGTCACCCTGACCGCCACCGACACCGAATCCGGCGTCGAACGAATCGAATACTCCCTCGACGGCGGCAGCTACGCGGCCTACACCGCACCGGTCGCGGTCAACCAACCCGGTCAGCACACCGTCTCGTACCGGGCGTCCGACCGGGCGGGCAACACCTCCGCCCCACGGGCCGTCACGTTCGAGGTGGCCGACACCTCGAACCCCGACACCACACCGCCGACCGTGACCGGCGGTGTCACCGGCGACCGCGACGACGACGGCGGCTACCTCGGGGCCGCCACGGTGACGGTCTCCGCCACCGACACCGAGTCGGGTGTCGAACGGATCGAATACTCCCTCGACGGCGGCAGCTACGCGGCCTACACCGCCCCGGTGACGGTCAACCAGCCCGGACAGCACACCGTCTCGTACCGGGCCACCGACGTCGCGGGCAACACCTCCACCCCCGGCTCGGTCACGTTCGCGGTGGTCACCCCGCCCGACCCCGACACCACCGCGCCGTCCGTGACCGCCGCCATCACCGGCCAGCAGAACGGAAGCTGGGCGTACGTCGGCAGCGCCACCATCGTGCTCACCGCAACCGACAGCGGATCCGGGGTCCACCGCGTCGAGTACGCGCTCGACGGGCGGGGCTACACCGCCTACTCCGGACCGCTCACGGTCAACACTGCCGGCGTGCACACGCTCAGCTACCGGGCCACCGACCGCGCCGGTAACGTCTCGGGAACCGCGTCGACCACGTTCACGGTGGTGGCGAGCGCACCGCCGGCTCCGTCCTGCCAGGTGACCGACACCCGGCCAACGGTCTGGATCGGGACGCTGAACAGTTCCGTGCCCAACCGGGTGGTCGAGGGCCGCTGTTCGATCAACGACCTGATCGAGGACGAGCGGGCCTGGCCCGACCACGACGAGTTCGTGGCCCACGTGACGGCGGTCGCCGAACGCCTGCACCACCGGGGCCAGCTCCTGCTCAGGGAGCAGAACGCCCTGATACGCACGGCCCGGGACTCCGGCGTCGGCAGGTCCGAGGCGAAGCAGGGCTACCTGCCGCTGCTGGACCGCTCCGCCGCCTCGTTCAAGCTGTGGGAGCAGGTCGGCGCCGGCGGTTTCCGGCGCAACGCCGACGGGTCTATCACCAGCCGACCCGTCGACGGCCTCGGCATGCTGTGGTTCCCCGTCCGCAGCTACGGCGACTTCTCCCTGAAGCTCCAGTGGCGCGACGACGCCCCCGGCGACGGCCGTGCCAACAGCGGAGCCTTCGTCCGATTCCCGCAGGTACACCAGCACCCGCAGGAGTCCCGGCCCGAGTGGGTGGCCATCAAGTACGGCCACGAGCTGCAGATCTACGACCGGACCGACGGCGACGAGTACAAGAGCGGGTCCGTGTACGGCTTCGACCGGGTCGACCTCGACGGCGCACAGGTCACCCCGAAGGGCACCTGGAACGACTACGAGATCCGCGTCGTCGGCCAGCACTACTCGATCTTCCGCAACGGCAAGCTGATCAACGAGTACGTCAACGTTCCCGAAGCCGTCTTCACCCCGCCCCGTGCGGACGATCCCGGCGGCGCCGGACGCCAGCACGCGAGCGGCTATGTCGGCCTGCAGAACCACGGCGCGGGCGACATCGTCAGCTTCCGCAACGTCAGGATCGCCCCGCTGACGCCGTGACGCCGGCACCGGACGCCGTCTGACCTCCGCCCACCAGCGCCATCGGTGCCGGCCGAGCGATTGGAGAGAACGTTGGACAAGGAAACGAACGACATCGGCGAGGTCGTGCTTCCGCCGCCCGGCGACCGGCCGGACCCCCGGCCGGCGTCGCCGGCCCGGCTGCTCGGCACGAGCGCCGGCCGGGCCGTGCTGGTGGCGGCCGTTCTGGCGGTGACGCTGGTCGGCGCGGGCGGACTCGCCCTGGCCGGCGGCACCACCGCCCGTCCGGCCGAGCGGACGGTCGAGGCCGCTCCCGAGGCCCGGTCGGCGGAACGGCCGGCGGGCTGCGTCACGCCGGACCGCCGGCTGGACCTGTACGCGGTCGAGTTGCCCAAGGACCCGGTGACGGGCCAGGTCCGGCTCGGCTACGGGCTCACCCCGCAGACGGCCTCCTATCCCGGGCCGACGATGGAGATGATCGAAGGCGAGTGTCTGGCCATCACCCTGTACAACCAGGTGACGGCCTCGACGCTGGAGCAACTGCGCACCGATCCCGCGCACCCGGTCGGCGTCTCGCTGCACGTGCACGGGGTCAAGTACACCCAGACGTCCGACGGCACCGTGCACAGCGCCTCCTTCGTGCCGCCTGGCGGGTCGCGTACGTACATCTGGTACGCCAAGCCGCGTACCGCGACCTCGCCGGGCACGGCCGGCTACTGGTGGTACCACGACCACGTGGTCGGCGGGCCGCACGGCACCCAGGGTCTGCGCTCCGGGCTGTTCGGCGGTCTCGTGGTGCGCCGGCAGGGAGATTCGAGGCCCGACCGGACCTACGTGACGGCCTTCGGCGACCGGCAGACCATCAACCTGCGGCGCAGCGCGGAGGCGGACACCTGTGACCCGGTGAACCCGCAGCCCGGTCCGACCTGTCTGGTCGCCAAGATCGGCGAACGGGTCGAGTTCATCGTGATCGGCCTCGGGGACGACATGCACACGTTCCACGTGCACGGACACTCCTGGGCGGACACCCGGACCGGGGTGGTCGAAGGAAGCAACAGGGCCCTCGTCGACTCGATCCCGGTCATCGACAACAAGACCCTCGGTCCGGGCGACACCTTCGGCGTGCAGATCGTCGCGGGCGACTCCGTGGGACCCGGGCACTGGATGCTGCACTGCCACATGCAGTTCCACTCCGACCTGGGCATGTCGACCACGTTGCACGTCCTCGACGAGAACGGGCAGATGCCGCCGCATGCGGGCGGCCATTCGCCGACCCCGCCGGCACAGGGCGCCCCGGCACCGGCCGGCGCGCACACGAACCACCGATGACCCGGACCATCCCGCACCACCAACCGAGTACCCCGCCATCCCCTGAAGGACTTCTCGTACCCCCCTCTGGAGGAGGAGAAATGGCTCACCAACGCCATTTCCGGCTATCCCGATCGGTCGGGCGACACCATCCCGGCCCCGTTGACCCCTCGTCCCCCGCGCTCGACCCGGTCCCCCCGGCACGACGTCGCGGCGCCGGACCGATCCGCCGCGCGGTCGCCCTGGCCTCGGGCACCGTACTCACGCTCGGTCTGCTGAGCGCGCCGGTCGCCGCCGCCCCGGACTCGAACGTCGACACGGTCGCGCCGGCCTGGGGCGGTCAGGCGGTCAACGTCCTGGTCTTCCACGGCCCGGCGGCATCCCAGGACGACCCGGTCGTCAAGGCCGTCGACACCATTCGGAAGCTGGGCAACGAGAACGGTCTCAACGTCCACGATTCCAGCGACCCGTCGGTCTTCAACCCCGACAACCTGGACCGCTACCGCAGCGTGGTGTTCCTGTCGGCCAACGGTGTGACGCTGAACGACGCCCAGGAGGCCGCGTTCCAGGCGTACGTCAAGGGAGGTGGCGGGTTCCTCGGCATCCACGACGCCGCCCGCGCGCAGCCCGGCTCCGAGTGGTTCACCGGTCTGATCGGCACCCGCCCGGCGGCGAGCCTGCCGAACGCGGAGAAGATCGAGAGCGTCACGGCCAGCGGCGGCAACCCGCCGAACGAGATCGTCGAGAACCTGATCGACGGATCGACCGGGACCAAGTGGCTGACCCGTACGCCGACCGGCTGGGTCGTCGCCAAGCTCGCGGCGCCGAAAGCGATCGCACAGTACGCGCTGACGTCGGCGAACGACTTCACCGGCCGCGACCCGAAGGACTGGACCCTGCAGGGGTCGGCCGACGGCAGCAGCTGGACGGACCTGGACCGCCGGACCGGGGAGACCTTCTCGGGCCGGTTCCAGACCAAGCAGTTCACGTTCGCCAACACCCAGGAGTACCAGTACTACCGGCTGAACATCACCGCGAACAGCGGTGAGCCGCTGATCCAGCTCGCCGAACTGTGGCTGGTCGGCCCGGACGCGGGACCGGCGCCGGAGAGCAGGGTGCAGGAGGCCGTGGTCGACGTGGTCGACCGGCAGCACCCCGCGAACAAGGGCCTGCCGCTGAACTGGACCCGGTCCGACCAGTGGATGAACTGGGACCCGAGCCCGGTCGGCCGGGTACACACCATCGCCCAGGTCAAGGAGACCAGCTACCAGGCCGGGCTGGGCGGCAACGGCGCGTTCCACCCGATCTCCTGGTGCCGGGACTACGACGGCGGTCGGTCCTTCTACACCGGCATGGGCCGCACCGAGGCCAGCTACACCAGCGACGCGCGGTTCCGCAGCCACCTGCTCGGCGCGCTCCAGTGGACGACCGGCGCGGTGCGCGGCGACTGCCAGGCGACGATCGCGGCGAACTACAGGATCGAGCGGCTGACCGCCGCCAACCAGTCCGGGCAGCTCGACCAGATCGGTGAGCCGCACGGCCTGACCATCGCGCCCGACGGCAAGGTCTTCTACATCGGCAAGGCCGCCTGCGCCACCGGGCCGGTCACCGACTGGGCCGACCCCAACGTGGGTCTGGGCTGCGGCACCATCCACCAGTGGGATCCGAAGAACAAGCAGGTCAAGCTGCTGACCACGCTCAAGGTGATGGGCAACCGGGGCAGCGGCAGCGAACTGGTGAAGAACGAGGAAGGGCTGGTCGGGATCACCCTCGACCCGAAGTTCGCGGAGAACGGCTGGTTCTACGCCTACTGGATGCCGCACGAGTCGATCGACCGGGAGCGACGGATCGGTCAGCGTACGGTCTCCCGGTTCACCTACGACCACGCGCAGCAGTCGATCGACCAGGGCACCCGCAAGGACCTGCTGCACTGGGACACCCAGATCCACAGCTGCTGCCACGCCGGCGGCGGGATGACGTTCGACGAGTCCGGCAACCTCTACATCGGTAGCGGCGACAGCAACTCCTCCGGCGGGTCGAGCGGCTACTCCGGTAACAACTGGACCCAGGAGTACGCGGGCACCTCGTTCCAGGACGCCCGTCGTACCGCCGGCAACACCAACGACCTGAACGGAAAGATCCTCCGGATCCACCCCGAACCGGACGGGACCTACACGATTCCCGAGGACAACCTCTTCACCGGTCAGGAGCAGGGCGGCGGCAAGACCCGCGCGGAGATCTACGTGATGGGCGTGCGGAACATCGCCCGGATCGCCTGGGACCCGGTCAACGACTGGCTCACCGCCGCCTGGGTCGGCCCGGACGCCGGAGCACCGGACCCGACCCTCGGCCCGGCGAAGTACGAGACCGCGACGGTGATCACCTCGGCGGGCAACCACGGCTGGCCGTACTGCATGGGCAACCGGCAGCCGTACCGGGACCGCAGCAGCACCGATGCCACCGTGCTGACCGGCTGGTACGACTGCGACAACCCGAAGAACGAGTCGCCCCGCAACACCGGTCTGGTCAACCTCCCGCCGGTGCGGGACAACATGATCTGGTACTCGCCGCAGGGCGGTGGCCCGGTCTTCCCGAAGCGCACCGACGGCAGCGGCCTGCCGACGTACAAGGCCGAGGACGCGACCTTCACCCAGCCGTACCTGAGCGGCGGCGGCCAGGCCATCATGGACGGCCCGACGTACCAGCGCGAAAAGGTCGACGTGACCAGCGGCGTCGCCTGGCCGGCGTACTGGGACGACAAGTGGTTCATCGGTGACCAGTCCAACGCCAACAACCGGATCGCCGTCACCGTCGACCCGGGCACGGTCAGGGAGGCCGGGGCACCGGCGTTCGCCGAGGACCTGCGCAGCATCATCTCCGGCGGCACCGGCGCGAACCAGCTCGACTCCTGGATGGACGCGAAGTTCGGGCCGGACGGCGCGCTCTACATGCTCGACTACGGCAGGGGGTTCTTCAGCCTGCACGCGAACCAGAAGCTGGTCCGCATCACCTACCAGGGCGGCCAGGCCACCCCAAACCCGAGCCTGGCCACTGCGCAGTCGGTCGCGCCGGGCCAACCCCGGACCATCAGGTTCTCGGCGGCGAGGGTCGGCGGTGTGGCCTGGGAATGGGACTTCGGCGACGGCGGCAAGGTGTCGACGGCGGCTCATCCGACGCACACCTACAAGCGCTACGGCACCTTCTCGGCGACGTTGAAGGTGACCTACGCCGACGGTGAGGTGGTCACCGGAAAGGTCGACGTGAACGCGGGCTGCGGTGCCGCCGACGCTCGACCGACGGTCTGGATGCTGGACAGCGACACCGGGGTGGCCAACCGGCAGGCCGGCGGCGGCTGCACGATCAACGACCTGATCGACGACGAGACCACCTGGCCGAACCGGGCGTCGTTCGTCACCCACCTCGACGGCGTGCTCGCCGAACTGACCGCGGCCCACGTCATCGACAACCGCGAGTCCAGGGCGCTGCGCAGGGCCGGAACCCAGTCCCCGATCGGTGCCACCAGCGGCTACCAGCCGATCTTCGACGGTTCGGCGAAGTCGCTGGCCGGCTGGCGCCAGGCACCGAGCGGGTCGTTCACACTGCGTCCGGATGGCTCGATCCGCAGCTCCGGCGGCCTCGGCATGCTGTGGTACGCGGACCAGCAGCTCGCCGACTACTCGATCAAGGTGCAGTTCCGCGACGTCTCTCCGGAGAACGTCCGGGCCAACAGCGGGCTCCTCGTCCGGTTCCCGGACCCGAGGACGCCGCTGGACCAGCGTCCTCCGGGCAGCTGCGGCACGGTGGGATCGGCCCGCACCTCACAGGCCTGGGTCGCGATCTACTGCGGTCACGAGATCCAGATCTACGACGGGGAGACCGGGGAGCCGCAGAAGACCGGCTCGGTCTACAACTTCGCGCCGAACACCCTGGACAGGGCCGGGGCGACCCCGAAGAACCAGTGGAACGACTACGAGGTCCGCGTGGTCGGCCAGCACTACACGATGATCCGTAACGGTGTGGTGATCAGCGAGTTCGACAACACGCCCGGCAAGCAGTCGTCCCGCCAGGGCGACCCGCCGACCGACCTGCGGCAGTTCCTCAGCGGCTTCGTCGGGTTGCAGAACCACGGCACCAACGACCTGATCGAGTTCCGCAACATCAGGGTGCGCCAACTCTGAGCGGCAGGTGCCGGATGCGGGCGCCACGCCCGCATCCGGCACCGGGTCACACCCGGCCCGGTCCGAGAGCCGGATCCGGATGGTCATCAACAGCCTCCGCCGCCCGGGGGCGGCGACCTGGAGCAGGCAGCGCATCGACGAGCCGCTATGACCGGTCGTCCAGAATCGATTCCCGGTGCGACAGGGAGCGTGCCGGGCCGGCCGCACCGGCCGTATCCCCCGGGGGGAGCGGAGTTGGCGAGACGGCGTGACCTTGGCGTACTGCTGGCCACGGTGCTGATTGCCACGGCCGGGTGTGACCAGTACCGGGACGACGCACCGTCGGTCGCCCACACCGTACGGCCGTCGGCCACGCCCTTGGCCAGTCCCCCGTCCGGCGTATGGGCGGTCGGGTCGGGCTCGCCGGAACCCGTAGGGGCCACCGTGCAGCGCCGGGCGACAGTACTCCGGGTCGGGCCGGGGCTGCGCCCGTACCGGCTCCTCTTCCACGACACCGACCACGGCTACGCGCTGCTGTCCGATTGCCCGTTCCGCTACGTGACCGTGAGCCTGCGGCGACCCGATCGGCATTGCCGGGGTGCCCTGGCGGCGACGGCGGATGCCGGACGGAGCTGGTCGATGGGCACTCTGCCGGACGTCGACGGCGACGACTGGCTGATGACCACCCTCGGTCCCCGCGAACTACTGCTGAATGTTCGCAGACGGTACTACGAGTCGGTCGATGCCGGCCGGACGTTCACACCGTCGACGAAGAAGTTCGGCCCGGGTGGACCGATCGGTGTGGACGGACTCGGTTCGGTCGGGCAGCAGGTGCCAAGCGCGGCCTCGGCTACGTCGGTACGGACGGCAGTTGGCATGCCGAGTCGCGACTGCCAGCCGGGCTGGACCGGGTGGATCTGCTCGCCGACGGCGGCCTGGCCCTGACGACGCTGACCAGCCCGCACCGGCTCTACCTCGGCACCGGCCAGGCGGACCGACGCAACTGGACCGAAATCGTCATCGATGTCGAGTGACTCCGGCCGCCGCGCGCGAGAGATCTTCACCGCCGGAGCCGGTGCGGGGGCGGTCACCGACCGGTGACCGCCCCCGCGCCTACCTGACTGTTTGCACCACTGCGGCTACAGCCTTCCGCCCCGCTTCACCCGGGTCGGGTCCTCGGCCAGCCGGCCGGTGCCCTGCACCGACCTGCCGTCGTTGGCCCTGACCCCGGTGGCGCTGGCGGTGCCGCCGAGCCGCACGATCATCGCGTCGGCGTCCCGGACCAGTACGTCCCGGACCTCCGCCTCGGTGACCAACTTGGTGTCCGCGGCGAGCTGCTTGAACTGGCCCAGCTCCTTGATCGCCTTGTTGTCGTTCCCGTTCGCCTCGGCCTGGCGGATCGTGGCGAGCTTGTTCGACAACTGCTTGTGCCCCTTCGCCGACAGCCGACCGGTCGCCTTGAACCGGTCCAGCAACTGCTGCATGTCCCGGAACGAGGTGCTGACGAAGAACCGTACGGCCGAGGTCGTCGAGTTGCCGGCCTTGTCCGTCGCGGTCACCGTCAGCTCGTGCAGGCCGAGCGACAGCTCGTACATCGCCTGCAGGGTGTTCGGCTGGTACGGCCGACCGTCCAGCGTGCCCACCGTCGCCTTGATCCCGGAGATCGGGTCGACCGCCGACCAGTTCACCCGGACGTCCTGGCTGTCACCGTAGAGCTGGCCGTCGGCAAGCCCGGAGACCAGCACCGTCGGCTTCACGCCGTCGATCTTCAGGATCGCCGACTTGAGCGTCTCGGCGTTGCCCGCGGCGTCGGTGGCCCGGTAGAGCAGCTCGTGCTGCCCGTCCCCGGTCACGTTCACCGGCTCGGTGTACGGCGTCCAGGCGCCGCCGTCGAGCGACCACTCCAGCTTCGCTACGCCGGATCCGGCGTCGGTCGAGGTCAGCGTCACCGGGACGGTGCCGCTGTGCCAGCCGTCGTCGGTCGGCGGCGCGAACGCCGCGGTGCTGACCGGGGCGGTGGCGTCGATCTTCACCTCGACCGACTTCGTCTCCTCGACGTTGCCGGCCTCGTCGGCCGACCGGAACCGCAACACGTGCGTGCCGTCCCCGGCGACCAGCACCGGTTCGGTGTACGCGGTCCAGGTGGTCGCGCCGTCGAGCTGGTACTCGGTACGGGCCACCCCGCTGCCACCGGCGTTGTCGGTAGCGGCCAGGGTCACCGTCGCCGGGCCGGTGTGCCAGCCCGCCACCGGCGTACCGGAGACGGTGGCGGTGGTCACCGGAGCCGTCTCGTCCTGCTCACCGCCCGGCTGGGTCAGCCAGAAGTAGTCGAACGAGGCGGTCTTCGATGCGGTCTGCGCGCCGCCGAGGCTGAACAGACCGACCCGCGGTGTGGCACCGAGGGCGGTACTGGTCAGCGGATCGAACGTCGTCCAGGTCGTTCCGTCGGCCGAGTACGCCGCCGTGTAGGTGTCGCCGACCTTCGCCAGCCGCAGGTGCCACACCGACTCGGTGAGGCCGGTCACCTGGGGCTGCGGGTCCTGCACCACCGCCGCGATCTCGCTGCGGAACTCGATCCGCCGGCTCACCGGCGAACCGACCGTGTTGTCGGCGATGAAGTCCAACTTGAGGTAGTTGTCGTCATCGCCGTACACGATCAGCCCGGCCTGCTGGTACTGCTCGTCCAGCCGGCTGCCGTCCACCTTCGTCTGGATGGTCCAGTCGCCGTCCGGCGCGGACTGGAGGATGAAGTTGGTCGGCCCGGTGTTGTTGCCGGTGTAGATGTCGCCGTTCGGCACGTCGATGTGCAGCGCGCCGTCGGCGACCCGGTACGCGGCCGGGTCCTCCCGGACGATCCCGTCCCACCGGCACTTCTCCAGCGTGTTCCCGTTGAACTCGTCGGACGGGGACACCGGTCCGGCCGGCTCGTCGGGGGTGACCTGGAACCAGTCGAAGGTGGCATCCACCACCGGGGCGGTGGTGCCGCCGTTCAGCGCGAACACCCCCACCTTCGGCGCCTCGATGCCGGCCAACGCCGCCGACTGCCCGACCGGGGTGAAGTTCTGCCCGTCGGCCGAGTACGCCGCCGTCAGGTTCGTCCCGTCGCTGGTCAGCCGCAGGTAGATCGAGTCGCCCGCGGGTGCGGCCGTCGCGTCGGCCGCGCCGTTGCGGGGCGTGGCGGCGGTCTCCCGGATGAACTCCACCCGCCGGCTGCCGCTGTAGAGCAGGTCCAGCTTGGCGTAGTTGTCGTCGTCGCCGTAGACGATCAGACCGGCCTGCTGGTAGTCCGCCGCCGCCGCGAGGCTCAGTTTGGTGGTGGCCTGCCAGGCTCCGCCCGGGGCGGTTTGCAGCACGAGGTTGGTGGCGTCGTTGCGGGTGCCGTACAGGTCGCCGGCCGAGGTCGGCAGCACCAGGGCGCCGTCCCGGATCGCGTACGACTGGTCCTCCCGGACCACCGTCGACCACCGCGCCTTGTCCAGCGCGGTGCCGGTGAACTCGTCCGATCGGGCCCCGAAGCAGGACGTGTTCGGTGCCTCCACCTTCACCCTGACGTACGCGGACGACTGCGCGCCGCGCGCGTCGGTCACGGTCAGGGTCGAGGTGAAGTTCCCCGGGGCGGTGTACGTGTGGTTGGCGTCGAGGCTGCTCGACGTACCACCGTCACCGAAGTCCCAGGCGTACGTCAGCGGGGTGTCGCCCTCGGCGTCGGTGGCGGTGCCGTCGAAGCTCACCGCGACCGGCGCGGTGCCGGTGACCGGGGTGGCGGTGACGGTCACCGTCGGCGGGGCGTTCTCGGTGATGCCCCGGCCGAGGAAGTCGACCCAGTTGACGTTGAGGATCGCGCCGGTGCCGGTGGCTCCGACCGGGTTGCGGGCCACGAGGAACAGTGGTCCGCTCGCCGTGCTCGGGGTGCCCAGTTCGGCCGTGGCGTTGGTGAAGGTCTGCCAACCGCCGGTGTCCGGCACGGTGGCGGTGGCCAGCACCGGCCCGTCGACCGCACCGGCCCGCACCTCGATCCGGGCGCCGCCGCCGGCCGAGGAGGCCCGGAACCGGAACCCGGTGATCCCGGTCAGGTTGGTCGGGTCGAAGGTCCAGTAGTCGCCGTCCTCGATGAAGGCGATGTTCTGGAAGCCGCCCTCGACGTCGGTGGTGGCCTGGGCCTGTACGCCCGGGTCACCGGTGCCGACACCGTCCGGCGCCCGACCGGTGGCGGCGTAGTACTCCGCCTGCTTCCGCTTCGGTTGCAACTGCTCGATCGCCCGGCCGGTCAGGGCCTTGGAGCCGCCGACCCCGCCGCCGTCGGTGTAGGTGGCCTCGAGGACCGCGAAGACGTTGGCGTCGGCGCCGTGGCTGGCGGCCAGCGAGGTCTGCACCACGCCCTCGCAGCCGGCCTGCTCGCCCATCGGGTGGGCGTGCTCGTCGTGGCCGAGGAAGTACTGCAGCTTCACCCGGTCACAGTCGATCGTCCCGTCCTCCGGGTCGGTCACCTTGACCGTGTACTTGACCTGGTCGCCCCAGTCGAAGAAGCCGCCCTCCGGCGGGAACTCGATGGAGACCGTCGGGGCGGTGTTGCCGACCGTCACCGGTACGTTCGCCACCGCGGTCCGGCCGGTGTCGCCCGTGACGGTGAGCTGGGCGGTGTAGTTGCCCGGTCCGCTGTAGGTGTGCGTCGGGTTCGGCGCGGTCGAGGTGCCGCCGTCACCGAAGGTCCAGGCGTAGGTGATCGGACCACCGTCCGGATCCCGGGAGCCCGCGCTGGAGAAGGCAACGGTCAGCGGGGACGGGCCGGAGGTCGGATCGGCGGTGGCGACGGCGATCGGGGCCCGGTCACCGGCGATGTAGTCGATCCGGTAGATCCCGGAGTTGTCGTTGTTGCCGCCGAAGCCGCTGCCCCACTCGATCAGGTACAGCGCGCCGTCCGGGCCGAACTCGAAGTCCATCGGCCGGAGGAAGGTCATCCCGGTGAGCATCTGGTTGATGTCCACCAGGGACTTGCCGTCGTCGGTGACCTGGAAGGCGTACATCTTGTTCTGGTTCCACTCGCCGAACATCGCCTTGCCGTCGTAGTACGCCGGCCACTTCCGGTCCGACGTGTTCGCCGGGTCGTACCGGTAGACCGGCCCGCCCATCGGGGCGCCGCCGCCGCCGATCTCGGGGAACAGCGGGTTGCCGCTGAAGTCGTAGTCGACGGTCGCCGGGATCGCCGGCGGCAGGTCGGTCAGCCCGGTGTTGTTCGGCGAGTTGTTCACCGGTGCGGCACAGTCGAACTTCGCTCCGCTCGGCCCGGACGGGAACTGGTAGTCGTTGTACGCGTAGTTCGCCCCGTGGCAGTACGGCCAGCCGTAGTTGCCGGCCTGTCCGAGGATGTTCCACTCGACGGTTCCCTCCGGGCCACGGTCCGGGTTCGCCGCTCCGGCGTCCGGACCGTAGTCGGCCACGTAGAGGGTGCCCGACTTCGGGTCGACGCCGATCCGGAACGGGTTCCGGAAGCCCATCCCGTAGATCTCCGGGCGGGTCTTCGCGGTGCCCGGGGCGAAGAGGTTGCCCGCCGGGACCGTGTAGGAGCCGTCGTCCTCCGGATGGATCCGGAGGACCTTGCCGCGCAGGTCGTTGGTGTTGCCGGCGCTGCGCTGGGCGTCGTAGTCCTGCCGGCCGGTGCGCTCGTCGATCGGGGTGAACGAACTCGACTCGAACGGGTTGGTGTTGTCGCCGGTGGCCAGGTAGAGGTTGCCGGCGCCGTCGAACGCGATGCTGCCGCCCGCGTGGCAGCAGGTGTTGCGCTGGGTGTCGACCTGCAGCACCACCTTCTCGCTGGCCAGGTCGAGGGTGTCGCCGGTGACGGTGAACCGGGAGAGGTAGTTGCGCGGGCCGCCGCCGCTGGGGGCGTAGTAGAGGTACACCCACCTGTTGGTGGCGAAGTCCGGGTCGAGCCGGATTCCGAGCAACCCGTCCTCGTTGCCGGTGAAGACGTCGAGGTCCGCGGCGGTGACCGTGGTGCCGGTGTCCGGCTTGATGATCTGCACCCGGCCGTCCCGCTCGATGTAGAAGACCCGCCCGTCTGCGGCGATGTCCAACTCCATCGGGTTGTTGGTGTTGCTGTCCAGGGTGATCTTCTCGAAGCTGCTGGTCAGCGAGGCGGAGCAGTCGGCCTCCACGGCACCGGCCGCGGTCTGGATGCCGCCGAGCAGATGGGCCAGGAACTCCGGCTCGGCGTACGACTGCTGGGTGTGTCCACCGGCCGTGTACCAGGCCCGGCCGCCGTCGTAGTCCTGGCACCAGGCGAACGGGTGGTCGTGTCCCATCGCGCCCGTGCCGGGGGCGTAGCTGGTCTCGTCCAGCGTGGCCAGCACGTGCACGTCGGCGCGCGGGTTGTCGCGGAAGTTGTACCACTCGTCGTACCGGGACCACTCGGCCGGCAACGCCTTCGTGGACTCGTGCGCGGGGTCCTCGACCTTGACCGTGGCCTGCTGGTTGGCCGGGTGCGAGGCGAAGTAGGCACCGACGAGTTCGCCGTACCAGGGCCAGTTGTATTCGGTGTCCGAGGCGGCGTGCACCCCGACGTATCCGCCGCCGGCCTGGACGTACCGCTCGAACGCGGCCTGCTGGTCCGGGTCGAGTACGTCGCCGGTGGTGGAGAGCCAGATGACGGCCTGGTACCTGCCGAGGTTGGCGTCGGTGAACGCCGTGGCGTCCTCGGTCGCGTCAACGGTGAACCCGTGCTCCGCACCGAGTTGCCTGATGGCAGCGATGCCGGCGGGGATGGCGTCGTGCCGGAAGCCGGCGGTCTTGGAGAAGACCAGGACGGCGAACGGATCCGCCTGTGCCTGCGCCGGCGCCTGCACCGGTGCCCGGACGGGCAGGGCCGCGGGCGCGGCCGAGGCGGCCGGCGGGGTGGCGACCAGTGCGGTCATGCCGAGGGCTACGGCCGCGCCCATGCTGAGGAGGTTGCGGGTGAGTCTGTTGCGGGGGCGGTGGGAAGGACGGGTGCCGGAGGTTCGGCGATGGGACACGAAGGATCTCCTTCGTCCGGTAAGGACATCGTGGGTCCCGGGCCGGTACACCGATCACCGTCTCGGGGTGCGGGAAAAGCGGTCGGAGCCCGTCGAGGCGCCGACCGCCGAATTCTGTTCGTCGTTGGACAAAGTTATGGCCGTCTGTGGGCAGGCCGGAATATGCCAGTGACATTAATCCAGGTAACGGTTGTGTAACGGAGGCGAATCATCCGGATAGGACAGACATATCCACCGTCGATATATCCGCCGGCCCGCGCGCTGGTCAGCCGCCATGTCCTGGCGCGACACCTGGGAACGGGCCGCCGACGTTCTGGATCGAGCACTGTGCACCGGATTGACGTTCATCCGAGGGTGCTGGGGCTCGGTCCGCACCCCCGACCGGATCGGACCCAGCCGGCCGCTCACCGACCGGCGCGGTCTCCCCGCCGGAGCCGCGCCGCGAGTTCGCCGGTCGCGGCCATCGCCCGCCGCTGCATCCCGGGACCGAAGGTGATCCGCGTCGCGCCCAGCCGGGCCAGTTCGGCCACGGACTCCTCGTCCGGTTCGGCCGCCATGTTCAGCGGGCCGTCGATGCCCTTCCGCAGCACCGGGAACACCTCGGGCGGCGCCAGCAGCGGGTACACGCAGTCGGCGCCGGCGGCCACGTACAGCCGGGCGCGGGCCAGGGCGTCGGCCGGGTCACCCGTACCGAAGAGGAAGGTGTCCACCCGGGCGTTGATGAACAGGGCCTCGCCGGCCTCCGCCCGTACCTCGGCCAACCACTCGGCGTGCCGCCGGGGGTCCTTGAGCGTGGTGTGCTCCTCGGAGTCCTCCAGGTTGCAGCCGACGGCGCCCGTCTCCAGAAGCCGTTCGACCAACTCTCGTGGGGCGAGGCCGTAACCGCCCTCGATGTCCGCGGACACCGGCACGGAGACGGCCCGCACGATCCTCGCCACCGCGGCGAACATCTCGTCCGGCGGGATCGAGCCGTCCTCGTAGCCGAGCGATGCGGCGATCCCGGCGCTCGGGGTGGCGAGCGCGGGGAAACCGGCGTCGGCGAAGACCCGGGCGCTGGCCGCGTCCCACGGTCCCGGCAGGACGAGCGGGTCGCCGGCGGCGCGGTTCCGGTGCAGGGCGCGGAAGGTGGAGGCTGCTGTCATCGTGTCACGTGTCCCGGGAATGAGCAGGGGTGCTGGCAGGGCGGAGGGGCGGCGGCCCGACCGGCCGGTGGGTCAGGAGGCCGGCGTGTAGTGGCCGGGGACCATCCGGGTGGACACCCCGAAGCGGTTCCAGGCGTTGATCGTCGTGATCGCGACGATGAGGCCGACCAGTTCGGTCTCGTCGAACTGGTCGGCGGCCCTCGCGTACACCTCGTCCGGAACGAATCCGTCCGTGAGCACGGTGATCGCCTCGGTCAGCTCGATCGCCGCGATCTCCTTCGGCGTGTAGAAGTGCTTCGACTCCGCCCACGCGTCGAGCTGGATGATCCGCTCCGCCGATTCGCCCGCTGCCAGCGCGTCCTTGCTGTGCATGTCCAGGCAGAAGGCGCACCGGTTGATCTGGGACGCGCGGATCTTGATCAGGTTGAACAGGGTCGGCTCGACGCCGTGCCTCGCGGCCGCGTCAAGGCGGATCATGGCCTTGTAGGCCTCGGGAGCGAGCTTCGCCCAGTTCAGACGCGGTGCGTGTGCCGCGACGCGCTCCCTGCTGTCGTGTGCATGGTCCATCGTCATGTCAGCAACGCTACCGAGCCAGTGGCACTGAGGTACGGTCCACTTCTATGACGGATCAATGGGCCAATTCGGCGGCTGGCCCGCCTGCCGTGTCCGGTGCCGACCTGCACCTGGAACTGGCTGCGGAGGGCCCCGGTCTGCGCTCCGGGCTCATGGACGCCCTGCGAGAGGCCGTGCGGACGGGGCGTCTGGCGCCCGGCACCCGGCTACCGTCGTCCCGGTCACTCGCTACTGATCTTGGCATTGCCCGCAACACGGTGGCCAACGCCTACGCCGAACTGATCGCCGAGGGCTGGCTCACCGCCCAGCAGGGCTCCGGGACCCGGGTGGCGAGACGGGCCGACCCGCGCGCGGCCGGGCCGACCGCTCCCGGCACGAAACCGACCCGGCGCCGTCCCACGTACGGCCTGCTGCCGGGCGCGCCCGATCTCGCCGGGTTTCCCCGCGCGCAGTGGCTCGCCGCGGCCCGCCGGGCGCTGACCGTGGCGCCGCACGACGCCTTCGGCTACGGCGAGGCCCTCGGCCGGGTAGAACTGCGCACCGCCCTCGCGGACTACCTGGCGCGGGCCCGCGGGGTGTACGCCACTCCGGAGCGGGTGGTCATCTGCTCCGGTTTCCACCACGGGCTGATGCTGATGGCGCGGGTACTGCGCGCCCGGCGGGTACGGACGGTGGCCGTCGAGTCGTACGGCTTCGACGTCTATCGCGATCTGCTGGCCGATGCCGGACTCAGCACCCCTCCCCTCTTCGTCGACGAGTACGGCGCGCGCACCGAGGATCTGGCGCGACTGCGCGGAGCCTGCGCGCTGCTGCTCACCCCGGCGCATCAGTACCCGACCGGGGTCGCGCTGCACCCGGACCGGCGTGCGGCGGCTGTCGACTGGGCACGTGCCACCGGCGGGGTGATCCTCGAAGACGACTACGACGGGGAGTTCAGGTACGACCGTCAGCCGGTGGGCGCGCTACAGGGGCTCGACCCGGAGCGGGTGGTGTATCTCGGCACCGCGAGCAAGTCACTGGCGCCGGGGCTGCGGCTCGCCTGGATGGTGCTGCCAGCCGAGATGGTTCCGGAGGTTCTGGCGGCCAAGGGGCACGTCGACTGGTCGAGCGCGCTCGAGCAACTGACGCTCGCGGAGTTCATCGCCTCGGGCGCGTACGACCGGCACGTGCGCTCGATGCGGCTGCGCTACCGGCGCCGCCGCGACCAGTTGGTCGCGGCCCTGGCACAGCGGGCACCCGGCATCCGCGTGACCGGCCTGGCCGCCGGGCTCCAGGCGGTCCTCGAACTGCCACGCGGAACCGAACGCTCGGTCGTCCAGGCGGCGGCCCGACAGCGCCTGTCGGTCATCGGGATGGCGCAGTTCCGCTACGAGGTGCCTGACTCCGGCTGGCAGTTGCCCGAGCAGGACGCCTTGGTGGTCAACTACGCGGCTCTTCCGGACAGCGCGTGGGCGGGCGCGCTGGACGCCCTGTGCAGGGTGATGCCGTAGACGCCGGGCTCGGCCGTCACCGATCGGCCGAGCACCTCGCGCGGATCCCGCAGGTTCCGCAGGTCCCGCAGGTTTCGCAGGTCCCGCAGGTTCCGGCCCCAAGATTCGCAGTTATCTATATGCTTGGTAGCATCATCGCGGGAGCCACCCACCCACCGCTGGCAACACAGCCGTATTGCCTGCGCTTCCGGGGTCCATCACATTGATCGACGCGTGTTTCCTCGCGGGCTCGGGCACCCCGTCGAGCGGCACAGGCGTCGGCGGAACGCTGGAGCTTTGATGAAAGTCTCACGAACAGCCCGCCGTCTGGTACTCGGTGCGGTCGCCGTCCTCGTCGCCGGGTTCGCGATGGTCGTCGTCAACCAGCCCGGCCCGGCCTCGGCGCACGGGTCCGTCACCAACCCGCCGTCCCGGAACTACGGATGCTGGGAGCGCTGGGGTGACGACCACCTCAACCCCAACATGGCGCAGACCGACCCGATGTGCGCCCAGGCCTGGCAGGCCAACCCGAACACGATGTGGAACTGGAACGGCCTGTACCGCGAGAACGTCGGCGGCAACCACCAGGCCGCCGTCCCGGACGGGCAGCTCTGCAGCGGCGGCCGTACCCAGAACGGGCTCTACGCCTCGCTCGACGCGGTCGGCGCATGGGTCGCCAAGCCGATGCCGAACAACTTCACCCTGACGCTGACCGACGGTGCGCGGCACGGTGCCGACTACATGCTGATCTACATCACCAAGCAGGGCTTCAACCCGGCCACCCAGCCGCTGACCTGGGGCAATCTGGACCTGGTACTGCGTACCGGCAGCTACCCGACCACCGGACTGTACGAGACCCAGGTGAACGCGGGCAGCCGCACCGGGCGGCACGTCGTGTACACGATCTGGCAGGCGAGCCACCTCGACCAGCCGTACTACCTGTGCAGTGACGTGACCTTCGGCGGCGGCGGCACCGACCCGACCACCCCGCCGACGACCCCACCGCCGACCGTTCCGCCGACGACCCCGCCGACCACTCCGCCGGCCGGCAACGGCGGCTGCACCGCGACGTACGCGAGGACGAGCGAGTGGACCGGCGGCTTCGGTGCCCAGGTCACGGTCCGGGCCGGCAACGCCGCCATCTCCGGGTGGACGGTGCGCTGGACCTGGCCCAACGGCCAGAGCATCACGAGTTCGTGGAACGCGACGATAAGTTCGAGCGGGTCATCGGTCACCGCCGCGAATGTCAGCCACAACGGCGCATTGAGCGCCAACGCCAGCACCAGCTTCGGGTTCAACGGTTCCTGGAACGGCACGAACACCGCGCCGACCCTGACCTGTACCTCGAGGTAGCAGCACCTGCGACGGGGGTGGCACCGACCGGTGCCGCCCCCGTTCCGCGTTCCCGCGTCGAACTGGGCCAGGCCGGACGAAAGCAGCAGTCAGTCGCGGCATTTCGCACGGTGATCGACAGCAAACGCATCGTCGATGCGCGGGTACCCTGGCGATACGAAATCACGCGCGAAAGCAGAGGAGATCGTCGTGCGTCTGCGAAGCATCATCACCAGTGTGGCCGCCCTCGTCGTCGCCGCCGGCGTGGCGGTCGTCCTCGCCCTGGGCCAGGCTCAGAGCGTATCGGACGTGGCGGGATACACCTGGTCCAACTGACCATTCCTCCCCCGTCGCGATCGGCCTGACCATCCAGGGCTGGTCTGGTCGGCCACGGCGGCCGTTCCGACCGACTATCGAAGAGCTTCGGCGAGCTTGCGGGCGGCGGTGGCGAGCTGGCTCCGGCCAGGCCTGCCCGTGATCGCGGCGAGGCCCGGCGGCTCCTGCCCGGTGTGCCGGCCCAGCCGAGCAGCATCAGCGGCGAGCGTGAGCAACTCGGGCAGTCCCGGGCGGGGCTTGGCGGCCAGCAGGTCGGGCAGTGCCGCCGAGGCGATCTGCCAGACCGCGTCGTGGGCGCCGGCCTTGAGCGCCTCGGTCAGGGGCTGGAGGGTACGTTGCAGGACGATGCGGTCGGAGCCGGCCAGGATGCCGAGTTCCACGCCGATGCCGGTGCTGTCCCAACCGGGGCGAGCGGCGAACGTGCTGAGGGCGTCACCGGCCGCCAGTCGGACACCCTCCCGGCGGTTCGCAAGGGCGTACACCATCGTCAACGCGGTCGCGGGGCCGGCGGGGCCGTCGGCGGCGGCGAGGCCGTCGAGGAAGCCGGTGCCGGGATTCTGGTGATCCACCGCGAGGGCGACGACCGGCTGCAGGTGTGCGGCGGCGATCTCCCGGTGTGACGGTGTGATCATCGGCCACAGTGCCAGCGAGGGCATGTGCCAGGCGGACGCCGAGCGTTCAGCCGCGGTGCGGGCGTCGCCGATCTCGGCTGGCAGTCCCGCCAGGTCAAGCATTGCGATGCGCCGCGAGCGGTCGTAGGTGGTCTCGTCGACCTCCTCGATCCAGGTACGCGCGTCGGTGACGCCGTCGGCCAGCCAGGCGGCGAACCGACGCCCGGCCGGCGAGCTGAGGCGCGCCGCGGCGGCGTGGACGGCCGGCTCGACCTCGCGGGGCAGGCGGAGTAGTGCCTGGGTCAGGTCACCGGCCGCGGGCTGCCAGCGGTCGCGGTCGGCCTGTTGCAGGAGGTTCAGTACCCGCGCGGGGTCGACGTGACCGGCGACTGTGGCCGGGGTCGCCAGCAGCCCGGGCGGCGGCTGGTGGATCAGACGGGGTCTCAACTCGGCAAGCCGACCGTTGACGAACAGGCTCAGCGGCGCGTGCTCGCGGGGGATCTGCCGGCCGGGACTGCCCACGGAGCGGCCGAATGTCGCGGCGATCAGCGCCGGCCAGTACCCGTACCAGTGGGTGATCAGCGGCTCCAGCACGCGGGCGGCGAGGTCCCGGTCGCCGTTGGCGGCCCGGACCAGCCCGTCGAGGACGGCCTCGTGCCGGACCGGGTCGGTGTCGCCGTTACGCAGCAGGACGCTCAGCTCACCGGCGAGCGCGCCGAGGTCGAGCGGGGACGGCATCTCTCTCGGCAGCTCGGCTGCGGCCAGCACCGGTGCGGGTACCACCGCGGGCGCGGCCGTGCCGAGCGCCGCCGCCAGCCGGTTCCCGACGGTGCCGTCGAGGGCCGGCACCTCGGCAGCCAACCGTTCCCGGGCCTTCTCGGACAGCCCTGCCAGTCGCGTCTCGACGAGGTCGAGGGTGCGCTCGGCGAGTTCGGGCACCGGATGGTGCAGCCCGACGACGAGCCCCTCGACCAGGTCGTCCAGTGGCATCGGCCGCAGCCAGGCGAGGTGGGCGCGAACCAGCTTCTTCTCCGGCCGGCAGAGCATGTTCTGGGTGATCTCGGCCAGGGACAGCGGATCGAGACCCGCGCTCCGGTGCACTGCTTGCAGGCAGGTGTACGCGAAGTCGGCCACCGTGGACATCGGCGCCGTCAGCAGACCGATCAGCTCCTGCGTGTGCCCGGCCGACTCCTCTGCCGTCGGCGCAAGGTCACGGACCAGTCCGAGATAGGACTGCAGGACCCCCTTACGTCCACCCGCGCGCAGGCGGCGCAGGCAGCCCGCGACGAGCAGGCCACGGTCGACCCGGGCACTGCCGGCCAACTCGAGCAACGCCGCCGGCCAGGCGCGGGCCGCGGCCCCGGAGGAGAACGCGTTCGCGACGCCGTCGTCGTCGAACAGGTACGTCGACAGCATGTGGTCGAGCCACGGGTCGGCGGCGAGCAGCGGCGCGAGCGGATGCCCCCGGTCGAGCGCCACGTACTGCGCGGCGGCGGCCGGCGTGTCCGGAACGTCCGCGTCCACCGACCGCAGCAGCGCCTCGGTGAACGCCCACCGAACGCCCTGGGTACGGGGGCGGGTGCGGCGCAACAGTCCCCGGGCGAGCGTGGTGCACCAGGCGCTCCCCCGGACCCGCAGCAGGGCGGGCACCACCTCGGGCGACACCTGTGGCGCCGGACCCACACTCCAGGGGCGGTGCAACAGTTTGACCGCGTCGGGTGCCTTCAACGTGCAGGCGACGAGGGCGAACCCGGTGGCGGCCCGTCGCGAGTCGTTCAGCCGGCTGGCGGCCCACCGCGCGTCCTCCTCCAGCCGCCGCCTCTGCCAGGCGCGTTCGTGCTCCCGTTGCCGGGTGCGCTGACGCGCCATCATCTCGCGGACGCCCTGCAGGTCGCTGGGCAGTTCCTTGTCGTACGCGACGAAGCCCACGGTGATGAATCCGGACGTCGGGAGGTCGGGCAGCGGCTCCGGTTCCAGCGGTGGCAGGACCACGGGTTCCGGCTCGGCCAGCGCCGGGATGTGCCCGTCGAGGTGCGGCACCAGAGCCGTCCGGTCCCCGTCACCGAGCCCGGCGAGCAGGTCGGCGAGCGCGTCGACGTCGGCGGCGTCGATCCTCACGCGTACCTCGTCCCACAGGTCACTCATGCGATCGCCCCGACTGCTCGACGATAACGGCGGCCACGACGTGCTTGCACGGTCCACGGCGGCCCTGGTGGTCGGCCCACCAGGCGCAGGTGCAGGCGAGCTCGCCGTCGCGTCGATGCACCAGATAGGTGTTGTCACCTGAGGTGACCTCGATTCCCGCGGCCGTCCGTACCAACCGCCCGGCCCCGGCGAGCACCCGTGCCGCCGCCAGCCTGGGGTGCAGTGCCGCGACGACGTCGGCCCGGTAGGGCAGCGGCCGGTGGAACGGCGAGGCCTCGGCGATGTCGTAGCCGACCTGTCCGGCGGTGGCCAGCGCGGCGAGCGCCGCCGTGACCCGGGTCGGATCCCAGCCGGTGCGCACCCCGACCGACGCGCGCGAGGCGACCGGGTCCGTGGCGAGCAGCGCGCTCAGCACGTCGGCGTCGGCATCGACGTCGGTGGTTGCGGCATCCGTGGCGAGGTCGGCGAGCAACTGGCCGTCACCGGCGAAGCCGTCGCGTGCGCCGGCCGACATCAGCAGCGTGAACCGTGCCGTACCGAAATCGAGCACCCAGCCGCTGACCTGTGCCGGCGCCCCGGACAGCGGTGGTGCGTACAACCCCACGGTGCGGGCCAGGGGTAGCAGCGGGCGCAGCACCGACAGCCGGAAACCGTCGGCCGCGCAGACCCCGCCGGGCGCCGGGCCGGCCGTGGCCCGCACCGCCGAACCGGCCGGCAGCAGCCAGCGGACCCGTCGGCCCGAGCGCGCCGACATCTCCGCCAGCAGTGCCATGGCCCGGCCCGCCGGGATCTCCAGCCGCAGATCCAGGGGCAGTGCCCGCGCCGCCACCTCGGCCAGCCCGCGCAGCCACGCGGTGGGCAGCGGCACCTTCTTCTCGACGATGCCGCCGTCGAGCGTCGCGACCGCGAGACCGTCGGCGCCCACGGAGAGACGGAGCGGGTCCGCACCACCCACTCTCGTCAACGCCTGGTAGAGCGGTGGATTGATGTCGACGTTCGTCGTGCCCCGGCCGGTGGCCCCACCCTCCAACTCGGCGGCGGCCAGGTCGAGCCGACCGTACAGCCCGCCACACATCGAGAGGGCCTCGAACCGCAGTCGCTCGCCGTCGCCGGTCACCACCGGGTCCCGGCCGCGCCACGGGTCGTTGCGGGCCTGACGGAAGTCGGCACCGGCGATATCGGCCAATGCGAGGAGGCCGCCGGCGACCATCCGGGGCGTACGCACGAAACCGGAGTAGAACGCCTGCTCCCGTACCCGGTCGGGCGTGGACGTGGTCAGCGCGAGATGGTCGCCGGCCAGGCCCGATGCACGACCGTAGACGCGGGTGTCCACAGTCGACGCCAGGGTGCCCAATCGTCGATCCCTCTCCTGTCCCGTCCCAGATTCCCCACGCATCCTGCCACCCGGTGTCGCAACCCGCTGTCCCATCGGCGCCGGCGCGGCTGGAAGCGGACCACGCGGGCGAGACTCCATGCCCGCGTGGTCTGCGCCTCCCGTGGTTCAGGAAGGGCTCACCGGAGCAGTTCCCTGCTGCTGATGTTGGTGGTCAGAAAAGGCGGATGGCGTCCCATTTCCAGGCGGCGCTGGCGGGAACGGTGAGGCTACCGGTGAACGCGGCGAAGCCACCCGAACTGTACGCCAACGCGGTCTGCATCGAGATCGAACCATCCGAGTGGTGGTACATCGCCGCCAGATCAGACCGGCCGTCCCCGTTGAAATCACCCGACTGCTGCACCACATTCGGGTCCTGGACCGGAACCGGTTCAGGGTCCGGTGTACTCCAGAGGGCGTTGACGATGATCTGCGCGTCCGATGCCTGGACCTGGCACCTGTCGGGGTATGCCGAGACCTGTACGGCCTGGCAGACCTCGCCGATCGGGGCGGTGGCCCAGGTGTTGTCCGGGTAGAGCCATGTAGCCCTTCATGTCGGAGCGCAGTTGGGAGTTGAGCATGGTGGCCAGGGCGGCGTCGTTCGCGGTCGGTCCGTTCGGGTCGCAGGCGACCGTTGCGTATGCCGCGTTCAGTGGTGCCAGCGGGGGCAGGGCCGGTCCGGGTAGCGGACCGGCCAGGGCCGCCGGGGCGGTGACGGTCAGTGCCGTGGCGGCGAGCGCCAGCACCAACAGGCCTGGCGGACCCGGCTCCGAGGAGTGGAACTGGTCATCACCGCTGCGAGCCGGGCTGGTGGCCACCAGCAAATGACGTGACCGGCTGACGGAGTCGACCGCCTCAGCCTCGGTGATCAGCCATGGCCGCGCTCGCCGTACCACCCTCCCGACGCCGGTCCCCATCGCGCAGGATGCGAGCCGCCCGCCACGCCGCCAACCGGGCGAGGGCGGCGGCGCGGTCCCGGGCCGGCTCGTCGCGCTGGGCGAGTTCGCGCCCGTACAGCCGAAGCAGTTCATGCAGTCGGAACTGGCCCGGACCGACGCCGACCAGCAGGCTCAGATCCGCCAACTGCTGCAACTCCTCATCCACCACCGTCGTGGGCCGGTCCAGCAGCGCCGCGGCGGCCGCCAGCCCCAGCAGCGGTTCGGGTGCCAACGCGAGAAGTCGGAACGCGCGGGCCGCCGGGGCCGGCAACTGGTCGACGCTGGAGCGGAAGGCGGAGCGCAAGTCGAGGTCACCGACCCGCAACTCGTCCAACCGGCGACGCGGATCGGCAAGCCGGCGACTCAGGTCAGCGACGGTGCTGCGAGCCCTGGTCGTCAGACGTACCCCGGCGATCCGGAGCGCCAGCGGCAGGTGCCCGCACGCCGAGACGACCTCCAGCGCGGCGATCCGATCACCGCCGGTCCTCGCCGGAGGAACGATCGCAGCGAGCAGGTCGAGCGCCTCCCTCGTGTCCAACGTCGTGACGTCGATCCGGCGGGCGCCCTCCAGGGCAACCAGCCGATTCCGGGCGGTAACCAGCACCCGGCTACCGCCGCGACCGGGCAGCAGGGGACGCACCTGGGCCGCGTCCCGCGCGTCGTCGAGCACGATCAGCACCCGACGGTCCGCCAGTACGCTGCGCAGCAGCGCGGCGGCGCTCTCGTCGTCGCCCCGCACCCGGTCCTCGGACACGCCCAGCCCGTGCAGGAAGCGGACGAGCACCTCTCCGGCGGCCGCGGGCTGATCCGAGCGGCCCCGCAGGTCGGCGTAGAGTTGCCCGTCCGGAAATGCCGGTCCCAACTGCTCGGCCGCGACCAGGGCGAGCGCGGTCTTCCCCGTGCCGGCCAGGCCGGCGATCACGCAGACCGGCGCCGACGGCCGGGCCACCCAGTCCACCGACGGAACGAGGACCTCACGGACCCGGCGAAGTTCCTCGGCCCGGCCGGTGAAGTCGGGCACCGGCGCCGGGGCCTGGATCGGCACCGGTACCGCCGGGCGGGTGTCGCTCCAGGCCGTCGCCCGCCGTGCCCCGGTCCACTGTTGCCGGAGCAGCCGCTGGTGGTACTCCCGCAGCTCCGTACCCGGATCGGCACCGAGCTGGTCGGCCAGGCGGCGGACGATCCCGTCGTACTCGGCGTACGCCTCGTCCTGCCGACCCGTCGCGCCCAGGGCCAGGATGAGGCGGGCGTGCACCTGCTCGTCGAGCGGACAACGTCCGGCGATCGGGCGGAGCGCGTCGACCACCGGGGCGTAGTCGCCACACTGGTCGAGCAGATCGGCATAGCGCAGGGCCGTCGCGGTCAACCAGGTGGTCAGCGACGCGACAACGGGATGCCCGGAGAGCATCTCCACGTCACCGAGCGGGTCGCCGCGCCACAGCGTCAGGGCGTCGGCCAGCCGGGCCACCGCCTGGGCCGGGGTCCGGCCGTCGGCCTCGGTGGCCTCCCGGACGAGTCGCTGGAAGCGCAGCAGGTCGAGCTGGTCCTCGTCGAGTTCCAGCCGGTAACCGCCCGACGCATGTGTCAGCACGCTGGCGGCCGTCCTGCCGCTCCGGCCCGGGTCGAGGACCCGGCGCAGCCGGGCGACGTAGGTGTGCAGCAGGTTGACCGCCGACTCCGGCTGCTCGCCGGTCCAGAGCACCTCGAGGAGGTCCCTTCGGCTGACGGTGGTGCCCGCCGAGACGGCCAGTCGGGCGAGTAGGACGCGCTGGCGCGACGAGGTGAGGTCGACGGTCACCGCCCCCTGCTGTACCCGCAACGGTCCCAGGATGGAAACCATCGGGCGCCCCACGGGCGCCGCCACCCCCGCCGCTGCCGTCCGGTCCGTACCGGCGGTCGCGGAGCCGCGGAGAATCGCGGCCGGTCGCGGCCCCAACTCCAGCGCGGCGGTCAGCCGGGACACCGACCGCCGGGTCGGCCGCAGCGTACGTCGCTGCTCCAGGTCCCGCACCGCGGTGATGCTCAGGCCCGACCGGTGGGCCAGTTCGAGCTGGGTGAGGCCCGCCGTCTGTCGATACTGTCGCAGTAGGGTGGCAAAAGAGGTTCTGGGTAGCCTTCCGCCGTCGGTCATCTCGTCAACCCCCGTTGTCGATCGGTTCATCCACTCCCGGGTCCCGCCCGCCGCCGTGTCGCATCCTCGGCACCGTCGACGGGCGCGGGGCGCAGCGTGCCGCCGCCTACTCGGCGAAGGGCGACGCCGAGCACCCGGTCGGTAGACACAGACCCGAAATGCCGGGAGTCGCGACTGAATTCGGCGTTGTCGCCGAGGAGGACGAGACGGCGGGGTGGGACCCGGCTGTCCGGTCCCCGCTCCCAGGCCGGCAGGAACGCCGGTGTCAGGTCACCCGGCACCGCGACCACCCGCTTGACCAGCCAGTCGGTGCGGCGCGGCCTGGTCGACTCACCTCGCCGGCACGGCCGTGGCTCCTCGACCACCACGATCTGGCCGGCGCGCACCGCTTCGCCCGGTGTCCGGCGCACCAGCACCCGGTCGCCGGAGCCCAACGTCGGTGCCATGCTCGCGCCGCTGACCGACACCACGACGAGCCGCCGACGCAGCAGTGCGGTCGTGACCGTGAGCAACAGCAGCACGCCCGCACCGGCCAGAACGGCGGTCATGCCGCGCCGCCCGGTATCGACGGGTGGTATCCGGCCGCCTGGAGACTGAAGAGGCGGGCGTACTCACCGTCGCGCACCACCAGGTCGTCGTGCGAGCCGCGCTCGACGATCCGTCCGTCGGACAGGACGACGATCAGATCGGCCTCGCGTAGGACGCCCAGGCGGTGCGAGACCAGCAGACTGGCCCGCCCGCGTCGGTGCTCCCGAAGCCGCAGGTGGACCTCGTGCTCGGCCTCGGCATCCAGCGCGGAACTCGGCTCGTCGAGGACGAGCAGGTCGGGTCGCTCGAGCAGGAGGCCCCGGGCGATCGCGAGTCGCTGCCACTGGCCACCGGAGAGAACCACCCCGGTCGTCGGGTCACCTGTGTCGTCCCCGGAGAAGAAGATCCTGGTCAGCAGCGTGTCGTAGCCGTTCGGAAGCTTGTCGAGAACATCGTGGACGCCGGCTCGTCGCGCAGCCGCCTCGATCCGGACGGGGTCATCGATGGCGGTCAGGTCGCCGATGGCTATGTTCTCCCGCGCGGTGAGGTCGTACGAGATCGCGTCCTGGAAGACGGCCCGAATCCGGCGCCGCAACTGCCCGGGATCCAGCTCACGCAGGTCGACGCCGTCCCACAGGACGGCGCCACGGGTCGGGTCGTACAGCCGGCACAGCAGCTTCACCAGCGTCGTCTTGCCGGCCCCGTTGAGCCCGACCACGGCGGTGCAGCCCTGCGCGGGAAGCACCAGGTTCACACCACGCAGCACCCACGGCTGGTCGTCGGCGTACCGGAACCAGACGTCGCGCAGCTCGATCCCCCGCTTCAGCGGCGGTACCGGCAGCGGCGCGCGACGAACGGGCAGATCCGGCCCGGACTCGACCACCGCCAGGTAGTGGTCGAAGAGCAGCAGCGCCTGGTGCACGGCGACGGCCTCGCCGACGAGGCTGGCCAGCGCCGCCTGGACCGAACCGACGGCAGCGATCACGAGAGCCACGTCGCCGATGGTCAGCGAGCCGGTGACCGCCGAGCGCACCGTCCACAGCAACAGGCATCCCGCCACCGCGGCGCCGAGCAGCGCCAGTCCTCCCTGGAGGAACAGTTCCCGACGGTCGATCCTGCGGTGGGCGCGGTTGATCGTGCGGATCTCCCCCACCATCCGCCGCCACAGATACGGTCCCGCGCCGAACAGCCGGAGTTCCTTCGCGGCCTGCGGATCTGTCAGCAGGGCCGAGTAGAACATCTCGCGACGTTCGGCCTGTCCGATCGCGGCCACCATCGCCGCCCGGCGGCGACTCAGCGCGATCTCCGCCGCCAGTGCCGGTCCGGCGGCGAGCAGCACCGTCACCGCGATCCACGGCCCGAGCAGGAGCAGGGTGCCGGCGAACCCGATGACCGTGAGGAACGCCTGGGTGGCGCCCAGACCGCCGTCCACCACCATCCCGGGGCCGCTCACCCCACTGGCGCGGGCGATCTGCAACCGGTCGAGGAAGGCCGGGTCCTCGAAGCGACGCAGCCCGACGAAGCGGTCAACGGCCGCGTAGAGGCGCGAGACGGCGACCAGGAGCACCCGCCGATCGGTCTCGGCCCGGAGGTACCGGACGGCGTGCGGCACCAGCGCGACTGCCATCCCGACTCCGCCGAGTGCACCCGCCAGCCCGATCACGTCGAGCCACACCACCGGGCCCGTCAGCCGGTCGATCACGAGTTTCATCAGCCAGGCGACCGCCAACGGCGCGAGCCCGGCGAAGACCGACAGACCCAGGTACGCGGCGATGTGCCTCGGTGCGGCGTCCCGGGCCAGTGCCAGTGCCCGCCCGAGTACCCGGAACGACACCGCTCACCGCACGGCCGGCGTGGCCGCGGCGTCCCGCTCGGCCACCGGCACGAGGTTGAAGTCGGATGCGGCGACGGCGCCCTGCTCGACCAGGACGAACGCCGGGAACCCGGTCACCCCGAATGCCCGCTGGACCGGGCCCTGGTCGGGTTCCGTGACGACGGTGGCCACCGGCCGAAGCCGCGCGACCACCTCGGCGGTCTCCTCGTCCGTGCCGACGACCACCGCCAGTACTCCGTCCCGACCTCCCGGCCGCGCCTCGGCGTGCGCGACGAATGCGGGCAGCTGCTCCTTGCACGGTTCACAGTGCGGGGAGAAGAAGCCGACCAGCGGGCGGGTGCCGAGCGTCGTGGAGGTGACCCGTTGACCGTCCACGCCCGCGGTGTCGAGGTGACCGACCGCCACACCGACCGGGTGGGTCACGGCGGCGTCGGCCAGGGCGCTGTCGGGCAGGCCGCCGCTGCGCAGGGCGGCCAACTCGGCGGACTGCTCACGCAACCGACGTACGACGCCGAAGGTGAAGAGCAGGTTGATGGTGGCCACCAGGCCGAACAGGACCATGGCCGTGGACAGGTACGCCATCGGGTCTCTCCTTGAAGGATGGTGTCGCGGGGCGAGGAGAGCGCCGGGTCGCGCGGGGTTGCCACCGACCGGGCGCATCGTGGGAAGCGACGACGCGCCGGCGCGCAGGGCCCGCCCGCCACGCGGCCTGTTCCCGCAGGGCGAACAGGAGCATCGCGAGCAGGCCCTGACACACCGGTACGCGCTACCCGATCAGCAGCCGGGGCCCACGTTCTTGCAGGGTCCGTACCACACGCTGCCGTCGTCGTAGAGACAGACGGTCCGCTTGTACAGGTTGATTCCCCGGCAGTAGCAGGTGTTCTCCCGGCAGACGCTGGCCGCCCGCGCGGTCACCTTCGGTGCCACGACGCCGACCATCCGGTCGACGACCGCATTCAACATACGAGTCATCAAAGCCTCCTCATTGGACTGATCACGCTGGTTCGGACCAGTTGATCTATCAAAGCCCGTTGATCTCCGCCAGACCAGGAGCTTGAACCGGACGTTCTGCCGGACGTTCGGATACCCTGCTGCTGGATCACGGGGAGGTCGACGACTGTCGTGGAGAAGTTCGCCGCGCTGCTCCGGGAGCATCGACTTCACCGTCGGCTCACCCAGGAGGAACTCGCCGAGCGGGCGGGAATCAGTTCCCGCTCCGTACGCGAGATGGAACGGGACCACGGGCGCGGCCCCCGGCCCCGTACCGTCGAGCAGCTGGCGACGGCACTGGAGCTGGCCGGGAACGCCCGAGAGGAGTTCGTCGGCGCCGGACGCGCGCTGTTCTGGGCCAACCGGCCCGGCCGGACCGCCGGGAACGCCCAACCGAAGCTGGCCGTCCCGACCGTCTCCGCGCCACGGCAGTTGCCCGCCGACCTGCCCGACTTCGTCGCCCGCGACGACGAGGTGGACCAGCTCTGCCGGGTGCTCGACCCGACGACCGGCGCCGCGACGTTGGCCGTGATCTCCGGACCGGCGGGCGTGGGCAAGACGGCGCTGGCGGTGCACGCCGGACACCGGCTCGCCACCCGGTTCCCGGACGGGCAGCTGTACGCGGCGCTGCGGGACACCGGAGGTCAGCCGGTCGATCCGGCCGAGGTGCTCGGACAGCTGCTGAGGGTGCTCGGTGCCGACGGCTCGACGCTGCCCGCCGGCGCGGACGCGCGAGCGGGGTTGTTCCGGGCCCGGCTGGCCGGCCGACGGGCGCTGCTCGTCCTCGACGACGCCCACGGTCACCGCCAGGTCGAGGCGTTCATGCCCCCGGAAGGCACCTCGGTCCTGGTCACCAGCCGGCTGCCGCTGACCGGGCTGCCCGGCGTGACCACCATCGACCTGCACCCTCTGCCGAACACCTCGGCGGTCGACCTGTTGTGCCGGGTCGCGGGCGAGGACCGGATCCGGACCGAGCCGGTCGCCGCCAGTGAGATCGTCACCGCGTGCGGCGGGCTGCCGCTGGCGGTCCGGGTCGCCGGGGCCCGACTCGCCGCCCGGCCGCACTGGACGGTGGGAACGCTCAGCAAGCGGCTCGCCGACGAGCGGCGCCGGCTCGACGAACTGTCCTACGGCGACCTTGCCGTACGTCCCGGCCTGCAACTGGCGTACCACGGACTGTCGCCGGCCGCCGGCCGGGCGTTCGCGCTGCTCGGCGCGCTGAACGTGCCGACCTTTCCGGGCTGGCCGACAGCCACGCTGCTGGATTCCGCGCCGGACGTCGGTGCCGCCGTGCTCGACGAGTTGCTCGACGCGCGGCTGCTGGACACCCTCGGGCCGGACCGGGCCGGTCAGCCGCGCTACCGGTTCCACGAGATAACCCGGCTGTTCGCGCGGGAGCGTCAGCAGGAGGAGATCAGCCGTACCGAATGGACCGCCGCACTGGACCGGACCGCGTCCGGCTGGCTGGCCCTCGCCCGGCACGCCCAGGACCGGCTGCACTGCGAGCGGTTCCACCTCGACGACCGGAGTCATCCGGCGGTCGCCGCCGACCACCGGGTCATCGCCGTCGCCACCGGCCAGCCCGTCGACTGGTTCGAGGCCGAACGGGAGGCGTTGGCGGCGCTGGTGCCGGCGTGCGCGGCAGCGGGGCTGGCCGCGCTCACCCGGGCCCTGGCCGGTTGCGGTGCCGATTTCTACGAGTTGCGCGGCTACTACGACGACTGGCACCGGGTCATGCGCGCCGCGCTGGACTGCTGCCGGCGGGCCGGTGATCGTTCCGGCGAGGCGGCGGCCCTACGAGGGCTCGGCAGCTGCATGGTCGAGCTCGACCAGTCGGACGCGACGCTGGCGACGCTGCGGGCCGCACAGACGTTGGCGGAAGATCTCGGCGACGGGGCCGGGGCCGCGATGGCGCGCAAGGAGATCGGCTACGTGCTCGGCCTGGCCGGCCGGCTCGCCGAGGCCGAGGCCGAGCTGCGCGCCGCCACCGAGGCGCTGGAACGGGTCGGCAGCCGCCCAGCCAAGGCCCGGGCCCTGACCAGCCTCGGATTCGTGTTGCGGCAGCAGGGCAACATCGACGAGGCCGTCCGGATGACCCGCGTCGCGATCGCCATCGCCCGGTCGTGCCGCGACACCTTCACCCAGGCGTACAGCCTGCGCGGTCTCGCCGGTGCGCTGTTGGCCGGTGGCCGGCACGGCGAGGCGGAACAGGCGGCGCGGAGGGCCGCCGAGCTCTTCGCGCGAATCGGCGATCCGATCGGTACGGCACAGAGCCTGCGGGCGCTCGGCGAGTCACTCGCGCAGAACCCCGGCCGTACGACCGAGGCCGAGGAGGCGCTGTCCACCGCGGCGGTGATCTTCCGGGACCGGGGTAACGACTGGGGTCTCGCCCTCACGGAGTTGAGTCTCGGCGAGATCGAGGTCCGCAGTGGTACCCGAGGGGCCGTCGACCGGCTCCGGCGATCCCTGCGCTACTGGACCGACGAGCAGGTACCGGCGCTACGGGCGCGCGCGCTCGTAGCGCTCGCCGAGGCGGCGGAACGGGCCGGCGAGCCGGCGGCGCGGAAACTGCTGATCGATGCCCACCGGCTCTACCAGGAGTTGGGAGTACCGGAAGCCGCCGAACTCGCGAAGCGGCTCGGTGTCGACGTTCCGGTGGACGTACCGAGGTAGGTACCACCGCCACCGCCGCCGGCTGCGATCACCTCGGACGTCCGCGCCCGGGCGGCTGCGGTAGTACCGGTGACGTACCGGTGGTGTCCCGCCAGTCCCTGTACAGCGACGTCCACGAGCCTCTATGTCACCAGCCGGCTCAGTGGCTGGTCTTCACCGGAGGTTCGATTGAACGGAACGATTTCAGTGACCGGGAGCCCGAGGCGGGCGCGCCAGGCCTGTGTGGCGCTGGCGCTCGCCGCAGCGGTGCTGGCCGTCACCGCCCCGGCGGCCCTGGCCGGTCCGCTACCCGAACCGGCCCTGCCCCCCGCGCTGGCTCCCCTGAACGCGGCGTACGAGACGGTCGCCTGCGACCCGAACGGACCGACCGCGAACGACGCCACCCTGGCCACCACGCTCAACTCCCAACTGCGCTCCGACATGAAGGGCTACATGAGCGCCTACCGCGTCTCCTGCGCCCGAGAGGTCGTCGAAGCCGTACAGACCCGCGGCCTCGCCTCCCGCGCCGCTGTCATCGCGATCGCCACCGTGATCGTGGAAACCCACCTGCAGAACATCAGCGTGGAGGTCGACCACGACAGCCTCGGCCTGTTCCAGCAACGCGCCTCGTGGGGCACCCGCGCCGAACGACTCAACCCCACCTGGGCCACCAACGCATTCCTCAGCAAGATGCTCCGGCTCTACCCGGACAACACCTGGGCCACCGCCCCGATCGGCGAGGTCTGCCAGGCCGTACAGGTCTCGGCATACCCCGACAGGTACCAGGTCCAGGCATCGGACGCGCAGATCATCGTCAACGCCCTCTGGAACCCGCCGGCTCCGGCGTACGCCCTGTCCGGGGACTGGTTCGACACCGGCGAGTTCACCCCGGCCGTGGTGCTACGGGCCGGATCGGTGTGGGAGTGGCATCTCAGGCGCTCACAGACCGGTGGCGTCGCGGACGTGTCGTTCCGGTACGGCGACGCGCACATGGTCCCGGTCGCCGGTGACTGGGACGGTGACGGTGCCTGGACCCCGGGCGCCGTAGCCAACGAGAACAACTCCCGCCGCTGGCATCTCAAGAACTCGCTGAGCGGCGGGGTCGCGGACGTCAGCTTCCTCTACGGCGGCAAGGACAACATCCCGGTGGTGGGCGACTGGGACGGCAACCGGACGTCCACGCCGGGTGTGGTGTCCAAGGACGGCGGTGCGTGGAAGTGGGAGCTGCGCAACGCGAACAGCGGTGGCGGTGTCAGCCACACGCTGCGCTACGGCAACTCGAACACCTGGCCGGTGACGGGCGACTGGGACGGCAACGGATCGTGGACCCCTGCCGTCGTGGACGACACCGACGGTCCGCGCCGGTGGTACCTGAAGAACGACCTGGGCACCGACGGTCTGGCGGATGTGCAGTTCGGCTACGGCAGTCACGGGACCTATCCGGTGCCGGGCAACTGGAACGCGGCGACTCCGGCAACGGAGCCCGGCATCGTGCAGAACTTCGAGAACCGGGTGCGGCGCTGGCATCTGAAGCACTCCGTCAGCGGTGGCGTCGCGGACGAGTACTTCGACTACGGCGACGACGCCCCGAACCCGTACCCCTTCTGATTCCGAATCCCGACCACCACTCCTCTGCAGAAGGAACCCGATGCGAACTTCCATACGCCACGCCATGTCCACCCGGATCCGAGGACTGTGGGCTCCACAGCGCTGGGTGTGGACGACCGTCGCGGCAGTGCTCGTCGGCGGTGTCGTTCTGCCGCCCGCTCCGGCCAGTGCCGCCGCCAACCCGAACCCGGCGAGGATCACCGAAGCCTCCTGGTGGCTCATGCAGGAGCTCCTGAAGCTCCAGACCGGCTCCCAGAACGGCGGCATCTACGCCAACAAGTCCGGCTACCACAACACCCGTGCGGCCAACGACTCGAACAACTACTCGGTGCGCGACGCCGAGGACAAGGGCGGGCCGTCGGACAAGGCGGCCGCCTATGACTGGACCTTTCCGGAAGCCCAGAGTTTCGCACTCCTCCCCGGCGAGGTGAACGCGGAACTGGACCTGCCCCATCCGACCACCGGCTACGCGGCGGCGGCGAACTACGGGAACATCGCCCGTTTCTCCAGTCGTCTGCTGGCTGCCGGAAAGGACTCGCGAGACACCCGGCTGAACGGATGGCGGGAGTTCTACGGCCAGGTCGACAACGACAGCGCCGTGGAGGGTTGGGACTTCCGCTACGACGACGCGGTCTCGTCCGACTCCTCGCACCTGTGGCACATCCACCTGAGCGAGGACCGCGACAAGGTGGCGAGCTACGAGAACAAGGAGGCACTGCTCAGCGTGCTCCGGGGCGAGACCCTGGAGCAGTGGCTGAACAGGAACGCACCGGCGATGTACGCGTTGACCGGTGACTGGGACGGCAACGGCACCATGACCCCGGCCGTCGTGATGCGCAGCGGCTCGGTGTGGCAGTGGCACCTGAAGAACAGCCTCGCCGGCGGTACCAGTGACATCAACTTCAAGTACGGCGACGCGGACATGGTGCCGCTGGCCGGCGACTGGGACGGCAACGGCACCTTCACCCCGGCCGTGGTGGACAACTTCGGAAACGTCCGGCGCTGGCACCTGAAGAACAGCAACACCGGGGGCGTCGGCGACCTCTACTTCGACTACGGCGACAAGAACACGCTTCCCGTCACGGGCGACTGGGACGGCAACGGCACCTTCACCCCGGGCATCGTGGTCAACGAATCCGGAAGCCGGCGTTGGCACCTGCGCAACAGCAACACCACGGGCATTGGTGAGATCACCTTCAAGTACGGCAACGCCAACGCCCTGCCGGTGCCCGGCGACTGGGACGGCAACGGAACCTGGACGCCCGGGATCGTGGCCGACGATCCCACCGGGGGCCGGCACTGGTACCTGAAGAACTCGCTGACCGGCGGGTTCGACGACATCAACTTCAAGTACGGCAACCGGGGCAGCTACCCGGTGCCGGCGGACTGGGACGGCAACGGCACGGTCACGCCCGGAATCACCGAGAACTTCGAGAACCGGGTCCGTCGCTGGTACGTGAAGCACACCCTGGCCGGCGGCGTCGGCGACGTGTACTTCGACTACGGCGACGACGCACCGTACCCGTACTGACATCCCCGCACCCGGGGGTCGGCCGGTCCGACCCCCGGGTCCCGGGCGCTCCGGCCAGGACCGGTGACAGCGGCGTAGCCTCAGGGGGTGACCGACCGGCAGTTCGACGTGGTGCTCCTGGGTGCCACCGGCTTCACCGGCAGCCTCACCGCCGAGTATCTCGCGACGCACGCGCCCGCCGGGACCCGCTGGGCGTTGGCCGGTCGGGACGGTGGCCGGCTGCGTGCCCTGCGTGACCGGCTGGGCGTGGATGCGGGCGTGGTCGAGGCGGACGTCGCCGACGCCAGCTCGTTGCGCCGGCTCGCCGAGGCGGGCCGGGTGCTGATCACGGCCGTCGGGCCGTACATCCGCTACGGCGAGGGCGTCGTCGCGGCCTGTGCCGAGGCGGGCACCGACTACGTCGATCTCACGGGCGAGCCGGAGTTCGTGGACCTCACCTTCCTGCGCCACCACGCCACGGCGGTGCGTACCGGCGCCCGGCTGGTGCACGCCTGCGGCTTCGACGCGATTCCGGCGGATCTCGGCGCGTTCTTCACCGTGCAGCAGTTGCCCGAGGGGCAGCCGATCCGGATGCGCGGATACCTCAGCATCGGCGCCCTGCCCTCCGGTGGAACCTTCGATTCGGCGCTCACCGCCCTCGCCCGCTGGCGTTCCGGCACGGTGGCACGCGCGCGCCGCCGCCGGGTGGAACCCGTCGACCAGAGCCGCCGGGTCCGCGGGGTGTCCGGTCGACCCGGGTACGACCGGACCGCCGGGGCGTGGGTGCTGCCGCTGCCCACGATCGATCCGCAGATCGTCGTACGCTCGGCGCGCGCGCTCGACCGCTACGGCCCGGACTTCTCGTACGGCCACTTCGTCGCGCTGGGCAACCCGTTGAAGGCAGCCGCGCTGGGGACTGGCGCGATCGGCGTGTTCGCGCTGGCGCAGGTGCCGCCGGCTCGGCGGGCACTGAGCCGCCTGCGCCCGCCGGGGTCGGGCCCGACGCCACAGCAGCGGGCGAAGGCCTGGTTCCGGCTGCGCTTCGTCGCCGACGGCGGCGATCGCCGGGTGGTGACCGAGGTCGCCGCCGCCGACCCTGCCTACGGCGGTACGGCGAAGATGCTCGCCGAGTCCGCACTCTGCCTCGCCCACGACCCGCTGCCGTCGAACGCCGGGCAGGTCACCACGGCGGTCGCGATGGGCGACGCGCTGCGTGCCCGGCTGGACGCGGCGGGGATCAGCTTCCGGGTCGTGGAGTCCAGGTAGCGGACGGGTGGCGTTCCGCCGCGCCGATTCGGGTCGGACGAGCTCGGCGATTCGGGGTCGGACGAGCCGGATCAGCCTCGCCCGGGATGCCCGCCGACCAACGTCGTCAGGGAACGCGGCGCCAGATCGATCGTGGTGTGGGGGCCGCGCTTCGACACGACACCTGGTGCCTTCACCAGGTTGCGGGTGGAGTCGGTGACGTAGGCCGTGGGCCGTTTCAGGTTGATGCCGGTCCTGACGGCCGCGTTCGTGGTGTTGATGATCTCCACGACCTCGGTGCCGTCGGCGTTCCGGTAGGCCGACACCTTCAGGCCGTCCGGTGCGCCGTCCACTCCGATCCGGACGGCACGCGGCCGGATGAACCGGCTGTACGCCGCGAAGGCATAGAGACGGGACGACACCTGATAGCTGTCGTTGGCGTCGTCGATCTGCATCAGGGCCGCCGTTCCGCCCCGGGAGGACCCGAGCCAGAAGATGAACGCGCTGCTGTCGGCCAGGGCGAGCGTGTCGTGGATGCGTTCGGCGAGCGCGATGCCGTCGGTGCCCTTGCCGCTGTCCCACGCCGTGTTCCAGCCGTCCGCGACGCTCGACGGAGCCCATTCCGACATCCAGGTGCGCGCCGTGGTCGGCAGCGGGCGGTTTGCCGGGCTCGCGTACCCGTGTCCGGTGAAGACGTCCAGATACCGGCGTGCCTCCGGATCCGCCTCGATCGCCTGGGCGTAGGCGTCCGACTGTTGCCAGCCGAACGAGTCGCAGCAGGCCACGTCCACGCCGGCCGCCCTGGCGATCGGGCCGAGAACCTTCAGGAACTCGGCGGCCTGGGCCGGGGTGAACCGCATCGAGGCGTACGACGTGGTCCAGTCGGGCTCGTTGGTGAACCCGAGTTCGTCGATCCGGATACCCTCCTGCCGGTAGAACTTGGCGTACTGGACGAGGTACCGGGCGTACGCCTCCCGCCAGTCGCCGCTGGCACAGCTGACGCCCTGCAGGCCGCAGAGGGCCCCGCCGTTGGTGTCGGTGCCGTTGTCCTTCATGTACGCCGGGGCGCTCCAGGCATCCGCGTAGAACCGGTCGATGCCGCGCTCCCGGGCCTCCTTCGTGTACCACACCTGGCCGCCGTCCCAGCCGTCCCAGACATAGTTCGGGGTGGCCGTCGGGCCGCCGGGATCGGTCGGCTGGATGGACAGCATCCAGTCGTACGGGTTGGTGGCCGACGAGCCGATGCCGAGTCGAAGGATGCTCGGCGCCGCACCGGTCTTCCGGTCCAGGAGCAGATCGAGGGCCTCCTCCCGCTTGTCCTCGGAGAGGTTGTGGACCAGGGAGGAGCGCTGGAACGCGATGGAGTAGCCGAAGCCGTCGATCGGCTGGTGCCGCTCGGTCCGGTCGACGGTGAGGCCGGACGGCGGGGTGGCGGCGGCCGGTGCTCCTGCCAGGGCGGTCACGGTCACGACGGCGGCCACGAGGGTGGTGGATCGAAGCACGAGACTCTCCTTGGCACGTTCGCACGGTGACGACGCCCGAACGGCATCGACTCCCGGCAATGTTAGCGCCGGCCCGCCGGACGTGCCGTGGAGCCCGAACGGCGCGTACGGCGAGCGGCGACCGGGTCGCTCGAGGCTGGCATCGGCGCGTCGCGGCTCAGGAGGAGTGGACGCCGCCGGCCCCGTGCGGGCTGCCCGGACCGAGCGCGGCCTTGTCGGGTTTGCCGCCCGCCCCGATCGGAACGCGGTCGATCAGGGTCATCGTCCGTGGCGCGGCCGCCCCGCCCAGGCGTGCTGTCACCAGTTCGCGTAGCGCGTCGAAGTCCGGAGAGCGGCCCGCGACCGGCACCAGGTAGGCGTGGACCGCCTCGCCCGTTCCGTCGTCGGGGCGACTCACCACGTAGGCCTCGGCCACATCGGGATCGGTGGCCAGCACCCGTTCGATCGGTCCGGCGTAGACGAGGCAGGCGTTGACGATGATCACGTCGCGGGCACGGCCGAGCAGCCGCAGATGACCTTCGGCGTCGAGCGCCGCCAGGTCGCGGGTCCGGACCCAGCCGTCCACGAACACCTCCGCCGACTCCACCGGGTCGCCCCAGTACGACGAGGCCTGCCCGGGTGTACGGACGTAGAGCTCACCGTCTCGTACGGACACGTCGACGGCGGCCGGCGGCCGGCCCACCGACGCGAGCGCGGCCGGGGACGCCAGCATCTCGGCCGGCGTCACCATCGAGATCATCCCGGTCTCGGTCTGCCCGTACCCGTGGAAGACGACCGGGCCGAGCACGTCCAGCGCCTCGGCGAGTCGTCCCGGATGCAGCGGCGAACCCGACACCATCAGCGCGCGCAGGCTGCTCAGGTCCACGGGATTCGCCCGCTGGTCGCGGACGAGTTGATAGAGCTTGCCGACGGTGATGACACTTGCCGTCGCCCGCTGCGTGACGATCGCCTCGGGAAAGGTGGGCGGGCGGGCGACCACCAGCGTGCCACCCGCCGCGAGCGCCAGCACCCCGTACTCCAGCATCACCTGGCTGCTCAGGGAGCCGAAGACGAGGTACCGCCGCAGGCGCGGGGCGAGTTCGGCGATGGCCGGCGGCCACCGGTCCGGGTACGCGGCCCAGGCCGCCGTCATCGCCGCGTACGTCTGCACGCAGCCCTTGGCACCGCCGGTGCTGCCGCTGGTGTAGGTGATCCGCGCGATGTCCTGCGGCCGTCCACCGGCGACGAGCGGGCCGCCGTCGTCCGGCGCCGCCGCCAGTCCGGCGAGACGGGCGTCGTCGACGAGGACGGCGTCGTCGCGGCTCAACAGGTCCTGAAGCTGGGCCGGGGTCAGGTCCGGGCGGATGCCCGACACCCGGGCACCGACGGCGAAGGCGGCGATGGTGGCCGCGAACGCGGGCGCGGTCACGCCGAGGCGGAGCGCGACACCGTCGCCCGGGCCGATCCCGGCGGCGCGGAACCCGGCGGCGGTCCGGCGGATCAGCGCGGACATCCCGGCGGCGGTGACGATCTGGTCGCCGTCCTCGAAGACCGGCCGGTCGCCGCCGGTGGCGAGCAGGTCGAGGACGGCCTGGGGCCAGACGTCAGGCGACATCGGCCAGGACGCCCTTGACGAATACGGCGAGGGGCTGCTGGTGCACGCTCGGCAGGTTCCAGTGGTTCTCGAGGTTCTCGGCCAGATGGTGCTCGGCGACGACCCGCCCGCCGTGGTGCGCGCGGACGACCGGGTGCAGGTAGCTGGCCCGGTGAGCGGCGCTCGCGTCGTTCTCGGCGATCCGCGGGACAGTGATGTCGAACGGGTCGACCTGGTCGTGGCCGGGGCCGTACTCCAGCGTGACGACGAAGCACGACGGCTCCGGGCCGAGGCCGCCGTCGGTCAGGTACGCGACCGGCACCTCCTCGTGGTGGTACGCGGCGTCCCCGGCCACGGTGACCACGTCGGCGAGCACGGCGAACTGTTGCCAGAGCGCCGAGGTCACGTTGATCCGCGCGATTATCGATTCGGTGATCGCCTCCGGGGTCGCATCGAGTCGCCGGGCGGGCCAGGGTGCGTCCTCGAAGCGGGACATCAGAATCCGGTACAGGGCCCGGACGCCGTACCGGAAGCCGTGGATGAAGCCGCTCGTGGACTTCTTGAAGTCGCGCTGCTGGGTGAGCGTGCCCGCGAAGTAGAGGCCGGGGACGTTCACCGACTCGAACGCCGAGGTCTGCTCCGGGAAGCGGTCCCGGATGACCAGCCGGGGGCGGGCGGACTCGTCGAAGACGGACGCGTCGAACCTGAAGCCGGTACAGATGATGATCCGGTCGTACTCCAGCTCCCGGAGCGACTCGACGGTACGCGCGTAGCGGAACAGGACCCGGTAGCCACCGTCCTCACGGCGGGTGATCTGCTCGATCGTGCCGTCGAGCACCGCGTTCTGCGACTTGAGCTGGTACGTGTCCAGGAAGTTGTTGTTGACCGCGCGCAGGTGCCCGACGTAGTGCGTCTGCCAGGCCAGTCTGATCGAGCGGGGGCCGGCGACATGGATCACCGCGGCGGTTTCGACCAGCGCGTCGGCCGTCTCGAAGGCCGAGTTCCCCTTGCCGACGATGAGGACCCGCTGGTTGACGAAGTTCTCCGGGTCGACGCTGACGGTGTCGTACCGCTCGGCCAGTTCGACGCCCTCGATCGGCGGCACGTAGAGCTGTGGCAGCCCGGTGGCGACGACGACCCGCCTGGCCCGCCAGGAGCACTCGCCGGCCTCGACGGTGAAGAGGCCGTCGGTGCGGGAGAGGCGGGTGACCCGGGTGTCGTAGCGGACCTTCAGGCCCCGGGCGAAGTCGGCCAGGTACCGCACGAGGTCGTCGGCGTCCGGGAAGTAGCGCCTGCTGTAGTTCTTGAACAGCAGTGCGGGATCGTCGGTGAGCAGCGAGTTCCAGTCCGCGCGGAGGTTGAATTCCGGGTCGTCGGAACCGGTCCAGATCTTGTTGATCGAGATCAGTTGTCGATGGCGCGGGTAGGTGGTGAAGAACGTGCCCGGCGCCGCACCGGCCTCCAGGACGACGTAGTCATGACCGTCGCGTTCCAGCAGGGCGGCGAGCTGGAGGCCCGCGGGCCCGGCCCCGATGATCAGGTAGTCGTGCGTCATGCGGCGCAACCTAACCGCGCGATTTCAGAGTGTTCTGAGAAACCGTCTCTAGCGTCCGGTCAATGACGACGAAGGTAGACCTGGCCGGTCCGCTGCGCACGTCCCACCTCCGCGCCGCCCACGATCCGATCACGGTCGTGGTCGGGCCGCAGGTCCGCGAGAGGGTCGCCGCCGGACGCGCGTTCCTGGCCAAGGTACTCGGCGACGACCGCGCGGTGTACGGCAACACGACCGGCTTCGGTGCCCTGGTCGGGTACGCGGGCCGGGCCGACCAGCGGGACCAGGCCGACAACACGCTGGCCCACCTCGGCGCGGGACACGGCCCGGACGTCGATCCCGGCGTGGTCCGGGCGACGATGCTGGTCCGCGTCTGGTCGCTCGCCCAGGGATCCTCCGGGGTGTCGCCGCACGTCATCGACGCGCTGGCGGCGATGCTCGCCACCACGTTCGTGCCCGCGATGCCCCGGCTGGGTTCGGTGGGCGCCAGCGGCGACCTCATCCCGCTGGCTGCGGCGGCGCAGGCGCTGCGCGGCCGGGGGTACGCCTACCTGGACGGCACCCGGATGCCGGCGGCGGACGCGCTGCGCCTGGCCGGACTCGAACCGCTCCCGCTCGACGGCCGGGACGCGCTCGCCCTGGTCAACGGCACCTCCCTGACCACGGCCGCGACCGCTCTCGCGCTGGAGCGCGTGCGTACCTCGCACCGGGTCCTCCAGCAGCTCACCTGTCTGCTCGCGGATCTGCTCGGCTGCGACCCGCAGTTCCTCGACCCGGGGCTGATCGGCCGGTACCGCCACCGTGGCCCGATCGACGTCGCCTCGGCCATGCGCGCCGTCCTGCACGGCGCGGTCCCCTCCGGGCTTCGGCCACTACAGGAGCCGTACAGCATCCGGTGCTCGCCGCAGTTGCTGGGCGCCGCCGAGGACGCCCTGCGGTTCGTCGACGGGGTGGTCGAGGCGGATCTCGGCAGCGTCAGCGACAATCCGCTGTTCTTCCCCGACGACGACCGGGTGGTGCACGGCGGCAACTTCTTCGGCCAGCCGGCCGCGTTCGCCGCAGACGTGCTCACCATGGTGATCGCCCAGATCGGCAACCTCGCCGAGCGGCAACTCGACCTGCTCGTGGACCCGGTCCGCAACGGTGGCCTGCCGCCGATGCTCGCCGCCGGGCCGGGTCAGCAGCACGGTCTGCAGGGGGTGCAGCTCGCGTCGACCGCCCTGGTCACCGAGATCCGGCGGGACGCGGTGCCGGCCAGCATGCAGAGTCTTCCGACGAACCTGCACAACCAGGACGTGATCCCGCTCGGTACGCAGGCCGCCCTGCGCGCCCTGGACCAGGCGGGGCTGCTGCGGCTTCTCGCTGGCTCGCTCGCCCTCGGGTTGCGCCAGGCAGTGCACGTCGGCGCCCGTACGCCCACCGCGCCGGGCTGTACGGCGATGCTGGACGCGCTGGCGGCGGCCATCCCCCCGGTCGACCCCGATCGGCCGCTGGCCGCGGACGTACGACGGGCGGCGGAGATCATGGAAGGCCTGAGTTTTCTCTGATTTCTGATTCCTACGTTGACTCCCGTGACGCTTGACTACGTAATCATCGGGGCCGGGCCGGCTGGCCTTCAGCTCGCCGCTCTGCTGGAGGCCGACGGCAAGCGCGACTACCTGGTGCTGGAGGCGGCGGACGCGCCCGGCGCCTTCTTCACCCGCTATCCGCGGCACCGGCAGCTCATCTCCATCAACAAGCCGCACACCGGCTCCGACGACCCGGAACTGAACCTGCGACTGGACTGGAACTCGCTGCTCGGCGAGGATCCGTCGCTGCGGTTCACCACCTACACCGAGCGCTACTTCCCCGACGCCGAGGTGATGGTCCGGTATCTCGCCGACTTCGCCACGAGGACCGGCGCCCGGGTCCGCTACAACTCTCCGGTGTCGTCCGTCTCGAAGCGGGACGGGATCTTCGAGGTCCGGGCCGGGGAGACCTTCCGGGCCCGGCGGCTGGTGGTGGCCACCGGCGTGTCCCGGACCTACGAACCGGACATCCCGGGCTTCGAACTCGCCGAGGGGTACGACGTGATGTCCGTCGACCCGCGCGACTACCTCGACCAGAAGGTGCTGATCATCGGCAAGGGCAACTCCGCCTTCGAGACGGCGGAGAACCTGATGGAGACCACCACGCTGATCCACCTGGCCGGGCCCAGCGCGGTACGGATGGCCTGGCGCACCCACTACGTCGGGCACCTGCGTGCGGTGAACAACAACTTCCTGGACACCTACCAGTTGAAGTCGGCCAACGCGATCCTGGACGGGAACATCAGAAGCATCGAACGCGACGGCGACGGCTTCAAGGTCGCGTTCAGCTTCTCCCGGGCCGACGAGTTCGTGAAGGAGTTGCGCTACGACCGCGTACTGGCCTGCACCGGCTTTCGCTTCGACGCCTCGATCTTCGACGAGACCTGCCGCCCGGAGCTGGTGATCAAGGAGCGTTTTCCCGCGCAGACCCCGGAGTGGGAGTCGGTGAACGTGTCCGGCATGTACTTCGCCGGCACGCTCTCCCAGGAGCGGGACTTCAGGAAGTCGACGAGTGGGTTCATCCACGGCTTCCGCTACTCGGTGCGCGCGCTGCACCGGATCCTGGAGCGCCGGTACGGCGACACCCCGTGGCCCGCGGACAAACTCGACGCCACCCCGGAGTCCATGACGGACGCGGTCATCACCCGAATCAACCGCACCTCCGCACTGTGGCAGCAGTTCGGCTTCCTCGCCGACGTGGTGACGGTCGCCGGGCCGGACGCGCGCTACCACGAGGAGGTCCCGGTCGACTACTTCGTGCAGTCCGGGCTCCGCACCGCCGACCACGACCACGAGCACGCGTTCGTGGTCACCCTGGAGTACGGCCCCGACCACGACCAGGTGGACCCGTTCGACATCACGGTCGTACGGGTCGCCCAGGACACCGTGGGGCGGGCGCACGACGCCGCGTACCTGCACCCGGTGGTCCGCTACCACCGCAGCGGGCGGGTGGTCGCCACCCACCATCTCGCCGAGAACCTGGAGAACCGGTGGGACCGACCGGAGGTGCACGTCAAGCCCTTGGCGGCCTTCCTGGGCCGTTGCCTCTCCGGCGCCGAGGGCTGACGTGGACGGACTCGGCGCGGGCCTGGACGGGCTCGGCGCGTACGCGGACGGGCTCGACGAGCTGGCCGCGCGGGCCCGGGCCCGGCTCGACCCGGCACACTGGGACTTCTTCGCCGGCGGGGCCGGGAACGAGCGGACGCTGCGGGACAACGAGGACGCGTTCGAGCGGTGGCGGATCGTACCCCGGGTGCTGCGGTCGCCCGGGGAGCGCGACCTGCGGACCTCGCTGTTCGGCGACGAGCTGGCGACACCCGTACTCGTGGCACCGACCGCGTTCCACGGGCTGGCGCATCCGGCCGGCGAGGTCGCGACGGCCCGGGGCGCGGCCGACGTCGGGACCGTGATGGTGGTCAGCATGGCCGCGACCGCACCGGTCGAACGGATCGCCATGGCCGGCGGCCCGTTGTGGTTCCAGCTCTATCCGCAGCCGGACCTGACCTTCACCGAGTCGGTGGTGAAGCGGGCCGAGGCGGCCGGCTGCCGGGCCCTGGTCGTGACCGTCGACTCGCCGGTCTTCGGCCGCCGCGAGCGGGACCTGCGCAACGGTTTCCTGGACCTGCCCCCGGGTCTGCTCTGCGAGAACATGCGTGACGACACCGGTCGGGTCCGGAACATCGCGATGGACCCGGATCTCGGCTGGCAGCGGATCGAGTGGCTGCGCGGGGTGACCGGGCTGCCGATCCTGCTCAAGGGCGTGCTGCACCCGGCCGACGCGCGGCTCGCCGTCGCGCACGGCGTGGACGGGGTGGTCGTCTCCAACCACGGCGGGCGGCAACTCGACGGCGTGGTGGCCACGGTGGACGCGCTGCCCGCCGTGGTGGAGGCCGTCGGCGGCCGGCTGCCGATCCTGCTGGACGGCGGCGTCCGGCGCGGCACCGACGTGCTGGTCGCCCTGGCGCTGGGCGCCACGGCGGTGCTGGTCGGACGGCCGGTGCTCTGGGGGCTCGCCGCGGACGGGGCCGACGGCGTACGGAACGTGCTGCAACGGTTGACCACCGAGCTGGACCAGGGTCTCGCCCTGGCCGGAGCCGCGCGGCCGGCGGACCTCACCGGTGACCTCGTGGTGGCCCGCCCATGACCGTCGCCGTGGTCGCGATCCTGGCGGCCGGCGTGTTCTGGAGCCTGCCCCGGTGGCTGCCGCCGACGGTCGTCCGGCTCCGGGAGTGGATCTTCGGCCGGATCAACGGCACCGAGGGCATACCCGTACCCGGTCCGCTGGTCGGCGCGGAGCACTTCGCGCGGATCTACGCCGATCCCGCCGCCGACGGACGCAGCAGGGGCGCCGGGCTGTCCGACCTGTTCTGGTACTGGCTCGCGCCCGGTCCACAGATGCACCAGGAGCACCTGGAACCCGGCGAGCGCTACCGGACCGTCGCGCGGACCACCCGACGGGTGCTCGCCATCGGGCACCGGCGCTCCGCCGACCTGGCCACCGCCGCCACCCGGCGGGTACTCGACACCCTGCCCCCGGGACGGACCAGCCACGTCCGGTTGCGGGACCTGATGATGCCGGTCTGGGCCGAGGTCTACTACGAGCTGGTCTTCGCCGAGCCGTGCCCACGGCAGGCCCGGGAACTGATCGTCGCCAACGCCGACGACGTGGTGACCGCGCTGAAGGGCACCGGCCTGCGGCACCTGGACCGGCGGGAGCGCCTCACCCGTTACCTGCTCCGGCGCATCGAGGAGGGCACCTGCCCGGTCGTGCTGCCGGAGCCGTTCACCGCCCTGGAGACGGCCTGGTACGTCCAGGGGGCGTACTTCAACACGGCCGTCGTGCAGATGTCCGAGGCGATGGCGCACGTGCTGCTCTGCGCGGCCGCGTACCCGCCCGCGAGGTCGCAGGTGGACGACGACGACGCACTGGACCGGCTGATCGACGAGACGCTGCGGGTGCATCCGCTCTTCGGCATCGCCCATCGGATCACGTCCGCGCCGATCGTGGTGGACGAGCGGGTCACGTTGCCGGCCGGAGCCGTGCTGCTGTTCAACTACCGGGCGTTCCAGCGCACCGGCCCGGCCGACGACGACACCTTCGACCCGGACCGGTGGCGGGGTCTGCACCACCGGGACGCGCACTTCATCCCGTACGGCGTCACCGCCAACCGGGCCTGTCCGGCCCGGGGTGTCGCCCCGGTGATGCTGCGCGCGTCCACCCGCGAGGTACTGCGCCGGTACGTGGTGACCTCCTCGGCCTCGCACACCCGTTCACTGCCCAGTCGCGGTCCCGCGTACCTCACGCCGGCGGGGATCACCGGACCGGGCCGCACCCGGCTCGCGGCGATGCGTCTGCGGGACCGGTGGGCCGATGTCGGCCGTTCGCTCGAACAACTCGCCTTCGGCACCTGGATGGTCGTCGACGCCCGGCGTCAGAGACTCTGCGCCGCCTATTTCGAGGAGGTAGGGCAGTGACACCCACCGAGCTCGCGCCACGGTTCTTCATCGCCGTCGCCGTGATCCTGCTCTTCTGTCGAGTCGTCACCGCGTTGCTGGGCAGGATGGGTCAGCCGCCGGTGGTCAGCGAGATGCTCGCCGGCGTCCTGCTCGGCCCGTCGCTGCTCGGGCTGCTCCTGCCCGAGGTCCAGGACGCCCTCTTCCCCACCCAACTGCTCCCGATCCTCTACGTGGTCGGCCAGGTCGGGCTCGTGCTGTTCATGTTCCAGGCCGGCTACGCCTTCACCGGGCACCGGGTCACCAAGCTCGCCGGTACGGCCGGAGCCGTCTCGCTCGCCGGGGTCACCGTCCCGCTGGCGCTCGGCGTCCTGCTCGTGCTGGTCACCGCCGGGGCGGTGCCGATACAGGCCGAGGGCACCTCACTCGGGGTCTCGGCCGCGTTCGTCGGCGTCGCCCTGGCGATCACCGCGTTCCCGATGCTGGCCCGGATCATCACCGAGCGCGGACAGGCCGGCACCCGACACGGGTCACTCTCGCTGGCCAGCGGCGCGATCGACGACATGGTCGCCTGGATCCTGCTCGCCGTGGTGCTCGCCTTCGCCTCCGGCGAGGCCCGCCCGGCGATCATCACCGGCGGCGGCGCGATCCTCTTCGGCGTGGTGTTGTGGTTCGGCGGCCGGCGGGTCACCTCCGCGCTGATGGGCAGCGACCGGCTCGGTGACAACGCCCGGCTGCTGGGCACGGTGGCGCTGCTGTTCGTCGTCGCCTGGTACACCGACGAGATCGGGCTCTACGCGGTCTTCGGGGCCTTCGCGGTCGGCGTGGTGATGCCACGGTCGGAGCGCACCGACCGGGTGGTGGACCGGCTCGCACCGATCGCCTCGATGCTCTTCCTGCCGCTGTTCTTCACCTTCTCCGGGCTGCGGACCGAGTTCGGCCTGTTCGGCGACCCGGCGGTGCTGCTCTTCGCCGTGGCCTGTGTGGCGGTCGCGATCGCCGGCAAGTTCGGGGCCTGCTGGGCCGCGGCCCGGCTACGCGGCGAGCCGAACGGCGTGGCCCTGCGCGTCGGAGCCCTGATGAACGCCCGCGGCCTGATGCAGCTCATCGCCCTGAACGTGGGCCTGGAGGCGGGCATCGTCAATCCGTCGCTCTTCACCGTGCTCGTGCTGGTCGCACTGGTCACGACGCTGATGACGACGCCGCTGCTGAGCTGGATCGAGCGGCGGGAGGCACGCCTTCCCGTTTCTACACCCCCACCGGCGCTCGCCGGTACCCGATGAGCACCATTGGTTGAAGAGACAACTATCACCATCGCAAACATCGACATATATGCGAACATCAATGAATGTGCGGCGCGAGGTCGACCCGGCTGCTGCTGGTAGAGGACGACGCGGAGCTGAGCGACATGGTCACCGAGACGCTGGTCGACGAGGGATATCTCGTCGACCAGGCCCCCGATGGCCAGCGCGGCCTGCACCTCGGGCTGACCCGTCCGTACGACGTCATGGTCATCGACCGGCTGCTGCCCGCTCTCGACGGCCTGAACCTGGTCACCAAGCTGCGTGCCCGGGCCGTACCGGCCCGGGCGCTGATGCTGACCGCCCTCGGTACCGTCAACGACCGGATCGCCGGCCTCGACGCGGGCGCGGACGACTACCTGGTCAAGCCCTTCGACCTCGACGAACTGAGCGCCCGGATCCGGGCACTGTGCCGCCGCACGTCGGACTCCACCGACGTGCTGCGGATCGGCGCCGGCATACTCGACCTGTCGCTGCGCGACGCCGTACTACCCGACGGCACCCGGGTGGCGCTCTCCGCGCGGGAGTTCGAGCTGCTGCGGGTGCTCGCGGCGCGGCCCAACACCGTGCACTCCCGCTCCGAACTGCGCCGGCGGGTCTTTGACGAGGCCGCGGCGGCATCCATCGTGGACACCTACGTCTACTATCTGCGCCGCAAGCTCGGCCGGACCGCGATCCGGACGGTACACGGCCTCGGCTACCGGCTGGGGATGCTGTGATCCCCGCCCAGACGATCGAGCAACTCATCGTCCGGCGGGCACGCCTGCGGATCGGCCTGCTGGTGGGGCTCGCCATCGGGACGCTGCTCGCGCTCGTCGGCGGCATCTCCTACGCCGTGCTGTTCCAGAGCCAGCAGAGCCAGATCCAGCGCGAACTCGCCTGGGGCGCGGAACACGGGAAGATCGCCGGGCCACCCGCCTGTAGCTGGATCATCCTCTACGACGGCGGCAGGCTCGACACCGGAGTCAACCCGCCGCCGCCGGGGTTCCCCCTGCGCGATGCCATCGCCACGGTCGCGACAACCCGCACGGCGGAGACGACCGAGGTCCATGCCGACGGCACCGTCTACCACGTACGCACCCAGCCACGCGGTGACGGTGTCGTCCAGGTGGTGTTCGACGCCCGGTTCCAGCTCGCCGACCGTCGACACCTGCTCACGGCATTCCTCCTCGCGGCCGCGGTCGGCCTGGTGGCCGCGATCCTCACCGGTACCGTCGTGGGCCGCCGGGCCGTCGCACCCCTCGCGGACGCGCTCGGCCGGCAGCGGCGCTTCGTCGCCGACGCCAGCCACGAACTGCGTACGCCGATCGCCCAGGTCCACGTACGCGCCCAGATGCTGGCCCGTCGGGCCGACCGGGAGGGCTCCGACGCCGACCGCCGCGACCTGGACCGGCTGGTCGGCACCACCCGCCGGCTCGGCGAGATCGTCGACGAGCTGCTGCTCTCGGCCCGACTCGCGGCCGTGCCGGCCGACCTGCCACCGACCGGACCGGTCGACCTGACGGCGCTCGTCGTCGAGGCGCTCGCGAGCGAGTCCGACCGGGCCGACGAACGCCAGGTGACCCTGGCGCTGTCGGTACCCGACGGGCCGGTGCAGGTGTCCGGCGTCGAATCGGCCCTGCGTCGGGTGGTCTGCGAGCTGCTGGCGAACGCGCTGGCCCACACCCCGCCCGGCGGCCGTGTGGAGCTGACCGTGCGCGAGGACGACCACGGCCGGGTCGCCGAACTCGTCGTCGAGGACACCGGGGACGGCTTCGACCCCGCCGACACGGAACGTCTCTTCGACCGCTTCCACCGCGGCGCGGGTGCCGGCGACCGCAACTTCGGCCTGGGCCTGGCACTGCTGCGCGAGGTGGTGACCTGTCATCGGGGCACGATCACCGCGGCGAGCCGGCCCCACGAGGGTGCCACCTTCGTCGTGCGACTCCCGACGATCCGGCCCGCACACCCCGGACGAGACGGACGAGCCTCCGGTCGAGGAGAAAGGCAATCCGGGGGTACGCGTCCCCGCCCTCTCCAGTCGGTCGAATCCGGCCCGTCGCCGTCGGGATCGCCGCCCCCGGTGCCCGCCGAGAGGCTGACCAGGGGCGGGTGAGCATCCGGCGCGGGTCGGGGAAATGGACGCGACGCCGTACGTCGTCCCACACACGCGGAAAGGGCACCGCGAGCGCGGTGCCCTTTCACTGGCGGAAGAACTACTCGGCCACGGTGACGATCCGGCGACGCCGGGCCACCAGGAACAGCACCGCCCCGAGGGCCAGCACGCCGGCACCGATGCCGACCACGACACCGGCCTTCGCGCCGGTGACCGGGAGGCCACCGCCACCCCCGCCGCTGCCGACGTTGATCACCAACTTCGCCACGTTGTTGTCCGGGTTGACCTCGGTCGGTCCCGACCCGGGCCGGACGGTGAGCGTGCCGTCGTCACCCGGGGTCGAGATGATCCGGAGCTTGATCGTCGTCTTGACACCGCCGTAGCCGGAGGCCGTCGCCGGCCACTCGCTCTCGGTGCTGCAGTTCACCGTCGGCAGTTCGTCGACCGGGTGGCCTCCGCCGTCCTGGAAGTAGCACCACGGGCCGTCACCGTCTTCGCCGCGCACCAGGACCGTGCCGGAGGGTGCGACGAACGTCCAGCCGCCGGAGCCGTCGGACGGGCCGTTGTTGACCACCGTGTAGGGCACCTCGACGGTCTCGCCGATCGCACCGCTCACCGGGGTCGTCGTCACGGCGAAGTCGTGCTTGTTCGGCTTGGACCAGAAGTCGTACCAGGCGACGTTGTCGTTGGTGTCGGCCTCGCGCAGCGCCTTCGACTTCGTCGCCGGCTTGAGCGCCGCCACCGCGTCGGCGAACGACTTGCCCTTGCCCTTGCGCGCCGTCCGCAGGCCCTCCTCGGAGTCGAGGTCGTCGAGCAGGCCGACCTCGACCGAGCCGTCGAGCTTGGCCGGGCCCCGCAGGTTCTTGCCGAAGGTGGCGTGGAAGAGCGCGTCGCCTGTCTCCGGGTCGTGCAGAAGGAAGCCCTGGTCGACCGGGATCTCCAACGGCGCCACGCAGGTGACCTCACCGGGACCGTAGACGTATCCCTCGGGACGGGTGCCGGGCCAGGTCTGGCGGTAGGTGCAGTCCTCGTACTCCTCGACGAAGGTCGCGCCCGTGGTGAGTTGGAGGCGCACGAAGAAGCCCTCGGCCGTGCTGTCGCCCTCGTTGAAGAAGCCGCCCTTGATGGGCAGGATGTCGCCCGGTCCGGCTGGCTTCTCCGGCGTGTTGAGGTTCTCGGCGACCGCTACCAGGTCGGCGCCGGTCGCCACGATGTTGATGGCGAGTTCAGCGGTCCCGGTGTGAACCGTTCCGTCGGCCGCGGTGCCCTTGATGGTGCCCTTGACCGAACCGGCGGGGCCGGTTGCCGCGCGCGGCGTACTCGCGAGCGTGAACGGGTAGAGGAACTCTTCCGTCTCCGGCTGCAGGTCGTTCACCGTGCACGTGACGGTCTTGCCGCTCTGGGTGCAGTTCTCGGCGTACTCGTCAATGCTGACCTTGACGTCGCGCAGCCCGCTCAGGTCGAAGGTGGCGGTCACCCCCGCCGCACCGGCGTCGCCGTTGTTGTAGGCCCACACGTGGATGGTCGTACCGGTGCTGTCGATGTCGACCGCGTCGTTGCCGTAGTGCAGGCTCAGGCCGGGGGCCGCCGCGGCTGCCGGTGAGACTATCGAGACGCTGGCGAATGCGGCGACCACGATCGTGGCGGCGCCCGCTGCCAGGCGGAGGCGTAGGGAGGACATGAGCGAGGAACATACAGGCTCAGGCGTCGTTCGGGTCGCCACGGTTCAGGCTGTGACGGCGGTACCAGGGGCGTCCGGCCGGAAAGGACTCATACAACGAACCGTTCGGCTGATGATCGAAGAAGTGGTACCCGACGGTGCAGGGACCTGCCACCCACCCGGCCGGGTCGGGGACGCGCTGACCCTCTGGTACGACGAACCTGCCGTCGACTGGCAGACCCAGGCGCTGCCGATCGGCAACGGCGCGCTGGGTGCGATGGTCGCCCCGTCCCGGGCCGGCTCGCTGCCGGCGAACCTCCAGGGCGTGTGGAGGCAGCCGGAATCGTCGGCGGCGACGCCGCGTTCCGTCGGGAGCTCCGGAGCGCGCTGGAGCGGCTGGATCCCGGCATCCGGGTCGGCTCCTGGGACAGCTCCAGGAGTGGAAGGCCGACCTGGACAACCCGGGCGACCAGCACCGGCACGTGTCGCACCTGTTCGCCCTGCATCCGGAGGCGCAGATCTCCGCGCTCAGGGACCCCGCGCTGGCGGCCGCCGCGAAGATCTCGCTGAACGCGCGCGGCGACGGCGGCACCGGCTGATCGACACCAGGTGGTCCGGCGGCGCCGCGACCGAGATCGCCGTCGCCGCCGGCCGGGACGGCGCGGTCACCCTGCGCAGCCGCTGGTCAGGCTCGGCTGCTCCGGTCGGCGCGTGACATGATTGCGCCCATGGGGAAGCAGCAGGATGTCGGCGGGTCCGACGGCCACACCGGGTCGAGTGCCACCGCCCACGCGGCGTCGGACGGGAGCCCCGACGAACGGCTCGCCCTCGCGCAGGATCCCGCAACGCCCCAGATGACCCTCTTCGACCTGGCGTCCGACCCGTCGGCCCTGGTCCGAAAGGCGGTCGCGGCCCGGACCGACGCACCCGCACAGGCACTGCGACCGCTGACCCGGGACCACGATCGTCAGGTCCGGGAGGCCGTGGCGAGAAATCCCTCGACGTCCGTCGGCAACCTGCTGCGCCTGGTCAAGGACGCCGACCGGTGGATCCGCTGGGCGGTTGCCGGCAACCCGGCCTGCGACGAGTCGGTTCGCCGGGTGATGTCGGAGGCACCCGACAAGGAACTGCGGGGGCTCCTCGCGGAGACCCGCGAACTGGAACCCGAGCTGGCCGCCAAGCTCGTCGACGACGTGTCACCAGAGGTACGGGAACGACTCGCCACCCACACCCACGACCCCGACGTGATCACCGCGCTGATGGCCGATCGCACGGCACGCGTACGCAAGGGGGTCGCCCGCAACCCCCGGACCACCGCCGAGCAGCGGAGCGCGCTCGCCCAGGACCCGGTGGTCGACGTCCGGGTGGCGCTCGTCCGCGCCCTCGAGTTGGCCGACGCGGACCTGGAGCGCCTGGTCGACGACCGTTCGGTGCACGTCCGGCTGGCGATGGCGACGTCCGACGTCGTTCCGCCCCGGATCCGGCGGGTACTCGAGCACGATCCCGACGATGCGGTGGCCGCCGCGGCGCGCGACTTCCATTCGGCCTCTGGTAAATCCCCGGTGGTACGGACGCCACGCGTCGGCCACCGTCGCTCCGGAACCAGCCCGGGTCGGCCGGGCGGCGCCAGGCGCTGAGACCGGCGACGGCTCGGCACCGGCCACGCCCGTCACGTCTACATCCGTAGACCTCCTCGACCAGGGTTGTCTACGATCGTAGAGGTGACCAGGGACGCATCGGATGGTAATGGCGGTTCACCCGCGCGACGGCGCGACGCCAGCGCCACCCGAGAGGCGATCCTCAACTCCGCGATGGCCGCGTTCACCCGAGCCGGTTACGACGGCGCCGGAGTGCGGGACATAGCCGGAGCCGCAGGCGTGACCGCGATGCTGGTCAACCGCTATTTCGGGTCGAAGGAGCAACTCTTCGCCGAGGTCGTGGAGCGGACCTTCGCGCCCCCTACGGTGGTCGCCGACGACCTTTCCACGCTGGGCGAGCGACTCGCGGCCACCCTGGTCGCACGGACCGCGTCCGAGGCCGAAGAGCCCGACCCGTTCCTGCTGATGCTGCGGTCGGCGGCCAACCCTCGGGCCGCGGAGATCATCCGAGCCGGGGTCCGGAACCATGCCGGCCGCCACCTGGCCGACCTGCTGCCCGGTCGGGACGCCGCCCAACGCGCGGAGCTGCTGCTGTCCCTGATCGCCGGGGTGCGGCTGATGCGCGAGGTCATCAACACCGACGGGTTGAGCGAGGCGGATCCCGCCGCACTCGGCCGGCACCTGCGGGACCTCGTACAGGTCATCGTCGCCCCGCCAGCCGATCCGGATGCCGACGGCGTCGTCGCCGATGCCCGCCCGACCGCTACGGCCTGACCGGCGGAGCGGGGGCGCGGGTCCGTCGATCGCCCGGATCAACGGCCGTCGAACTGGCCCGCGGTGTTGAGGTACGTGAGGACGGCGAGGACGCGGCGGTGGCCGCTGTCGCTCACGGCGAGGCCGAGCTTGGCGAAGATGTTGCCGATGTGCTTGTGTACGGCGTTGTCGGTGATGACGAGCTGGCCGGCGATGGTGCCGTTGTCGTGTCCCTGTGCCATCAGTGCGAGTACCTCGCGTTCCCGAGGGGTGAGGGCGGCGATCGGATCGCCGGCGCGTTGGACGAGTTGCGCGATGACCTCGGGGTCCATCGCGGTACCACCGGCGGCGACGCGGCGCAGCGCGTCGACGAACTCGTCCACCCGGCTGACGCGGTCCTTGAGGAGGTAGCCCACGCCGCCGCCGGTGGTGGAGAGCAGTTCGGCGGCGTACTGCTGCTCGACGTACTGCGACAGCACCAGGACCGGCAGGCCGGGGTGCTCTCGACGGGCCTGCAGGGCGGCTCGGATGCCCTCGTCGCGAAACGACGGCGGCAGCCGAACGTCGACGATGGTGACGTCGGGCCGATGGTCCCGCACCGCGGCGAGGAAGCCGGCCCCGTCGTCGACGATGGCGGCGATCTCGAAGCCCACCCGGTTGAGCAGCAGTTCCAGCCCGGTGGACAGCAGCACGTTGTCCTCGGCGATCACGACCCGCACAGCAGCTCCATGGTGATGGTCGTCGGCCCGCCGGCCGGGCTGTCGATCTCGACGGTGCCGTCGAGCGCGAGCACCCGGCCACGGATGCCGGCGAGGCCGGTGCCCAGCCGATCGTCGGCGCCGCCGGTGCCGTTGTCGGTGACCACCACCGACAACCGGTCGGCCGCGCGGCTCACTCGTACGCTGGCCGTCGTCGCCCGACTGTGCCTGGTGACGTTGGTGAGTGCCTCGGCGACGGCGAAGTAGACGACGGCCTCCACGGCCGCCGGTACCCGTTCGATGTCGCCGATGTTCAGTCGGGTCGGTACGCCGCAGCGGGCGGTCACGGCGGTCAGGGCCCCGACGAGGCCGCGATCGGCGAGGATCGGCGGGTAGACGGTTCGGATCACCCCGCGAAGCTCGGTCATCGCCTCTTCGGTTCCCTCGTGCGCGTCCCGAAGGAGTTCCGCCAGGAACTGCTCGTTCCGGGGATTGTCGGACAACACCTGCCGGGCCACGGCCAGCCGCATCGCGATGGCCACCAGTCGGGCCTGGGTGCCGTCGTGCAGGTCACGTTCGATCCGGCGCAACTCCGCACCGTGCGCGTCGAGCACGTCCGCCCGGGTGCGGGTCAACACGGCGACCCGGTCGGCGAGCTGTTCGGCCGTCGAGTGCGACAGCACGGCCAGGCAGATCCGGGCGTGTACGCGAGCCATCATCGGGAAACACAGGTACGCCAGCGTGGTGAGCAGGATGATCTGCAGTGGACCGAGGGTGAGAGCGGTCGCCCAGCCGGTCACCGGAACGTCAACGAACGGCCGCGGACGATCCTCCGGTTCGAACGCCCACCACAGCGCTGTGGCGACCGCCGCGGGCAGGAGGTTCCCCACGCACAGCAGCGCGGTCAGGCCGAACGCTACCCCGGTTATGGCGTTCACCGGCAGCCAGAGCAGGTCGCGGCCCGTGGACGGACCGGCCCAGGCTCGGCGACCCGCCGCGCGCGGGGCAGGACGCGATGCCATCGGCGTCCCGAGCAGGCGGGTCGCGCGATCATGGTGCCAGTCGGCCCAGAGCCGGGCGAGCCGCGGAACGCACAGCAGCGGCAACGCGAGCACCGTGGCGATCCCGGAGGCCAGTGACACCAGGAGGTAACCACCGCTGCGCCGCACCCGCGCCCACCGTCGGCCCGACGTCACAGGGGGCCCGTCCGCCACTCCGCGGGGGCGGCGTCCCTTCGCGTTCCCGACACGGCGTCGAGTCTGCCAGGCGACCGCCGCCGGCAGCACTACAGCCAGCTGTACCTCGGATCGGGTGGTACGGGGTAGCGGTCCGCGCCGATCTGGTCCGTAGCGTCGGACGGCATGGCCAATGCTGTGCGGCGCCGCACGTCCGCTGACTATTCGATCCGTTTGGGTTCCGTGTCGAAAACGTACGGATCGTCCAAGAGTGCGGTGCGGGCGCTGGATGCCGTGAGCATCGAGTTGCTCCGCGGCACGTTCACCGCCGTGATGGGCCCCTCCGGCTCCGGTAAGAGCACCTTTCTCAACTGCGCGGCCGGCTTGGACCGGCCGACCTCGGGTTCGGTCTGGCTGGGCGACGTCGAACTGTCCCGCCTCGGCGAGGTCGAGCTCACCGAGGTGCGACGTCAGCGGATCGGCTTCGTCTTCCAGGCCTACAACCTGCTCGGCTCGCTGACCGTGGAGGAGAACGTCACGCTGCCGCTGCGGCTGGCGGACCGGAGGATCGACCGACCGTTTCTCCGCGAGGTGCTCACCGCGGTCGGCCTCGGCGAGCACGGCGGGCGGCGGCCGAGCGAACTCTCCGGCGGTCAGCAGCAGCGGGTCGCGATCGCCCGCGCGCTGATCACGCATCCGGAGGTGGTGGTCGCGGACGAGCCGACCGGTGCGCTGGACACCCGCTCCAGCAGGCAGGTCCTGGAACTGCTGCGGCACGTCGTGGACGACATGCGGCAGACGGTGCTGATGGTCACCCACGACCCGGTCGCCGCCTCGTACGCCGACTCGGTGGTGTTCCTGGCCGACGGCAGGCTCGCGGGTGAGCTGACCCGACCCACTCCGGAGCAGGTCGCGGCGCGCATGACACACCTGGGCGAGTGGTGATCCGCAGCATCCGGCGGCTGGTCCGCCTCGTGGTGCCGTTGCCCAAGGACCTGTCCCTGGCGTGGAGCACGATCAGGGGTCGCAGCGGCGGTTTCGTCGGCTCCTTCATCGCGATCGCCACGGGCTCGGCGGTGATCACCGCCTGCGGGATCCTGCTGATGTCCGGCCTCGGCACCGGCGTGGCCCCGGAGCGCTACTCGGGCGCGGCGGTGGTCCTCGGGGCGCAGCAGTCCTTCCGGCTGGACGAGAGCTCCGAAGTCCGCTACACCGAGCGTGTCACGCTGCCCGCCGAAAAGGTTGCCGCCGTCGCCGCGGTACCCGGCGTCCAGTCCGCCATCGGCGACGTCAACGTCGAGGTCAGCCTGCTCACCCCGGACGGTGACGCGGTGCGCGGCCCGGACGACTTCCCGGTACTCGGGCACGGCTGGTCCGCCGCGGCGCTCGCGCCGTTCCGGGTACGCGAGGGTCACCTGCCCTCGGCGCCGGACGAAGTCGTCCTCGACGCCGACCTCGCCGCGCGCGGCGGCGTGTCGCTCGGCACGACGGTACGGCTCGTGGTCGGCTCGATCCCGTCCTCCTACCGCGTGGTGGGGATCGCCAGCGCGCCCGGAGACGGGTTGGACCGGCAGTCGGCCGTGTTCTTCACCGACGACCAGGCGACCAGGCTGTCCGGCCGCCCGGACCGGGTGGACGCCATCGGTGTGCTCGCCGCGCCCGGCGTCGCCCCGCACGGGCTGGCCGAGCGCATCGCGGCCGCCGTGCCGGGCCTGGTGGCCCACACCGGCGCGGGACGCGGTGACGTGGAGTTCCTGGATGTGGGCGACACCCGCAGCCTGGTGGTGGAGACGGCGGCGTCGTTCGGCGGCATCATGGTCCTGATCGTGGTGTTCGTGGTGGCGAGTACGCTCGCGCTGTCGGTGCGGCAGCGCAGGCGCGAACTGGCCCTGCTGCGCGCCATCGGCGCGACCCCCAGGCAGATCCACTGGATGATCAATGCCGAGACGACGCTGGTGTCGTCGGTGGCCTCCCTGGTCGGCGCGATCCCCGGCGTGGCGCTCGCGTTCGTGATGCGCGGCGTGTTCGTCCTGGCCGGTGCGATGCCCCCGGATTTCCAGATGCGGGTGGGGTTCCTGCCCGTCCTCGCCTCGATGGTGTTGTGCATGGTCAGCGCCCGACTCGCCGGCTGGCTGGTCGCGCGCCGGGTGGCCAGGGTCAGCCCGGTCGAGGCACTCGGGGACGCCGCCGTCGAGCCCAGGAAGCTCGGCTGGGTCCGACTGACCATCGGCGTTCTGCTCATCCCGCTCGGACTGCTGTTGACCTTGGGCAACGTGGCGTTGCCGGGAGACTCGGCCGCCGACACCTCGGCCGGCGCGGTTCTGTTGTTCGTCGTGGTGGTCGGGTGTCTCGGACCCCTGCTGCTCAACGGCGCCGTCGTGCTGTTCGGCCGGCTCCTGACCCGGAGGTCCACGGCCAGCGGCTTCCTCGCCCAGTCCAACGCGCGGGCCAACTGGCGGCGGCTCAGTGCGGCCACCACACCGCTGGCCATGGGTGTGGCCCTGGCCGCCGTGCAGGTGTTCGGCGCCGCCACGACGATCGCGGGGGCGCGGCACCAGCAGGGCGACGGGCTGCGGGCCGACCACGTGCTGACCGCGTCGTCCGGCGCCGGGATCTCCCCGGAGGTCGTGGACGCCGTACGCGGCGTTCCCGGGGTCGCCGTGGCGACGCCGGTGGCGCGGCTGCAGGTGCTGCTGACGTTCCCGTCCGAGGACAGCACCGCGACCAAGGTCTTCGCCGCCCAGGGCGTCGCGCCCGAACGGCTCTCCGAAACCATGGACCTCGCGGTGATCCGGGGCGACATCGCCGGCCTGCGGGGCGAGACGGTGGCGCTGAGCCGGGTCGTCGCGGAGACCGTCCGTGCGGAGGTCGGTGGGACGACCGAACTCCGCCTCGGCGACGGCACGATGATCAAGCCCCGGGTCGTGGCGATCTACGAGAACGGCCTGGGCTTCGGGGACGTCACCCTGCCCAACGACCTCGTCGTCGCCCACACCTCCGCGCAGGTCGACATCGCGGTGCTGATCAGGTCCGTGGACGGCACCGACCCGAAGGTGCTCTCCGACGCGCTGGACGGCGCCGTCGAGCGCTACCCGACGGTCCGGGTGGGCGACCGGGAAACGTTCCTGGCCGCGCCCGGGGGCGGCGGATCGGGTGGCTGGGCGCTCAACCTGCTGTTCCAGACCGTGCTGCTGGGTTACATCGCCATCGCCGTGGTCAACACCCTGGTGATGGCGACGACGGCGCGGGTTCGCGAGTTCGCGATGCTGCGACTCCTCGGCGCCAGCCGGGGCCAGGTCCGCGCGATGATGAACGGCGAGGCCAGGATCGTGGTCTTCTCGGCGCTGCTGTTCGGTCTGCTGGCGACGATCCCGCCGCTGATCGGCATGAGCCTCGGACTGACGAGGTCGCCCGTGCCCAGCATCTCCCTCGTCGGGCTCGTCGCGATCGTGGCGCTGACCACCTCGCTCTCCTGGGGTGCGATCAGGATTGCCACCCGATTCGCGATGCGGGCCGCTCCGGTCGACGCGATCGGCGGCCGGGAGTGAGGACGTCCCGGCCGGCACTACGGGGGCCTCCGCACCGCCCTCACCCACACGTCCACGTACTCGCCGCAGCCCTCGACCACGACCTCCGCACCAGCGCAGGAATCTCCGCTAGCATTGCCGGGTTCTGAGGCGGCTGCTGAAACGAGGCGAGATGCGGTGGTTCCGGCTTCTGCTGGGTAGGAAAGAGGTCCAGCACGATCCGGGCCGACAGGACGCACTGCTCCAGGACGTCCGGACCCGGTTCGGCGCTCGGGTGCAGGTCCGGTTCTCCGACCAGGTCGACGGGATCACCCGCTTGCTGGACGGTGATGACGGCCTGTTCGTGGCGACCAGGATCATGCGTGAGTTCGCCGACGAGGCCAACACGGAGTTCCTCGCCCAGGCTTTCGACCTGTACCGGCGGACCGGCCGACGGCTCGTGGTCGACCGGCGGAACTACCGGCCGCTGTGGCGCACCGCCGGGCCGGAGCTGCGGTGGTCGTTGTTCGGGTTGCCGTGTGGCCTCCACCCGTACGTGCAGGTGGCGGCGGCCGTCACGGTTGTCGGCACCCGGGCGACCCGGCTCCTGCGGGTGACCGACCCGAACCCGCTGTTGACCCACGTGTTCGAGGTGCTCGACCTCACCGCCGCCGGCTGGGAGTACGGCCGGGTCCGGGTGGACACCGACGCCGCCTCCCTGGCCAATCGGCTGATCTCCAGCGCCCGACAGATCCGCGCGGTCATGGACAAGCCACCGCCGCTGCCGCCCCCGGCCCGGGAACTGATGCGACGCAACAACACCGTCGACGTCTACGACCCGACCGGTCAACAGGTGGTGGGCGCGATCAATCTGGGCGCGGAGATGAGACCCGCGCTCCTGGCCTGAGAACGCGCCGGCCGGGCGGGACGGCGACACCAGCGGTGATCAGGATGCGGCGCCGGGCGCGGAGCGCAGGAACTCGTCGCGGAGGATCGCGAAGTCGAGTTCCGTGCTCCACTCCCCCTTGAAGAGCTCGTTGTGCACGAGCCGGGCCTCCTGTCGCATTCCCAACCGTCGCGCGACCTTCGCCGAGGGTTCGTTGCGCTCGTCGATCCGCGCGACGACGCGGTGCAGGCCGAGCTGGTCGAACCCGAGCCGCAGCAGCCCGTGCGCCGCCTCGGTGGCGTAACCGTGTCCGCTGAAGTCGGGATGCACGACGTATCCGATCTCTCCGCCACGGTGCTCCCGGCTGTGCCAGAACAGGACCACGTCACCGACCAGTTGACCGGTCCCGGCGACCTCGATGCCGAGGGTCAGGGCCTGCCCCTCGTCCGTGAGCTCCGTGTTCGCCCACTGCGTGGCGAGCCGTTCCTTGATCACCTTCCGGGTCATCGGCTCGAAGGGGACGTAGCGGCAGACGTCTGGCCGACTCCGGTAGGCGAACAGGGCCTCGACGTCGTCGGTGCTGAGCGGACGCAGCAGCAACCGCTCGGTCCGGACCGGGTAGACAGGATGCAGGGCGGACCGCTGGAGAACTGACACGCCACCATCCTGCCAGGGGGTCAGACCTGACCCAGCTCGACGTACCGGGTCACGCCGTCGGCACGGGCGGCCAGCACCTCGACCATCAGGGCCCACTGCGGTTCCGACAGCCGCCACCGGGCCCGCTCGGGCGGAAGGAAGGCATACTCGGCGAGTTCCCCCGGATCCAGCACGATCGCCGCCCGTTGCTCCGGCGGGAGCACCCCGCCGTCGAAGACGAAGAAGAGCTTTCCGTCCGGACCGTCCGCCGTCCAGGCGACCACGAGCAGCGGACCGATCGACACGTCGAGGCCCAGTTCCTCCCGTACCTCTCTGACGCAGGCCGCCCGGGGTGTCTCGCCGGCGTCGACGCCGCCGCCCGGCAGATTCCAGTACTTCTTGTACGTCGGATCCACCAGCAGCACCCGGTCGTCGTCGTCGAAGAAGACCGCCCCGGACGACATCCGCGGCCGGGCCGGTGTGGCCTCACGCGTGGTCAAGGTCCCTGGCTTTCAGCCTCGCGAACGACCGGCTCACGTCGACGAGCCACTCCAGCTCGCTGTCCCGGACGCTCGGCGGCCGGGTCGGCGGCACCACGGCCGGCTCGTACCCTTCCTGCCGGTTCCGCAGGCCCTCGATGATCGACCTGGCCGCGTCGTCGGACGCCGCCGGTTCATCCGGCCCGGAGGAGGCAGCCGGGGCGGGCAGGTAGGGGCGCAGCGCCAGGTACCCGTCCCAGATCTCCACCATGCGCCGGTAGAGGCGGTAGTTCACGTCCCCCACGGCCGCGGAGTCGCCCTCGGCGGCGGAGTGCAGCGCGATTCCCGGGAACGCGTCGTGCAGCGCCGACCACAGCGGTTCGAGCGCGCGGTAGGCGCTGAGTTGGTCGACACGGGTCTTCGGGCCCCAGCCCGGCATCGTGAGCCCGGCGAAGAAGACGATCTGACCGAGGCTGGCGAACGGCTGGGCGATGTCGACGAGCGGCTCGACGCGCACATCGGCGCTGATCAGGATCAGATAGCCGCCCCGGCAGGCGCAGTATCCGAAGCTGAGCACCGCTCCGAGGGCGGTGAGCCGCAGACCCCGGCGCATCCACGGCATCCGCGCGGTCAGCCCGGCGAAGTGCCACGACCGGTACGCGATCGCGAGCAGCCCGGCACTCAGCGCCACCAGGAACATCACCAGGTACCAGAACAGCAGGGTCTCCCCGGCGTGGGTCTTCCAGAAGTGGATCGTGGACCGGTCGTGGATCGGCGCGACCGCGATGAGCGCCGACATGGTGGCGACGACGACGAGACCGACCGCCCAGTACACGCGGGCGCGGTGCCGGGCCTGCGGCGCGGGGTACTGCCAGAAGGCCAGCAGCTGCAGGACGCACACGCTGAACAGGACCATGAACGAGTGGATGAACAGTTTCGCCAGGTTGGGGACGCCCAGGGCTGCGTCGATCGGCTGGTAGACCGGCCCGACGGTGAGGGTGAACGCTACCGCCGAGAACCCGAACGCGGCGACCATGGCGCGCAGTGCCGAGTTCGTCCAGTCCTGGCGCAGGTGGTTCAGTTTGTAGGTGAAGGCGATCCAGCCTGCCAGCGCGCCGACTCCGTAGATCAGGTCATGCATCGGTACGGCCTCCTTCGTGGTTCGGGGCCAACAGGGCCTCCTTGAGCCGGAGGGTGAGCGCGTTGTCGCCGCCACGGTCCGCCGGTGTCCGGTCCACCCGGCTCAGCAGCAGGGATGCCAGGACCTCCGCTTCCCGCTCCTGCTCATCGGAATAGTGACTGCGGCCCAGCAGCGCACGCACGAGCCCGGGATCCAGGTCGGGGAAGAACTGACGGGAGTCGAGGCGCCGGTCGGCACCCAGAACGGAATGCCCACAGACGACGTGTGCCAGTTCGTGGGCGATGATGTGGTCCTGGTGCATCGGGGAGGTGTTCGCCTCGTACGCGATGAGGTCGACGTCGGGCAGCGAGAGCCAGATGCCGCACGGCCGGGCCTCGTGCAGCGGCATCATGAGCAGGCGGATCGGCCGGTTCCGTTGCTGCCCGATGTGGGCACAGAGCATCGTCATGCTGCCCGTGGCCGGCAGGTGCAGGGCGGCGAGGCGGGCCGCACAGCGCCGCCGGAGCCGCCTGAACCGCAAGGCGGCTTTCCATCGACGGGTAGGGAGGATCATCGCGGACTCCCCATCGCCGCACACGAGGCAGGAGATCTCTAAAGCGATGTAGCCGGCTCCCACGGGGGAAGGAGTCGGCTACATCGATTAGAAACCATAGGTCATAACGGCGCGGAGAGCAAAGCGGCTGGAGCAAATGGCCGATGACCGGCCAGCATCGGACACCCCCGTGCTGACGATGCTGGCCGGAGCCCTGTGGACAACTCTGCTGAACTCCGTCCACAGTAGCTAACGGGTGTTGCGTACACAATCCGATATAACTGCAAACTAAGCGTGGTGATACGGTGTCCGTCATGGCGGATGTTCATCTCAGCGAACGTCGGTGACAGCCGTGGCCGAGATGACGGACGGCACGCTGGCCAACCGGATTGATCATCTGTTCAAGGCGATACAGCCGAAGGGACGCGAGTTCAGCTACGAAGAGGTCGCCCGGGGTTGCGAGGCCCTGACCGTGGGCACCTTCTCCAAGACCTACGTCTGGCAACTGCGTACCGGGCAGCGCGACAACCCCACGAAGCGGCATCTGGAGGCGCTCGCCGCCTTCTTCGGCGTACCGGTCGCCTACTTCTTCGACGACCAGGTGGTCGACGACGTCAACTCCCAACTGGCTCTCGTCGCGGCGCTGCGTGACTCCGACGTCCGGGACATCGCGCTTCGCGCCCTGCACATGGACCATGCCACGCGCCAGTCGCTGGCCCGCATCGTCAACGAGATCAGCAGGATGCAGGGCGGTCATCCCGACACGACGGCCCCGGACGAGCAGGCCTGACCGGGCCGGGCGACCGCTACACCTGACTGCGCCGCCACTGCTGGTTGGTACCCGTGCCGCAGGTCCACTGCCCCAACTGGCCCCCGTCGGCCGAGGTGGCGTTGAGCACGTCGAGGCACCTGCCGCTGTGCCGGGCGACGAGCTGGACGTAGCCCGTACCGAGATCCTGGATCCGCCACTGCTGGTTGGTACCCGTACCACAGGTCCACTGGACGATCCGTACGCCGTCACCGGTGGCACCGGCTCCGCCGTACACGTCGAGGCACCTGCCGCTGTTGACGTTGACGACCTGGTGGTAGCCGCCACCGACGTCGCGGAACCGCCACCTCTGGTTCGCCTGCCCGTTGGCCGTCCACTGCACGACGTTGGCGCCGTCGGCGGCCGAGCCGTTGGAGACGTCGGCGAGCTTGCCGCTGTGCCGGGCGGTCAGGGTGTACGCCGAGGGCACCGGCACCGTGGACTGCGGAACGAGCCGGTAGAGCCCGGAGCCGTGGGCGGGCAGCGAGCGGGTGAGGACCCCGGTGGCGGTACCGAGGTCCGCCCCGGACCACAGGTCGGTGACGCCGGCCGAGCCGATACCGAGGTCCGCCAGCGTGACCGACACGTCGCTCGTCGCGGTGCCCCGGTTGAACAGGGCGACGTACCTGTGGTCGGTGCCCGGTACGTCCGCCGTCCACACCCGGTTGGTTCCGCCGTACAGTTCCCGGTTCGCGGTGCTGCCCTGGTCGACCGCGAGAACGGCCGGGTTGGTCATCAGAGCCAGCTCCGAGGCACGGTTCTCGACCAGGTTGCCGCCCCACATCAGCGGCGACCGGCTGATGGACCAGAGCGTCATCAGGGTGCGCTGTTCGTCCGCCGTGAGATTGGAGTACCGGGGCGAGCCGACCGGCCCCTGCTTCGACAGCCGCCCGATGGGGATCATGTCGGGGTCCGGCCACGCGCCGCTCGCCCGGTACGGCGTCCAGTCCCGCAGCTTGTCGAAGAGCGCGTCCACGCTGCCCCAGTTGTCCCACAGGTCGTTGACCACCCGCCACATGTGGGCGTTGGCCGCCACGTGGGTGCCGCTGCCCGTCGACGTCGGGCCCGGAGACAGGCTGAGGACCATCGGACGGCCGCTGCGTTCGATGGCCAGCCGGTACCCCTCGACCTCCGCCTGCCGGTACGTCGGCGCCGCGATGTCGTCGACCTTCACGTAGTCCACTCCCCAGCTCGCGTAGAGCTGGAACAGCGAGTCCAGGTACGCCTGAGCCCCGGGATGGCCCATGTTCAGGCCCCACATGAGATTCAGCCAGGCTGCGGTGGTGGTGTTGTTGATCTGGTTGGCCCGATAGCCCGTGCCGAGGACGGCTGTGTTGTCGGCGACCGCCTGGCGCGGGATCCCCCGCATCAGGTGGATACCGAACTTCAGACCGGCGGCGTGGATGTAGTCGGCCAGGGGCTTGAAGCCGTTCGTGCCGGTCGCGGACGGGAAGCGGGTGGTGTCCGGCAGCATCCGCCCGTTGGCGTCCAGCCGCAGCCGTGGCTGGAGGTTGGCGTCCTGGTTGGGGCTGCCCGTGCCGCTGCCCGGGTAGTACCAGGCCCAGTCGACGACGATGTACTGCCAACCGTGCTGCCGCAGGTTGGTGCTCATGTAGTCGGCGTTGGCCTTCACCTGCGCCTCGGTGACGTTCCAGTTGTACGAGTCGTAGCTGTTCCAGCCCATCGGCGGAGTCGTCGCCACGCCGTCGGGCAGCGCGCCGGCCGCCGACTCCGTCTGCATGGGCACCTCTCCCAGCGTCGCCAGCAACACCCCGAGCACCAGTGCCGCGCCTGCGGACCGCCGGATGTGAGGACCCATCGGTTCGCCCTTCCTGGACGTCGATCCGGACTCGGCGACGGGAACCCGCCACAGCGAGTGTTAGCGCTCACATCATGGCTTGTCAATAGTTGACCGACGGTCGGTGGCGGAGCCACCAGCGGACAGCGACGGCGATCGCACCGACGATCCAGCCGACGGAACCCGCTCACCACCGATAAGATCCCAGGTCGACCCGGGGGGTCGAGGTATTTGGCACCACGCCAGGTCACGACGGCGTCGGCAGGGCGGCCGGTCGCGATACGGTCACGAAGGCACGATGCCAAACGGTGTTGCCGAGGAAAGGTGGACGGTCAGGATGACCGAAGAAGCAACCGCGCCGCGGACGGGCGCTCAGATCGGGGTGACCGGGCTGGCGGTCATGGGCCGGAACCTGGCCCGGAACCTGGCCCGGCACGGGTTCACCGTGGCCCTGCACAACCGCTCGCCCGAGCGCACCCGGCGGCTGGTCGCCGAGCACGGCGACGAGGGCACCTTCGTGCCCAGCGAGTCGCTGGCCGACTTCGTCAACTCGCTGGAGCGGCCCCGCGCGGTCATCGTGATGGTCAAGGCGGGCGGACCGACGGACGCGGTGATCGACGAACTGGTGCCGCTGCTGGACGCCGGCGACATCGTGGTCGACTGCGGCAACGCCCACTTCGACGACACCCGCCGCCGCGAGGTGGCACTGCGCGAGCAGGGCCTGCACTTCGTCGGCACCGGTGTCTCCGGCGGCGAGGAGGGTGCGCTGCTCGGGCCGAGCATCATGCCGGGCGGCTCGACCGAGTCGTACGCCAAGCTGGGACCGATGTTCGAGTCGATCGCCGCGCAGGTCGACGGGGTGCCGTGCTGCGTGCACGTCGGCCCCGACGGTGCCGGGCACTTCGTGAAGATGGTGCACAACGGCATCGAGTACGCCGACATGCAACTCATCGCCGAGGCCTACGACCTGCTGCGGTCCGGTCTGTCCGCCAGCCCGGCCGAGATCGCCGAGATCTTCCGCACCTGGAACTCGGGCGAACTGGAGTCGTTCCTGATCGAGATCACCGCCGACGTGCTGGCCCACACCGACGCCACCGGTCAGCCGTTCGTCGACGTGGTGCTGGACCGGGCCGAGCAGAAGGGCACCGGCCGATGGACGGTGCAGAGCGCGCTCGACCTGGGTATCCCGATCACCGGTATCGCCGAGGCCACCTTCGCCAGGTCGCTGTCCGGACACGCCGACCAACGGACCGCCGCCGCCCGGGCCTTCCCCGACACCCCCGGCTGGCAGGTGGCGGACCGGGACGTGTTCGTCGAGGACGTCCGCAAGGCCCTCCTCGCCTCGAAGATCGTCGCCTACGCGCAGGGCTTCGACCATGTCCAGGCCGGCAGCCAGGAGTACGGCTGGCAGATCGACCGGGGTGCGGTGGCCAGCATCTGGCGTGGCGGCTGCATCATCCGGGCCCGCTTCCTCGACCGGATCCGCGAGGCGTACGACGACCAGCCGGACCTGCCGACACTGCTGGTGGCGCCGTACTTCGCCAAGGCGATCGGTGACGGCGTACCGAGCTGGCGGAGAGTGGTGGCCGACGCCGCCCGGGCCGGGGTGCCCACTCCGGCGTTCTCCTCGTCGCTGGCCTACTTCGACGCGCTGCGCCGGGACCGACTGCCCGCCGCGCTGATCCAGGGCCTGCGGGACAACTTCGGGGCGCACACCTACCAGCGGGTCGACCGGCCGGGATCCTTCCACACCCTGTGGGCCGGCGACCGCTCCGAACTCGCCGGCTGACGGCGTCCGGCGTACCTGGTGGCTCGCCGCCAGGTACGCCGGAGCACGACGCCGTCAGGCGCCGAAACGCCGGACATGACCGTCCGATGTGGCCGATGGCAGCACTCTCCCGTTCCGTGTCCGCAACGCATCCCACCGCTCGGTCCAAAGTGGTCAGATGGACACTCGTCAATTGATCGCGGTGATCCGGGCGCTCTAGGATGGCGACGCAGCTGAACTGGGAGCGCTCCCGAGGTGGTGTCGCTCCCGCCGACAACGGATCAACACGGGGAGCATGTCCATGCACGTCGGCAGAGCCGTATTCACTGCGGCGGTAACACTCACACTGACCATCGGCGGCGGCGGTGCCGCCTGGGCGAGTCCCGGTGCCACGCACCGTGGCACGCTGGCCATCGCTCCGGCCTCGTTGCCGGACGGTTGGACGCTGAAGAAGGCGGCGTCCGGGTTCGAACTCACCTGGCACCCGGAGCAACTGGTACGGACCGGCGACGCGGCGGTCGAGTTCTACGCCGGAGATCGGCTGCTCGGCCGGCCAGGAGCGGCACAGGACCAGCGCAGTTTCCACCTGGCCATCGACGACGTCACCGCGCAGAACCTGACCGATCTCCAGGTGCGTGCCAGCGGGCGACGCCTCGACGTCGCGGTGGACCCGACGATCCCCCGCGCGAACACGGCACCGTCCACGGTCTCGGCCCAACTGCCGCCGGGCCCGGTCGACCCGGGAGTGACCGGTCCCTACTCGACGATCTCCGGCGAGTACACGCTGGCCGACGTGACGCTGCCAGGCTTCGCGGTGCCGGTGGAGATGCGGGGCTACGTCGTGGCACCGCAGGGTACGTCCGGCCAGCGCCCACTGGTGCTGATCCTGCACGGCCGGCACCCCACCTGCTACCAGGGTACGGCCGAGCCGACCACGGTCTGGCCCTGCCCCAGCGGCTGGAACGCGCTGCCCAGCCACCGTGGGTACGAACGGATCCAGCGACTGCTCGCCTCACAGGGGTACGTGACCGTCTCCATCTCCGCGAACGGCGTCAACGCCCAGGACGGTGCCGGCCTGCCGCCGCAGGACGCCGGTGCGCAGGCCCGGTCGTCCCTGGTCCGGTTGCATCTGGGCCGCTGGGCGGACTGGGCCGACACGGGCCGCTCCACCGCACCCGAGGTGGTCCGGAACGCCCCGGTGCCGAACATGTCCAACGTCCTGCTGGTCGGTCACTCCCGAGGTGGCGAGGGCGTCAGCCGGGCCGCCGTCGACAGCGTCAACCGGCCACCCGCCGCTGCGGACGGGTACCCGGGAACGGTCCGCTGGCAGATCCGGGGGCTGGCGCTGATCGGCCCGTCGATCTACAGTCACAACCCCGCTCCCGACGTACCGTCGGTGACCATCCTGCCGAGCTGCGACGGTGACCTGTCCGACCTGGAAGGCGAGCTGTACCTGGACGCGACCCGTGGCGTCGGCCGAGGGTTCGCCCTGCACAGCGCCGCCTACGTTCTCGGCGCCAACCACAACTACTTCAACACCGAGTGGACCCCCGGTCTGTCCGCGGCGAAGTCCTGGGACGACTACCCCAGCCCGCACGACCCGGTCTGCCGGTCGGTTTCGGCCACCCGGCTGACCCCCGACCAGCAACAGAACGTCGGCGCCACCTACGTGGCGGCGGCCGCCGCCACGTTCGTGGCCGCCAACGACCAGGTACGCCCGCTGCTGGACGGATCGGGCTTCCGGGCACCCTCCACGGACCCGGCCACGGTGGTCAGCCACGCGGTGGGCGGCAACCGGACCCGGCTGCTGGTGCCCGACGCCTCGACCGTGGTGAACGGCACGAACGGCCAGCTCTGCGAGCAGGTCGGCACCGTGGGCTCGCCCACCGCCTGCGACAACCCGAATTCGCCGCACTTCGCCAGGTTCGACCCGGTCAGCCCCGAGGCGGGCCGGTACGCCGTCCTGGTGACCTGGGCGACGCCCGGCTCACCGGTCAGTCTCCGGCCCCCGGCAGCGGTTTCGCTCTCCAGTGCGCAGTCGGTGGCCATGCGGGTCGTCGTCCCGCCCGGCTCGCCGGGCACCCAGTTCGACGTCGCGATCACGGACTCCGCAGGTCGCCGGGCCACGCTCGGCACGACCACCCTCGACCCCTGGCCCGCTCCGACGCAGACCTCGTCCGAATGGGGCCAGGAGGTGCGGATGCCGCTGACCAACGCCAGCGCGGCCGGGCTGAACCTCAGCCAGGTGGCGACACTTGAGGTGGTGCCGCGAGCCGGCGAGACGTGGGCCAGGATCTGGCTGATCGACGCCTGGGGCTGGCGAACCGGCACCCCGTCCCCGCAGCCGGTGTCGCGGCCCCGTCTGGACCTGGGCGAACGGACGGTCCAGGAGGGCAATTCCGGGACCGTCACCTATCAGGTGCCGACCCAGGTCTCCGGCAGCGGTACCGGCCAGGTACGGGTGTTCGTCGTGGATCCCGTCACCGGATCCACGACGGCCAGCGTCGTGACCGTGTCGTCCGGCAGTAGCAGCATCTCCGTCCCGATCTCGGTGACCGGCAACACGCAGCCCGGAGACGGCCGCACGTACCTCGTGGCGGTCAAGTCCGTTCAAGGGGTGGTCGTGGGCGACGCCTACGGCAAGTTGACGGTCCAGGACGACGACGCCTGACCTGATCCACCCGACCGCCCGACGATGGGGGCGTTCCTCGCAACCGAGGGACGCCCCCATCGGGGTACCGGGATCCGGGCAGCCGATCGCCGCGGCCGCCGCCGTCAGAAGCTCGCGGGCTTGCGACCGACGCCGACGAGATTGTCCAGCGGACGCGGTGGACCGGACGGGTCGGGGTCGGCTCGCCACCGGGTGACGTCCACCAGGCCGGGCTCGACCAGTTCCAGACCGTCGAAGTAGCTGGCGATCTCCTGCGGGCTGCGCATCGCGTACGGCGGGTTGGCCGACTCGTTCCAGATCCTCATCACGTCGTTGAGTTCCTGGTTGGTGTTGGTGCCGTCGACGACCACGAGATAACTACCGACGGCCAGGGAGTCCAGCAGCCGTCGTACGATCGCCCGGGCCTCGTCGACGGTGGACAGGTGGGCCAGGATCCCGGAGAGCATCAGCGCGACCGGCTGGCTGAGGTCGAGCGTTCGCCCCGCCTCTCGCAGGATCGTCCCGGTGTCGCGGAGGTCGGCGTCGACGTAGTCCGTGGCGCCCTCGGGGCCACTGGTCAGCAGGGCCCGGGCGTGCACGAGCACGAGCGGGTCGTAGTCGACGTAGACGATGCGGGACGTCGGGGCCACCGCCTGGGCCACCTCGTGCGTGTTGTTGGTGGTGGGCAGCCCGGTGCCGACGTCCAGGAACTGCGTGACGCCGGCCTCGCCGGCCAGGTACCGCACTGCCCGGTTCAGCACGGCGCGGTCGGCGCGGGCAATGTCGACAATGATCGGATAGGCCGCCGCGATCTCGTCGCCGAGGGCACGGTCGACGGCGTAGTTGTCCTTGCCACCGAGCCAGTAGTTCCAGACCCGGGCCGTCTGCGGAACGGTGGTGTCGATCCTCGGCCCGGATGTCCGCTCCGCAGTGGACAGGTCGGTCTCCTCCGTCACGCGCGATACCCCTCGATCAGTCGCCGTCCAATGACGCGCCAAGGGTACATCCGGTCAACGGGTCGCCCCGTCGAGGTCGCGGATGATCCGGTCCAGAATCTGGACGGTGTTCTCCAGCGGGGCGGCCTCGACGAACAGGCGGTTCACCGCCTCGAAGTAGCACTCGACGTCCTCGCGCTTGTCCAGATACAACGCGCTGGTCAACTGCTCGATGTAGACCAGATCGGAGAGGTCCTGCTGGGGAAAGCGCAGAATGGTGAAGGAGCCACCGGCGGCGGCGTGTCCACCGGCGACGAGCGGAACCACCTGGAGCCGCACGTTGGGCATCTTCGTCACGGTGCAGATCAGCGCCTCGAGCTGGTCACGCATCACCTGCGGGCCACCGACCGGGCGCCGCAGCGCGGCCTCGTCCACCACCGCCCACAGCTTCGGCGGATCGGGGCGGGTGAGCACCTGTTGCCGCTCCATCCGCAGCGCCACCCGCCGCGCGACCTCGTCCTCCCGCGCCGCACCGTGACCGAGACGCACGACCGCCCGCGCGTACGCCTCGGTCTGCAGCAGCCCGGGGACGAACTGGACCTCGTAGCTCCGGATCAGCGTCGCCGTCGCTTCCAGACCCAGGTAGCGTTGAAACCAGTTCGGCGTGACATCGCTGTACGGATGCCACCAACCCGGTGCGTTGGCCTCCCGGACCCGCGCCAGCAGCGCCGCTCGTTCCCCCTCGTCGTGTACGCCGTAGAGGGACAGCAGATCCAGGATGTCGCGCTCCTTGAACCCGACCCGGCCCAGCTCCATCCGGCTTATCTTCGACTCCGAGGCGCGAATCGGCTCACCCGCCTCCGCCCTGGTCAGTCCCCGCTCCTCGCGCAACCGCCGCAGCTGCGCACCCAACACCGTCCGCACGGCCGTGGGACCGTCCTGCTGTGGTAGTGCACTCACCCTGCACCTCCGGGTTCTGCCCGACGCCTAGCATGCCATCGGGTCCCAGTCATAGTCACCATTCGGCGAGACTTCGGCTGGTACCGGCCGCTCCGGTGGAGTATGGACGGTCGAACGGGCGATGCGGCAACCCGGATCCGCGCGGGTGTCGTGGGGTCAGTCGGCGCGGCCGCGGGCGGGAGGCCGGGGTGGCACCGGCGTGGAGACGATGAACGAGCTGGTGGTCTGCCCGTACAGCAGGAACTGGTCAAGGACGTCCTCCAGCGCCTCGATTGTCGGCACGTGCACCTTGAGCAGGAAGCAGTCCTCACCGGAGATCCGGTGGCACTCACTGACCTCGGGCACCTGGCAGGCGAGCTTGGCGATCCGGGGCAGTTGCCCCGGACCGGGCCGGATCCGTACCCACGCGGCGACCGGGAGCCCGATGGCCGCCGGATCGATGTCGAGGCGGTAGCCACGGATCACGCCGGCCTGCTCCAGCCGGGCCACCCGCTCCCGGACCGCGGGCGCGGACATGCCGACGCGGCGGGCCAGTTCCGACGCGGTCAGCCGGGGATCGTCGGTGAGAATGCCGATGAGTCGTCGATTGACCTCGTTCAGCAACGACTTTCCATCTGGAACGCCCTTCGGCGGTCTTGCCGACCTGGATGGCGACATCAGCGACCCTGACCTTCGTTTCGACATGGACCTTGGCTTACATACCTTCAACCATAGTGAGGTGGCCGAGACCGATTCGACGGCGGCGCGGACTGCCCCCGGAACCGGTGGGGTCGTCGAGCGCGTACCGCCGCACGCGTACTTCGTCGTCAGCGCGGTCTTCCATTACCTGGGCCCGGCGTTCGCGGTGCTGCTGTTCGCCCGGGTCGACGTCCTCGGGGTGGCCTGGCTTCGCATCGCCTCCGCAGCGATGATCTTCGCGCTGTGGCTCCGGCCGTGGCGGACCTGGCGACGCCTCGACCCTCCGACGCGCCGGCTGCTGCTCGGCTGGGCCGCCACGCTCGCCCTCATGAACTGCTGCTTCTATCTGGCGATCGACCGGCTGCCGCTCGGCACGGTCGCCGCCGTCGAGTTCGTACCGGTGATTGCCCTGGCGGCGATCGGCGTACGCACCGGACGCAACGCCGCCGCCCTCGCCATCGCCGTCGGCGGCGTGTACCTGCTGACCGACGCCCGGCTCGCCGCCGAACCACTCGGAATCGCCCTCGCGGTGGCGAACGCCGGGCTGTTCAGCGTGTACCTCGTCGTCGGTCACCGGATCGCGCAGAGCCCCGCCGTGCGGGGTATCGACGGCCTGGCACTGTCGATGCTGATCGCGGCGGTCATCGCACTGCCGATCGGCATCACCGGTGCCGTGCCGGCGTTCACGGATCCGGTCGCCCTGGCCGCCGGGATCGGCGTCGGGCTCTCCTCCTCGGTCGTCCCGTACGTCTGCGACCAGCTCGCCATGGCCCGGCTCACCCGTCACGGCTACGCCCTGCTGGTGTCGCTGCTGCCCGCGACCGCCACGCTCGTCGGGGTGGTCGTCCTCACCCAGATTCCCGCCACCGCCGAACTGGTCGGCATCGTCCTCGTCGTCTGCGGAGTCGCCCTGCACCAGGAGCGGCGCGCCCCGGCGAGGGCCGCCTGACCGGGCCGGCACCGAACGAAGGGCACCACAGTGGAGTACCGCCGCCTGGGCACGTCCGGCCTGAAGGTCTCGCGGATCGGACTCGGCATGATGAGCTACGGCGACCCGGCCGCCCTGTCCTGGAGCCTGACCGAGGAGGCGGCCGAGCCGATCGTCCGGCGTGCGGTGGAGGACGGCGTGACGTTCTTCGACACCGCTGACATGTACTCGGACGGCGCCAGTGAGGAGATCACCGGACGGCTGCTCCGGCGGCTGTTCCCCCGGCGCGGGGACTACGTGCTGGCTACCAAGGTCTACTACCCGATGGGCGAGGGTCCGAACGACCGAGGGCTGTCCCGTGCGCACATCATGGACTCCGTCGACGCCTCGCTGCGGCGGCTGGGCACCGACCACATCGACCTGTACCAGATCCACCGGTGGGACGCCGACACTCCGATCGAGGAGACGATGGCGGCGCTGCACGACGTCGTACGGGCCGGAAAGGTGCGGTACCTCGGCGCCTCCCTGATGTACGCGTGGCAGTTCGCGAAGGCCCAGTACGCCGCACAGGCGGTCGGCGGCACCCGCTTCGTGTCCATGCAGACCCGCTACAACCTCGTCTACCGGGAGGAGGAGCGGGAGATGCTGCCGCTCTGCCTGGACCAGGGGGTGGGCGTCCTTCCGTACAGCCCGCTGGCCCGGGGGCTGCTCGCCCGCGCGGCCGACCGGAACGAACCGGGCCGGACGCCTCGCGCGATCGAGGAGAAGGGGACCCGGTCGAGGGTTGTCGACAACGACCACGATGTCGTCGACGCGGTGCGGGCGGTCGCCGCCGAGCGGGCCGTGCCGCCCGCGCGGATCGCCCTGGCCTGGCTGCTCGGAAAGGCGGCGGTGACCGCCCCGATCATCGGAGCGACCCGACCGGATCATCTCGACGACGCGGTGGCCGCCGTCGGCCTCTCCCTGGACGAGGAGGAGCGGGCGAGGCTGGAGACGCCGTACCTGCCGCACGTCCGGTACGGCTAGGCGGGCGGGTGGCCCGGTCGGTGATCCGGAGTTGACCGTATCGGCCTGGACAAGCCCCCGCACACTTCGTCTCCGCCTCCGCCTCCGCCTCCGGGTCCGGGTTTGGGTCCGGGTCCGGGTCCGGGTCCGGATTTGGGTCCGGGTCCGGGTCCGGATTTGGCCGGGAGCCGGCGACGGATCTGGAGAAAGATCTGTTATCGCGCGTTGCGTAGCTTGAGAACGTATGTCGCGGTGAGTGCGACGGCTCGGTCTTCGTCCTGTGACAGGTCCGCGAGGGCACGTGAGGTCGTGATCCCCGGGATGTCCGCGAGCGCCTGGGTCAGCCGTTGACGTACAGACGATTCGACGGTGCCGTGGGCGAGGCGGTCGACAAGCCCGTTGGCGATCTGATCCGCCAACTCGGGGTCATCCGCCAGCGTACTCAGCGCATCGGCCGCATCGGCGTCGTTCGCCCCATCGACGATCATGTCGAGAAGCGTCGGGACCGCGTCGGCCACACCGCGTGCCCCGAGCGCCAGAGCCGCATACCTGCGGACCACGATGTCGGGACTCGTGAGGACATCCTGCAGCACTGCCGTCGCGTTCCCGGTCGGGATCTCGGCGATTGACTGGACGGCCCGTTTCCGCACCTCGGCCGCTGGTGAGCCGAGGCCCTCCGCCAGCAGCGCCAATCCCCCGTCGCCCGATTGCGCCAGAGCCCATCGAAGGGCTCCGGCGACGTTCGGGTCCGACTCGCTCAGCGCCGCCTCGACCAGTGCTTCCACCGGCACCGGAGCCTCGGCGACGTGGGTCAGGGCCGCACGCTGGCGCTTCCCCGCGCTCTCCGACCCCAACGCCTGCAGGAGTGCGACGACCTGGAGGACGTCCTCCCAGTCGGAGGGTTCTGCGGCACCGATCCGTCGGAGTCGCGTGAGCAGCCGCGTCTGACCGGCAATGCGTTCCCGCGTCTGGCGGACGAGCTCGTCGACGAGCCCCATGGGCGTGAAATCGGGATCGTCCAGCGCGCGCCCGACCTCACGCAGCGACAGCCCCAACGACCGCAGGCTCTCGACATGGAAGATCCGCCGGATGTCATCGCCGGTGTACTCGCGATAGCCGACCTCGGTACGACCCGTCGGCCGCACCAGGCCCAGCGAGTCGTAATGTCTGAGCATTCGGGCGCTGACCCCGGACCGGCGTGCCACATCACCGATCAACACTGCCCGTCACCCCTCCTCGCCCGTCCCGCCGAGGGCCACGATGCGCTTCGCCTGCTCGACGGCCAACTCGAATCCGGAATCCGGGTCGCGCAACAGCCGTTCCGTGGCGATCGCATGCGCCCGCACCCGGGGATCGGGGTCCGTCATCGCGGCGCGCAGGATCGGCATGATCACGTTCCCGAGCGCGGTCAGCGCCCTGCTGAGGCTCAGCTGCGTCTCACGCCCGCCACGGCCGAGCTGTGTCGACAACACTGCGGCCAACTCGGGCTCCTCACCTTCTGGCACGAGTACGACCGCCGCCCGCCAGGCGCTCCGCGCCACCTCGTCGTCGGCGTCGGTCAGCAGCGCCCGGGTGATCGCCGGCCACGCGCACCGATCCCCGATCTTGGACAGCGTGTGCAACGCCTGGCTTCGTGCCTGCGCTCGCGCCGAACGGAGTTCGTCGACGAGTTTCGGGACCGTCATCGACGATGGATGGCGGGTGAGTGCCCAGGTGAGCATCTCGCGCACGTAGAACTCGGGCTCGACCGCGCATCGTTCGATGATCTTGTCGATGAACCGTGGGTCGGGGACCGTGCCGACCGCCAGCGCCGCCCGTAGCCGCACCGTCGAACTGCTGTTCTCCAGCCCCTGGACAGCTCGCGCCATATCCGTGTCCGTGTCCGTGTCCGTGTCCGTGTCCGGCATGGTCATCGGAACCACCTCCCTGACACAGTGAAGACCTTGTCACTGTGTCAGGGTCAAGCGGGCAACGCGCCGGGACGGCTGGAAACCCTCTGCCCATGGGCCTCGGCCGAGGTCCGGAGGATCGGATCGGGTCCTACTCGACGTAGCGGCGCAGCGCGGTCCGGATCTGCGCCTGGGTCGGCACACTGACCTGCTGCTCGTCGGGATCCCGCCGGCCGTAGAGCAGGATCAGGCAGTCGGCGTCGGTGCCGTCGATCCGGGTCCGCCCGATGATCTTCGCGGTACGCGCCTCGCGGATGACCAGCGTGTACCGCCCGAGCACCATGTCCTGGACGACCCTCTTGCCGTCGCCGAAGTAGCTGCACTCCTTGAGCACGCGGCCCTTCCGCAACTGGACGCAGGCGACGATCTGGATCTTGGCCGGGTTGTCCGAGTACCAACGCGCCGGTCCCTGGACGAAGTTCTCGTCGACGTGGATCGGGTGCGGCGCGCGTCCGCCGTACCGCGCGGCTCCGGTGAAGCCCTGGCCACGGCACACGTCCGAATACCCGTAGATGGTCTCCGGCAGCACGGGTGGCGGCGGGACGGATGGCGACGGGAGGGGCGACGGTGTCGGGCTCGGCCGGATAGGCGAACGCGTCGGCACCGCCGGCGGCGTAGGCCTCGCGGCGACCGGACGGATCTCGTCGTCCGGTCGGTCGACCGCCGCGAACGCGGCGCCGGGAAGCAGTGCGAGCACCACGAGCCCCGCGAGGGAGGCGAGGTGGCGGCGACGGCGGTCCCGGACGCGTCCGGCGGGCGTGACGGCGTCGGGGGCGAAGATCGCGGTGCCCGGGCCACCGAATTCCGCCGGAGGTCGCAGTGCGGCGATCAACCCGGTCGCTGCCGCAGCCTCCGGCACCTGCCCGCTGAACCAGGCCCGCGCCTCGCCGGCCCGACCGAGAACGATCCGCTCCCCGGCCACCAGGCGGACCGACTCGATCTGCTCCCACGGCAGGCGGTCACCGTCCGCCACCCGCTCCACCGCGTCGACCGTCACCGCGAGTGGGCCGAACTCCACCCGCTCGCCGGCCCGTGCCGCAGCCAGGTGGCGCGCCACGACGACCGGCCCGACGCCCTGGTCGACCGCCTCGACCAGGTCGACCAGCGGCGCCAATCCGTCGAGGACGACCCGGACGGGTTCGACCGCCCCGACCGGGTGCACGCTGATCGCCCGGCAGCCGTCCGGACCGATCCGCACCGGGCCGCCCACCGACTCCCAGCGGACCGCCAGTGGCGGACCGCCGTCGACCACGTCGACGAACCCCCGCTCGTACACCACCAGCCAACGGCGCCCGCCGTCCGGCGGCAGGAGGCCCGCGTACGCCGCGGCACCGAGCGCCGCCACGGGAACGAGCACGACACCGATCGCCGGCACCCCCACCAGGAAGGACAGCACCGCAAGTACGACCGCGGCCCCGACCGCGATCCAGACCGCCGGAAACGGGTCGGCACGCCAGGCCCGGTAGGTGGCGACCCGCGGACCGAGATCCTGACCGGCCGCCGCGACGGCGACGGTCCCAGGAGGACGGAGCAACATGGACACCCCCGGTCGGGATCGTCGACGACCCGCGCCGCCGTACGACCGATTGTCACCGGCTCCGTCGGCGACCCGTGGTGGTCGTTCGTCGGTTCGTCGACACCGGGCGCTGGTTGCCCGACCGGGCGGCGGCGCACGGGCGACTCGGCGTCGCTGGCACTCGTCCCGGCCCGCCGGTGCGCGAGCCGCCTCCCCGCCCTGCTCAAACTGAGCACCGACCGCTCGTAACCCCTGGTCAGAGGCGTGCCAGACTGTTCCGATCGGCTGGGGTGGGTGATGGGGAGTGGCTCGGGATGATCGAAATCCGTAGCTTTGCGGAGACTGACCGTGCCGAGCTGCGCAAGTTGTTCGGCCGGGCGGGCGAGGGCTCTCCGTCCTCGTCCATGTGGGGGCACGAGGAATCGGAAGCGGCCATGTACCTGGACCCGTACATGGGCCAGGAGCCAGACTCGTTGTTCGTCGCCGTGCTGCGTGGCGATGTCGTCGGCTACCTGGCAGGCTGTCTGGACAGCTCCACCTTCCCCACCGAGAGAGAGCGGATGGAGAGGGCGATCACGAAGTACCGGCTGCTTTTCCGGCCCAGGCCGGCAGCCTTTCTCGCCCGTGGAATGGTCGACATGGCGGCGGCGGCAATCCGGCGGAAGCCCGCCGCGGGGGCCTTCGACGACGCCCGTTGGCCGGCCCATCTGCACATCAACGTGGCGCCCGTGGCCCGGGGAACCGGCGCCGCCGACGGCCTGATGGCGCGATGGCGCGATCGCCTCGTCCAGGCCGGCTCACCCGGGTGTCACCTGCAGACCCTGGCCGAGAACACGCGTGCGGTGCGATTCTTCGAACGCGTCGGCTTCGCCAGGCACGGGCCGACCGCTCTGGTCCCCGGTGCCAGACAGGGCGGCCGGCCCCTCCACCAGCAGACGATGGTCTGGCGGCCCTGACCGCCGCCGTTCGACGTGGGCCACCGGACAGATCGGTGCGCTCGACGGACGCCGCGCACCACGTGCCGGTCAAGGTACAGCTTTGGTCCTGTCGGCCATGCTTCAGCCTTCCTCCAGGGGTGTGCATCAGCCTCTAGCGCACGAGCCCGTTCAGTGGGACCGGGCCCGCAGTTGGAGGTTGTCTGCGAATGGATTACCACTGGTGAACAGCAGACTGTTGAAGGCGCCACTACTCTGCGCAACGGTCGCGCTGACCGCGATCACCCTGATGGGCACATCACCGGCACTCGGCGCACAAGCCGCAAAACAGCCGGATCTGCCGCCGGCACTCGCTCCGATGAGCGTGATGTACGAGACGGCCGCCTGCGATCCCGGCGGCCCCACCGCAACAGACGCGGCGCTGGCTACCCGACTCAATTCGCAGCTGCAGTCCGATATGCGGGGCTACATGACCGCGTACCGCGTCTCCTGTGCGCGGGAGGTGATCGAGGCGGTACGGGCCCGAAACCTGGCCGCTCGCGCCGGTGTCATCGCGATCGCCACCGTGATCGTCGAAACCCACCTGCAGAACATCAGCGAGATGGTCGATCACACCAGTCTCGGGTTGTTCCAACAGCAGGACTGGTGGGGTACGCGGGCTCAGCGGCTGAACCCGACCTACGCCACGAACGCCTTCCTCAACGCCATGGAGGATGAGTACCCGAACGGCTCCTGGGCCACCGCCCCGATCGGCGAGGTCTGCCAGGCGGTGCAAGGGTCGGCCTTCCCCAGCAGGTACCAGGTCCAGGCGTCGGACGCGCAGATCATCGTCAACGCACTCTGGAATGCGGCGGGTCCCCGGCTGGAGGACATCCCGGTCTCCGGTGACTGGAACAAGGACGGCATCGACACCATCGGCGTCTTCCGCCCCAGCACCTCCACCTGGTACCTCCGCAACACCAACAGCGGAGACGCCACCATCATCTTCAAGTTCGGCCACGGCCCATCCGGCGACATCCCCGTCGTCGGCGACTGGAACAAGGACAACATCGACACCGTCGGCGTCTTCCGCCCCAGCGAATCCACCTTCTACCTCACCGACGGCACCACCAGCCTCGACCACCAGTTCATCTTCGGCCACGGCCCATCCGGCGACATCCCCGTCGCCGGCGACTGGAACAAGGACAACATCGACACCGTCGGCGTCTTCCGCCCCGGCAACTCCACCTTCTACCTCACCGACGGCACCACCAGCCTCGACCACCAGTTCATCTTCGGCCACGGCCCATCCGGCGACATCCCCGTCGCCGGCGACTGGAACAAGGACTACATCGACACCGTCGGCGTCTTCCGCCCCGGCAACTCCACCTGGTACCTCACCGACGGCACCACCAGCCTCGACTACCAGTTCATCTACGGCCACGGCCCATCCGGCGACATCCCCGTACCAGGCGACTGGAACAAGGACGACATCGACACCCCCGGCGTCCGCCGACCAGGCAACAACACCGTCTACCTACGCAACGCCAACAGCGCCGGCGGCGTCGACGAACAATTCATCTACGGCATCTGACCACACATTTCCGCACCGGCGGCGGGGCCTGGGAACGTTCCGGGTCCCGCCGCCGTCCGGGCCCATACCCGGACGGCCTCACGGGACCATGACCAGTTGCCCGATCCGCACCTCGAGGGCATCGCACTCGCGCATCCGGTCAGGTAGATGCGTCGTCCGCAGCAGGTCACGGACGGCCCGGCAGTGCTGTGCGGCCGTATCCGTCTCGCCCAGCCAGATCGCCGCCTTGGCCTGCACGATGAGAGCGTCAACGTGCAGGGCCCGATACGTGTTGCGGGTGGCGATCTGGAGCGCGTCCATCGCCGTACGGTAGGCATCCCCGGCGACGCCGCCCGACAGTATGGCCTCGGCGAGACCGATACCCGCCTGGCACTCGAAGTACTGGAAGCCGTTGTCCCGGCTGATCGACAGGCTCTCGGTGAACCGCGCGCGGGCGTCGATGACGGCACGGCTTCCCAGCAGCGCGTACCCCAGCGTGTTGAGGATGGCCGCCTCGGCGCGCAGGTTGCGTTGTTGCCGGGCGAGCCGCAGCGCCTCGGTCGCGTTGTTCACCGCGGACACCCACTCGTTGCGCTGGCGGTCGAGCTGGCTCAGCTCATCGAGTACGGACAGCTCACGCAAGGTGGACCCGGTACGACGATGGTGCTCGAGGGCGGCGTCGAAGTGGGCGCGGGCGGTCTCGAAGTCCTCCAGTTGTCGGAGGATCATTGCCATGTTGTGTCGGTTCGCGATGGCCGAGGGGTGGCGCGCCGACTTCTCGTTCAATCGCTGCGCCGCCTGCAGATGACCCACTGCCTCGGAGAGCTGTCCCCGCTCGTGGCACATCGTGGCCAGGTCGTTCAACGTCACCGCCCGGATGTGGTCGAATTCGGGGCCCGTCCCGAGGTCGAGCGCCCGCCGGTAGAGTTCCTGTGCTTCGTCGAGATGGCCCAGCTCGGCCTGCACGAGACCGAGGTTGTGTGACAGATATGCCTCGCCGACGAGCCAGCCGCTGTTCTGCGCGGCCGCGATGCCCCGGCGGTAGGCATGGGCCGCGAGGTGATGCTTTCCCGCCGCCCAGTGCGCCTGGCCGATGGTCTGATGCATGGCTGCCTCGGCGCGGACGTCGCCGGCAGCCTCCGCGGCGGCCAGCCCTGCCGACCCGCTCGCGAGCCAGGCGACCACGTCTCCCGAGGTGAAGAAGTAGCCGCGGAGCTGGTCCGCCAACTGCCAGGATCGCGCGCGGTGCCCGTCGACCGGGGCCGCCTCGATCGCGGCAACGAGGTTTCCGGCCTCCGCGTTCAGCCAGGCCATCGCGGCGTCGAGATCCGGGAACTGGGCCTCGGTCAGGTCGACGTCGATCGGCAGCCGCACCATGTCGGCGTAGACCAGGGTCATCGCGGACGCTGTCCAAGCCAGGTACCACGCGTAGAGTCGACCCAACGCCGCGATGCGGTCATGGGGTGTCTGCTGGAGTTCACCAGCTCGAACCGCATAGAGACGCAGCAGGTCGTGGTAACGGTAGTGGTCCACTTTCCCGGGCTGGAGCATGTTCTCCGCGGCGAGGTGGTCCAGCGCCGGGCGGACCAGCCGCTGATCGCTGCCGAGCAGCGCGGCGACCGCGGCGACCGAGAAGCTTCCTCCCGGGATCAGCGCGGCGGTCCGAAAGACCTCGGCCGCCAGCGGCGGCAGGTCGCGGCAGCTGATCGCGAAGCTGCTCGTTATGGTGCTGTCGCCAAGGCTCAGCTGTTCGAGCCGGGACCGCTCGTCGGTGAGCCGCCGCAGGACGTCGGCAATCATGCCTCCTCCGCGGCCGGTCAGCCGGCCGGCCATGAGCCGCACCGCGATCGGCAACCGGCCACACGCGTCGACGAGAGCCTCGGCCTCCTTCCGCTCCGCGTGCACCCGGGCTGCCCCCAGCTTGACTTCGAGCAGCTCCAACGCCTCGTCCGGCTCGAACACCGGCAGGAGCGTCGTGATCGCGTCGTCCAGCTCCTCGCACTGGTTGCGGCTGGTGACCAGGACTGCGCTGCGGCCAGGACCCGGCAGGAGCAGGCGGATCTGGGCGGCGTTGTACGCGTTGTCGAGCACGATCAGGATCCGCCGGTTGGAGAGCACGCTGCGGTAGAGTCCGGCGGCCTCGTCCTCGTCGGCGGGGATGGCGCGGACCTCGACACCGAGGGCTCTCAACAGTCGGGCGAGCGCGTAGGCGACGGTGACCGGCCGGTCATCGTTGCCCCTCAGGTCGATGTAGAGCTGGCCGTCCGGAAAGTCCCGGCGCACCCCCCAGGCCGCCTTGAGCGCGAGGCTGGTCTTGCCGACACCGGCCATGCCGGAGACCACGCAGACGGCTGTCGCACCGGCACGCGGGTAGCGCAGCGCCCGCTCCAGCCGATGCAGTTCGTTGACACGGCCGCAGAAGTCCGATGGTGGCGCCGGTGCCTGCCGCGGCGTGACGTCGCCGGTGCTGCCCACCCCTGTGCCGCCACGTCGATCGACCTGCCCGTTGAGGACGGCCTGCCGGGCCTCGATCAACTCGGCACCGGGGTCGATACCCAGCTCCTCGGCGAGCCGTTGACGGATGCTGTCGAAGGCCGCGATCGCGGCAGCCTGCTGCCCCGCTGCGGCGAGCGCGACCACCAAGCGCGCGTGCAGCGACTCATGCCACAGGTGCCGCCCCGCCAACCGCCGCAGGAGCGGAAGGACCTGTCGTAGCTGGTGCACCACCTCCCCGAGGCGCGCCAGCCGGACGGCGATCTCCACGCGCTCCTCGGCGAGCGCCGTGATCAGTGGATCACCGCAGAGTTCCGGCACGTCCTCAGCGGCGTCATCGCTGCGCCACATGTTCAACGCGTCGAGGAGCAGATCGAAGGCGCGCTGCGGTGGAAGGGTCGACGAACCCGCCTCGGCCAGGCGGGACCGGTACCCGAACAGATCGAGTTGATCGCCGTCGACCTGGAGCTGATAGCCGCCCGACACCAGCGTCACAATCGGCGGCCGGTTCTGCTGCAGCTTCGGTTCCAACAGCCGACGGAGCCGGCTCACGTGTGTCTGCACCACATTGGCGGCCGACGGCGGCGGGCAGTCCTCCCAGAGCAGATGGATCAGCTCGTCCCGGCTGACGGGTCGGCCCGGAGTCAGCGCGAGGCGCGCCAACACGATGCGGTGCCGTCCGGCGTTGAGGTTGACGGGCTGACCTGCCCGAGTGACCAGCAGCGGCCCCAGAATCGAGATCTGTGCCGGCCCCGCCGCGTCGACGCGCTCCCGCCGCGGCGGCCGCGCCAGCTGCTTCATGCGCTTGCGGTCATCCTGCCGAAGGTTCAGAACATCCGCGAGTGCCTGTAGTGAACGTGCGCGTGGCCGCCCGCTGCGTCCCTGCTCGAGGTCGCGGACCACACCGACGCTGACCCCAGCCTGATCCGCGAGATCAGCCTGGGTCAGGCCCCGGCTCACCCGAACGCTCCGCAGAAGTTCACCAAGGCCCACATGTTCTCGATCGTTCATAGCCGACTCGAATCCCCCGTGCCGAAGACGGCCGGCCTGGGGCCGGCCTGCTGGTTCTCCAATGGACGATCGTTGATGATATTCGGGATGACCGGCGGCTGAGGTGCCTGTCAAGACGGATCGTGGTACGAGATCCGGTACCGGAGTTGTCCCTCCAGCCGTACGCCAGGGATGGTTCCCACACTTCCGGTAGGCGAGGCCACAGCCCGCCGTCACACGGGAGGACACGTATATGCACTCTTACGCTCAACGGAGCGGTTGGCTGGCACGTCGGTCACTGGTACCGATCGCCGTGCTGGCCGCGGCCATGGCGCTGACGCCGGCGACGGCGTCAGCGACGCCCGACACCTCAGCGGTCGACGCGGCCGGGCCGGCCGCCGCGAGCGTGCCCGGGGACCCGCCGCTGCCCGAGTACCCGGGCCTTACGCCGAAGGTGGGAACATCCGCCGCGGTGAGCACCACACCCCTGCCATGTGCCGACAACGGGTCCGACAAGACCATGCGCCGGGCTGAGGCGATCACCCGGGCGCGTAGCTGGCTCAGCGTGGGTGGCGTCCCGTACAGCCAGAGTCGGTGCTACGAGAACAGGTACGGTGACTATCGCACCGACTGTTCGGGCTTCGTCGCCATGGCGTGGGGTCTCGGCGGCATCGGGAACGGCTTCTGGACCGGGAACCTCGACACCCGGTCACACCCGATCGCACGCAGCGATCTTCAGCCGGGTGACGCCCTGCTCCGGCACACCGGCAATACCAGCGAGAACCACGTCGCCCTGTTCGTGAAGTGGGGTAACTCCGCACGTACCACACCGGTGGTCATCGAGCAGACGGGCAGCAGCGGCACCATCGAGCGCACCTGGACGTCCAGCTACGCCGGCCTCTACACCCCGGTCCGCTACGACAAGATTGCCGAGGACGTGTCATCGGAGGACATCCCGGTCTCCGGTGACTGGAACAAGGACGGCATCGACACCATCGGCGTCTTCCGCCCCAGCACCTCCACCTGGTACCTCCGCAACACCAACAGCGGAGACGCCACCATCATCTTCAAGTTCGGCCACGGCCCATCCGGCGACATCCCCGTCGTCGGCGACTGGAACAAGGACAACATCGACACCGTCGGCGTCTTCCGCCCCAGCGAATCCACCTTCTACCTCACCGACGGCACCACCAGCCTCGACCACCAGTTCATCTTCGGCCACGGCCCATCCGGCGACATCCCCGTCGCCGGCGACTGGAACAAGGACAACATCGACACCGTCGGCGTCTTCCGCCCCGGCAACTCCACCTTCTACCTCACCGACGGCACCACCAGCCTCGACCACCAGTTCATCTTCGGCCACGGCCCATCCGGCGACATCCCCGTCGCCGGCGACTGGAACAAGGACTACATCGACACCGTCGGCGTCTTCCGCCCCGGCAACTCCACCTGGTACCTCACCGACGGCACCACCAGCCTCGACTACCAGTTCATCTACGGCCACGGCCCATCCGGCGACATCCCCGTACCAGGCGACTGGAACAAGGACGACATCGACACCCCCGGCGTCCGCCGACCAGGCAACAACACCGTCTACCTACGCAACGCCAACAGCGCCGGCGGCGTCGACGAACAATTCATCTACGGCATCTGACCACACATTTCCGCACCGGCTGCCGGCTGGCCCCAGGTGGGTCAGCCGGCACCCGAGGTCCCGCTCTTGCCGGTGTCTGACATGCTCGGGACGGTGACGACCGGCCAGCCGACCAGACGCACCCACCGCCGCCTCTCGAGCCGCACCAGCCGCACCCTCGTCGTGCTGGCCGCGGTCGCGGCGGTCGTCGTCATCACGGTGGTCGCCGTGGTCGTCGTGCCGCTGCTGCGGGGACCGGGCCCCCGTCCGCTCTTCCAGCTTCCCGTCGCCTGCGGCGAGACCTGGCAGCTCGGTACCTATCCCGGCCACGACGACTACGACGTCGACCTGTTCCCGACCAGGGGCGAGGCGTGGGGGCGGCCGGTGCTCGCGTCGTACGCCGGCACTGTCACCGTGGCCGGGATCAACGGATCGCTGGGTGGCCGTAATCCGGACAACCCGGACGGCGCGCGCGGTCGTGGCGGTGGGTACTGGGTGAAGATCGATCATGGCGGTACCTGGGAGACGCAGTACCTCCACATGCTCGAACCACCGCTGGTCCGGGTCGGCCAGCGAGTGGACCAGGGCGACCAGATCGGCCGGGTCGGCAGCACCGGCAACTCCGGCGCCCCGCACCTGCACTACGAGCAGCGCCAGGGCTGGCAGAAGGTCGAAACCCACTTCGACGGTTCACCGTCCGGCATCACCCACGACGACGAGGAATACACGGTCAAGCGGAAGAGCAACAACTGCCCCGCCGGAGCGGGCCGTTGACCGGGATGCCGGCGCCCCGTCCGGCTCAGGAGGCGGCGATGCCTTCCATGCCGATCCCGTTCTCGAACTCGGGCAGTCCGTCGACGGTGCTGACGAGGGTCAGGGACCCGTCTTCGTGCACGGCGTAGCCCTGCACGTTGCCGGCGGCGGCGTTCTGCACGTAGAGGAATCCACCACCCTCGGTCATGTCGATGGAACCACCCCCGGTGCTGGCCGCGACGGCGGCGACCAGGACGAGGTGTCCGTCGTCGCCGACCCGGTAGGCGCTGATGGTGGAGCTACCGGCGTTGGCCACGTAGAAGAACTCCCCCACCCGCTGGGCCCGCGCCGAGGCGGTGGGGCGGGCCATCCCGCCGGCATTCAGCTGGCGATGACCCGGACGCCGGAGCCGGCGAGCCACTGTCCCCACTCCCGGATCCATTCCCACCCATCGACATCTTTATATATCGATGACCCCGGCATATGCTTCCGACTGGCCCGCCGTCAGAAGACCGTCGCGCACCGGCCCACGGAGGAAGACAATGCCACAGCGATCCGGAGTGCCGACCTGGTTCCCCCTCGCCGTCGTGCTGGTCCTCACCCTCCCCGCACCGCCCGCCTTCGCCGCCGCGGACACCGCCGGGGTCCGGGACGACCGGCCCGGCCCAGCCGGACCCGGCGACGTCCGGCCGCCGACCACACCGACCGGGCTCGCGGCGACCGGCGTGACCGGCACCAGTGTCACCCTCACCTGGCGCCCCTCGACCGACGACGTGGGGGTCGTGGCGTACGACCTCTACTCGGGAAGGACCGTGGTCCGCTCGGTCACCGGCACGACCGCGACCGTGCCCGACCTGGTGTCGGGGACGACCTACGCCTTCGCGGTGAAGGCCCGCGACGCGGCCGGGAACGTCTCGCCGGCCAGCGGCCGGACGACCGCGACCGCCGGCCGGCCCCGGGCCGCGGACTTCACGGTCTTCGGCTTCAGCCAGTCCGACGTGAACCAGGAAGATCCGCAGGTTTACGAACTCGTCCCCGACGTCACGATCCGGGCCATCGGGAAATGGTCCACCAGCGGTGACGAGGCGGCCGACTACCAATTCGACCAGATCCGGCGCTATCACGACAAGGGCATCGCGTTCATGGGCAGCGGGACGGCCAGCGTCATCTTCCCGCACGACTTCGCCAGCGCGGAGATCTTCGACGACATGTCGACGCGCGACGCGGACAACAATCCGGTACCCCACGACGAGTTCGGGTTCCCCGACCCGGCCCGTCGGGGCAACATGTTCAACCCGAACTACCGCCGGTACCTGCTCGACTGGGCCAAGATCCAGATCGACGGCGGCGTCGACGGGATCAACCTCGACGAGGTGAACGCCGGGTTCAGCGGCGGACAGAAGTACGGCTTCAACGGCAACGAGGGATTCGACGACTACGCCGTCGCCGACTTCAACCGGTACCTCCTGGCGAAGTACCCGGCCTTCACGGCAGCCGACTGGAAGTCCCGCTTCGGCATGACCGACGACAACCTCGTCCGGGGCGACGTTCCCGCCGACGATCTCGCCCACAACTTCAACTACCGGAGATACCTGCGGGTCAACGGCTGGAACCTCGACCCGCTCACTTCGGAGAACCCGCTGGCCGGCGAGTGGGGGCGGGTGACCGCCAACCGGATGTACGCCGACGACATGTCCTTCACCGTCAGCTACCTCCGGCGCTACTGGAAGGAGATGGTCGACGAGCTGCGGTCCTACGCGAGGAGCACGGCCGACCGTCGGCTACTGGTCAGCTCCAACGGACTCCTGCCGTACGTGGACTACAACAGTGTCGGGATGTACCCGTGGAACCCCGACGAACAGACGCCCGACTTCAGGGGCGCCGACTACGTGCCGGTGGTCGACGGCCACCTCAACGGCGCCAAGTCGTTGCAGGCGAACTACCGGTACCTCAAGGAGCAGAGCGGCCGGATCGCCGGCGACGTACCGGTGGCGGTGTTCATCGACTGGCCGAACGACATGATGACCAACTACCTCAACCTGCCGCTGGCCGAGAAGCAGGACTACTGGCGGATCTTCGGCGCCGAGGCGTACGCCAACGGCATCTTCCCGGCCTTCCACCTGAAGGACACGCTCGGCAGCCCGACCGCGGAACAGTCCGGCATGCTGGGCTTCTTCCGGACGTACAGCCAGTTCTACAAGGACCACCGATCGCTCTACCGGGACAACGACCACGGGACCCAGACCGTACGCGTCGGAGCCGGCAACATCTCGGCGAGCCTGCTCGTACCGCGCGGCGGCGGAGCACGGACCGTGCACCTCGTCAACCACAACTACGACCGGGGGCCCGTTCCGCAGACCGGCTTTCCGGTGGAGGTCGCCCTGCCGTCCTGCCCCCGACGGATAGCGATGATCTCGCCCGACTTCGCGGGGTCGGAAGTGCCGATCTCCTCGTGCCGGAACGGCCAGCTGCGGGTGACCGTCGACCGCCTCGACTACTACAACGTCCTGGTGTTGACCTGACGCCGCGACGTCCCGCCCGGCGGAGCACCGGGCGGGACGTCCATGATGCGTCACGGGCAGTTCAGGACGACCTCGGTGTCGCAGAGCGCGTCCACACCGGGGCCGCCGTCGCCGACATCGTTGCCCAGCCCACCGGTCAGCTCGTCCACGCCGGTCCCTCCGGCCAGGTCGTCGTCCTGGGCACCGCCGCCCAGCACGTCGTCACCGTTCCCGCCGCTGACGACGTCCTCACCGTCGCCGCCCCGTACGGTGTCGAGGCCCGGGTTGCCCTCCAGGACGTCGTCTCCAGCGTTTCCCTCGACAATGTCGTCGTCCTCGTCGCCCCGGGCCCGGTCCGCACCCCCGTCGCCCGCGATCTTGTCGTCGCAGAGGCCACCGGAGATGGTGTCGTCCCCGTCGCCTCCACTGATGGTGTCCTCGCCGTCGCCGCCGCTGATCTGGTCGTTGCCCGGTCCCCCGACGAACGTGTCGGCACCGCCGTTGCCGATCAGGATGTCGTTGCCGCCGTTGCCGATGAAGGTGTCGTTGCCGGCCCCGCCGACGAAGACGTCGATGCCGTCGTCGCCGATGAAGGTGATTCCCACCGGATCGGGCTCGCACTCCTCGTTGGCCGCCGCCGGCCCGGCGGTCGCCAGGACGGCCGCCGTGGACAGCAGGAGCAGCGCGGCAAGAGCGGTGCCGGGTCGACCCTGCCTCTTGGTGATGGTCATGGTCCGTCCTCCGTATCCGTGCCGGGTACCGCTCGGTGCGGACCCGAGCCCCCTTGGGTGGTGGCCAGACGAAGGGTGGCAACCGGGGCTCAGCGCTCGATCAGCGTTCCGTCACGGCCGGGCACACCGGCCCTGCCACAGGAGGTGCTGGGACGCCTGTTGTCAGGGGCGGCAGCGGGCGGGACCATGACAGGGACCGTGCCGACCGAGGCCCGGGAGGGCGCATGACGTATCAGGATTCCTTGGACCGGATCGTTCAGGAGATCGTCGTACCGGGTGCGGAGTCCCTCGACCGGTCCCGGTCCTTCCCCCGCGAGGCCGTCGCCGCGATGGCCGGGGCGGGTCTGCTCGCGCTTCCGGTGCCCGCCGAGTACGGCGGAGGTGGCGAGGGGCTCCGGGCCGCGACCGACGTGGTCCGGCAACTCTCGGCGGCCTGTGGCTCGACCGCGATGGTGACGATGATGCACTACAGCGCTGTTGCCGCGCTGACCGCCACCGACCGGGCCGACGAGCTGCGTCAGATCGCCGCCGGGCGGCACCTGAGTACCCTCGCCTTCTCCGAGACGGGATCGCGCAGTCACTTCTGGGCACCGGTGGGCACGGCGACCGACGACGGCGACGAGGTGCGCCTCGACGCCCGGAAGAGCTGGGTCACCTCGGCCGGCCACGCCGACAGCTACGTGTGGTCGAGTCGGCCGCTCGCCGAGGCGGGGCCGATGTCACTGTGGCTGGTCCGGGCCGGCACCGAGGGCCTGTCGATCGGCGCCGAGTTCGACGGGTTGGGACTGCGCGGCAACGACTCCCGCCCGGTCACCGGCAGCGGCGTACGGGTGCCCCGGACGGCGCTGCTCGGTGTGGACGGTACGGGTCTGGACCTGGCGCTGACCGCCGTACTGCCGTGGTTCCTTCTGCTCAACGCCGCCGCGAGCGTCGGCCTGATGCAGGCGGTGACCCGCGAGGCGGCGGAGCACCTGGTCCGGACCCGCCTGGGGCACCTGGACCAGTCGTTGGCGCAGCAGCCCGAGTCCCGGGCGGTGCTGGCCCGGATGCGGATCGAGACGGATCGCACCAGGGCGCTCGTGGACAGCACCCTGACCGCTGTCGAGCAGGGGGCCGACGACGCGCAACTGCTGGTGCTGGAGGTCAAGGCGGCGGCGGGCGGCAGCGCCGCCGAGGTCGCCGACCTGGCAATGACGGTGTGTGGCGGAGCCGCGTTCCGCAGGGAACTGGGAATCGAACGCCGGTTCCGGGACTCCCGGGCGGCCCGGGTGATGGCACCGACGACGTCGGCCCTGCTGGACTTCGTCGGCCGGGCCCTCTGTGGCCTGCCGCTGCTGGACGGTCCGGCCCGATGAGCCGCACGCTGCTCCTCGGTGCCGTCGCCTACGACCCGAAGGTCGTGACCATCTGGACCGGCTTCCGTTCCTGGTTCGCCGAGCGTGGTCTGGACCTGGACTACGTGCTCTACTCGCACTACGAACGGCAGGTCGAGGACCTGCTCGCCGGCCGGATCGACCTGGCCTGGAACTCACCGCTGGCCTGGATCCGCGCCGAGCGGCTGGCCCGGGCCCGGGGTCTCGAGCTGCGCACCGTCGCGATGCGCGACACGGACCGCGACCTGACCTCGGTGATCGTGGTACGGGCCGAGGCGGATCTGCACTCCCCCGCCGACCTGCGGGGCCGGACCGTCGCAACCGGCGCGATCGATTCGCCCCAGGCGACCCTGCTGCCGCTGGCGCTGCTCCGCGGTGCCGGTGTCGCCCCGACCGACGTCGACCTGCTCCGGTTCGACGTGGGTGTCGGGCTGCACGGCGACCACATCGGCGGTGAACGGGACGCCGCGGCCGCGCTGCTCGCCGGCCGTGCCGACGCGGCCTGCCTGATCGACGCGAGTCTGCTGCTGTTCGGGCGGGACGGCACGCTGCCGTCCGCGTCGGTCCGGGTGCTGGCCCAGACGGAGCCGTACGACCACTGCAACATGTCCGTCGGGCCGGCGGCCGACCGGGCACTCGTGGACCACTTCGGCGAGCTGCTGCTGAGCATGTCGTACGCCGACGACTCGGCCCGGCCGCTGCTCGACCTGGAGGGGCTCAAGGAGTGGCTGCCGGGCCGGACGGACCGGTACGCCGCGCTGGACGGGGCGGTCACCGACACCGGCTTCTACCTTCCCGACGGGACGCTCGGTGCCGACGACTATCGACCTTGAGAGCCTCGGTTTCGACAACGGCGGTCACCTGCTCGTCGACCGGGCGCTGGCCGGGCTGGACCCGGGAGAGCGCCTGGTCGTGCGTGGTCGGCATCCCGCCCTCGGCGTACACCTCGCGGCCTGGTGCCGGGCGGAGGGGCATCGGCTCGATCCGGACGCCGCCGCCCCGACCATCGTCCGAGGCAGCGCCGACCGGGACCGGTGGCGGGGAGCGCCGCGGGCCGGGCGGACGGCCGCCGACGTCGTTCCACGGGCGAGCCGGGAGTGGGGACTGGCCGCCCGGAGCGCTCTGGTCGAACCGGGTGGTCCGGCGCTCTCCGTCGACTGGGTCGACCGCGACCTGGTCTGGGCCGACATCGCACCCCAGCTGTACGCACAGGCCACGGCGAACCAGTGGGATCCGGCGACCGCGGTGGACTGGACGGCGGCCGGATCCGTGCCGGACGACGTCGAGGACGCCGTCGTGCAGGTGATGACCTTTCTGGTGGAGAACGAGCAGGCCGCCCTGATGATCCCGGCCCGGCTCCTCTCCCGGCTCCATCCGCACTACCGCGAGGTGATGCAACTCCTGGCGGCGCAGGCCGCCGACGAGGCACGGCACCTGGAGGTCTTCACCCGCCGTGGGCTGATGCACCGCGACAGGCTCGGACTTTCCGGCGCCGGCGGTCGGGCGTCTCTGCAGACCCTGCTGGAGGAACCGGACTTCACCCTCGCCTCGTTCCTGCTCTCCGTCCTGGGGGAGGGCAGTTTCCTCGACCTGCTGCACTTCCTGCACCGCCACGCCCCGGACCGGGTGACCGCCGACGTCACCCGGCTCGCCGCCCGGGACGAGGCCCGGCACGTCGCCTTCGGGGTCGCCCACACCGCGCACGTGGTCCGGGCGGACCCGGGATTCCTGCACCGGCTGCGTACGGCGGTCGAGCGGCGCCACGCGGCGCTGGCCGACACGGCAGGCCTGAACAAGCAGGTCTTCGACGCGCTGGTCGTCCTCGCCGCCGGTTCCTGGGAGCCGGCGGCGATCGCCCGGGGCTGGCAGGATGTGCTCCGCCTCCAACAGGCCATGGATTCGGGGCGCCGGCGACGGCTGGAGTACATCGGCTTTCCGGACGACGAGGCGGCCGCCCTGTCGGCGCTGCACACCCGCAACTTCATGTGACCGTCGGATCCCATCGACCGGCTCGGGCGGAGCCGCCGTTCGGGGCCGCGACCTCCTGCCCGGCCGCCGCGACCCGGCCCGCCTCAGGGCTGGCGGATGGCCTCGCCCGCGATCTCGATCCGCACGGTCTTTCCGACCAGGACACCGCCGCTTTCGAGAGCCACGTTCCAGAGCAGCCCGTACGCCTCCCGCTCGATCTCCGCCGTCGCGCTGAAGCCGAAGATGTCCTGCCCGTAGGGATCGCGGCGGGCGCCGCCGAACTCCACCTGGAGATCGACCGGTCGGGTTGTCCCCTTCACGGTCAACTCCCCGGTGAGTACGAACCGTCCGGACGTCCGGTCGACCTGCTCCGGCACCACGACCTCGCTGCGGCGGCCGGGGCGCTGACTCCGCAGCCGGGCCCAGAAGAAGATCGAGTCGTCCCGGTCCGGCTGCTGCCGGATTCCCGTACTGCGGTACTCGAGGGTGGGGTACCGCTCCACGTCGAGGAAGTCGGCGCTGCTCAGGTGCGCGTCCCGGTCGGCGTTTCCGGTGCCGATGCTCGCCGCCTGGATGGTCGCGGTCACCGAGGAGTTCACCGGATCCGGATCGACGAGGATCTGCGCGGTCGCGTCGGCGAACTCGCCCCGTACCGGACTCACCATCATGTGTCGGGCCAGGAATCCGATCCGCTTGTGGGCGGGATCGAGCAGGTAGGTGCCGGGGGCCGGGATCGTCATCCCGTGCCAGGACCGTGTCGTGGAACCGGTCATCGTCGTACGTCCCCCGAATCGTTGCCGCGTGGTGCGGATGTCCTACGGTTCACCGATTCCACAGAGTAGTCAGGCAACCGGAACGACATCTCTGACCTGGGCGGCTCCCGTGAGGATGATCACTTTGCGTTAGCCGCTGCGGCTCCGGCGACACCGCACCGGCGGTCGGTCGCCGTCTGCGGACGGGGCGGTCAGAGCGACTTGTGGTAGATGACGAAGTCACAGGGCGTCGCCAGGTGCGGCTGGAGCGCCGGGTACGCCTCGTCGAGGCGGGCCCTGCGGATCTCCCGGTATCCGATCCGGGTGTACCAGTCGCGCAGGAACTCCTTCACCGGATGCGTCCAGGTCTGCGGGACGAGAAGTTCGAGCTGCATCCGGTCGAGCTGCCGCTCACGCGCCCAGCGCTCGGCGAAGGCGACGAGCTCCCGGCCGATGCCGATGCCACGGTCGTCCGGGCTGGCGACGAGCATGCCGAACGCACCCTCGCCGCCGCCGAGACGCTGAAGCCGGACCGTGCCGACGAGCCGGCCGCCCATCCTGGCCACCGCGAGTTGACCCGCGCGGATCAGGGACGTCACCTCGGCCGGGCTGGTCCGATCGGTGCCGTCGCGCCACAGTCCCTTCTCCGCACCGGCGTACACCCGGTTGACCAGGTCGACGACCTCGGCCACGAACTCGCCGTCGTCAGCCTGTTCGGGGGGTGCGATCGAGACGTCCAGCGGTGACACCGTGCCGACTTCTCGCATCGTCCCTGTCTCCATCCGAGTGCGGGTACCGGTCGAAACGGTAGCCCGACGGCCTCGACGCCCGGCTCTCCGCCCTGCTCGACGCGGTCCCGATGGCCGTACCGTGACCGGTCCCGCCGAGTCGGTGAGCGTTTTCATGGATGAAAACGGGAGCAAAGGGGTAGCGTCTCAGATATATACACAATCCGGGCCCCCTCCGTCGGAGGTATACGTGACAACCACTGGACGGCGGCCGACACCGGCCGACCCGACGCCGGAGCCGGCCGCCGGGATTCCGAGCGGAACCGTCCGCAACCTGCCTCCCGAACTGGGGCCGGACGCGATCGGCGTGCTCGACGGTCTGTCGTTCATGTTCTCCGACTCGGCCGGCGACGTGCCCCCGGGCTCGATCGGCGGGCTGGTCCACGAGGACACCCGGTTTCTGAGCCGCTGGCAACTGACGCTCAACGGTTCCCGGCCGCTGCTGCTCGGCTCCAGTCCCGTCGACGCCTTCTCGGCCGCGTTCTTCCTGGCCAACCCGGACCTACCCGACCTGCCCGCCAACCGGGTCGGGATCCGCCGGCAGCGCCTCGTCGGCGAGGGCATGTACGAACGGATCGGACTGCAGTGCTTCACCGACGATCCGGTGCCGATCCAACTGCGGCTGGCCGTCGGCGTCGACTTCGCCGACCTCTTCGAGATCAAGGAACAGGTCCGGGACCGCTCGGCCCAGATCGTCCGGGACCACGCCGCCGACTGCTCCCAGCTCAGCTTCTCGTACCGCAACGGCGAGTTCACGGCGGGCACGGAGGTCCGGGCGATCCCTGCCGCGAGCCGGATCGAGGATGACGATCTGGTCTGGGACCTCGTCCTGACCCCCGGGGAGGTCTGGCAGGTCGAGTTGCACGTCCCGCTGCGCTACGTCGACCGCCGGATAGTGCCGACCCGACGGGAGTTCGGCGAGGTCTTCGAGGTGGGCGACGAAACGGACTCGGCGACCCGCTGGCAGGCCGGCTGCCCCGACGTGCGTGCCGACTCGGATTCGATCTGCGACGTCTTCCACAAGTCCGTGGCCGACCTGGTGTCGATGCGGGTCGAGAAGGAGGTCAGAGGAGAGCGAGTGGTGATGATCGCCGCCGGACTGCCCTGGTTTCTCACCTTGTTCGGGCGGGACTCGTTGATCACCAGCTACCAGGTGATGCTCGGCGGGCCGGAACTCGCCCGGGGGGCGCTGATCGTCGTCGCCGCACACCAGGCCACCGAACTGGACGACTTCACCGATCGGGAGCCGGGCAAGATGCTGCACGAGCACCGCAGCGGCGAACTGACCCGGCTCGGCCTCAAACCGCACAACCCGTACTACGGCGCTGCCGACACCACGCAACTCTGGCTGATCGTCCTCTCCGAGTACTGGCGCTGGACCGGCGACGAAGCTCTCCTGCAGGACGTACGGGACAACGCCTACGCCGCGCTGCGCTGGATCGACGAGTACGGCGACCGGGACGGCGACGGCTACGTCGAGTACGCCACCCGGTCCAGCGAAGGACTGGGGAACCAGTGCTGGCGTGACTCCTGGAACGGCGTCCAGTTCGCCGACGGGACGATTCCGGTGCTGCCGATCGCGATCTGCGAGATCCAGGGCTACACCTACGACGCGAAGCTGCGGATGGCGGAGCTGGCCGACGGCCCGTACCGCGATCCCGGGTTGGCCCGCCGGCTGCGCGACGAGGCCGCCGCGCTCGCCGACCGGTTCAACCGCGACTTCTGGATCGAGGACCGGGGCGGCTACTACGCCCTGGGGCTGGACGGGGACAAGCGGCGGATCGACTCGATGACCTCGAACATGGGGCACCTGCTGTGGAGCGGCATCGTGCCACCGGAGCGGGCTGCGATGGTGGCCCGCCAACTCATGTCCGACGAACTCTTCTCCGGCTGGGGGGTACGGACCCTGTCGACCGAGGACCGTGGCTACAACCCGATCGGCTACCACCTGGGCACGGTCTGGCCGCACGACAACTCCCTGATCGCGTACGGGTTGGCCCGGTACGGCTTCCGGGCCGAGGCGAACCGGATCATCGAGGCGATGCTGGAGGCGGCCCGCTACTCCGACGACCGGTTGCCCGAGGCGTTCTCCGGGTACGACCGCGCGTTCGGCCGGATCCCGGTGCCGTACCCGACGGCGTGCAACCCACAGGCCTGGGCCAGCGCGGCACCGCTGCTCTTCCTCCGCACGATGCTCGGGCTGGAGGCGAGGGACGGACAACTCCTCCTGGACCCGGCGATCCCCGAGCGGTTCGGGCGGATCCAGATGACCGGGGTGCACGGTTTCGGTCAGCGCTGGGACCTCGAGGCGAACGGCACACAGGGCCACCTGCGGCTGTCGGACCGCTGACGTCCACCCGAGCGTCGCAGACGTGATCGGGTGGGCCGGATCCTCGTCGATCCGGCCCACCCGTCACCACGTCACCGCGTCACCGCGTCACCGCGTCACCACGTCACCGCTTCAACGCTTCAGGGCGCGGGCGAGTGCCGTCGTCGCATCACCGTCCTGGTACGACAGGAGGATCGACGATCCGGCCGGCAGCGCGGCCTCCAGGGGCAGCGTCAGCGTGTGCCTGCCGGACCCGAGATCGCGGGTGGTGCTGGCCAGAACCTGGTCGCCGTCCCAGACGAAGGCCCGGACGGTGCCGGACTGCCTGGTGCGCACGTCGACGGTGACGGACCGGTTCCGGGTCTCGACATCGTCGATCCGTACCGTGCCGTTCGGCAGGGCCCGCCAACCACCCGGTGCGACCCCGTCCTCGGCGGACTGCACCAGGGTCTGTGGCGAGTCCACGCTCAGCGCCGCCGTCGCCGGGAAGACCGGCTCCTTCGGCGCCGGAGCCTGGCTCGGGTACCCGTCGAGTCGTGCGATTCCCCAGCGCCACGGGTCGGCCCGGACACCGGTCCAGGTCGACCAGCCGGTCCGGGTCTGCCCGGACAGGTCCTGGGTGTCGGAGTCGTTGACCAGGATCTCCAACCCCATGTGGTCCGGATCGATGGTGTCCGGCAGTACGTCGAACGGGATCTTCGCCTCGATCCGGTAACCGAGGTAGGGGTTGGTGACGATCGAGGCGACCTGCATGCCCGGCGCCGTCACGGGACCGGGTCCCTGGCGGTTGTCCCGTTCCCGGGCGAAGCACGGCGGGTTGCCGTTGGCGGGGTCGACCGTGGTCGGGAAGAGCGCGACGTTGAAGACCGTCGAGGTGTTTCCCGAGTTGCCCCGGGGGTCGATGCCGAACTCGATGTTGTCGTTGCGCCGGGGGCGCTTGCAGTCGTCGGCCCGCAGGACGGAACCGAGAACGTCGTCGGTGACGTCGAGCAGGACGTAGAGCGCGTCGTCGGTGTACGTCAGCCGGGCGGTCCCGGAGATGTCCGCCGGCGGTGCCGCCGTTCCCTCCCAGCGGGTCGAGATGTCGATGGTCTCGCCGCTGTACTCTCCCGGCCCGGCCGTGCCGTCGACGGTCGGCGCGGTCGCCGCCGCCGGGATGGTGGTGACCGGGACGAGGTTCAGAGTTCCGCTCTCGACGGCCTCGCCACCGTTGAAGCTGGTCTGGATCCCGACCGGGTAGGCGCCGTCGTTCGGGGCCCGGTTGGCGGTGGGCAACGACGTGTCCGTGTTGGTGACCGTGAAGGTGACGGCCCCGCGCGCCCCCGGTTGCAACCCGGTGTAGGTCTGCTGCGACTCCGCGACCGAGAAGCCGGCCGGGACGGTCAGCCGGACGCTACCGGACTGAACCTGGTCGCTGTGGTTGGTCAGGTCGACCCGGATCGGTCGGGTGCCACCGCTCGGCAGGCTCAGCAGCGAGGGGATCAGTGCGTCGAGGGTCTTGACGTCGTGCTTCTCGGTCCACTGCCGGAACTTGGCGATCTCCGGCAACGGTTCGAGGGTGCCCCGGACCGGCGCCGTGGCCTGCACGACCGCCGTGTTACTGCCGGTCCCGTCCTTCTTGCTGGTCATGGTGGCCCTGAGCGAGAACCGGGCACCGGCGGTGAGGTTCTGCGGCGGGGTGACGGTGAACCTGGCCACCGCGTCCTTGCGGGTGGGAATCGTGCCGATGTTGCCGTCGCCCCGGACGCTCCATCCGGCCGGAACCGAGAGGCTCACCTTGGCGCCGGGGATCGCCCGGTCCGCTCCGCGGACGAGCGCGTCGACCTTGAGCGGAAGGCCGGGAAGGACCTCCCAGCGCTCCGGCCGCAGGTGCAGTTCGGTGCCGAGCGGAAGTCCGCCGGTGGCCCGGATGTTGGTGCCCTGAAGGGCCGCGGTGCCGCCGACCGTCGGGTCCGGGTACGGCGTACGGCTGTCGATCATCGTGATCCGGTTGCAGCCGATGCTGGCGGGGTTCGTGGCGGCGTCGCCGGTGCTGGCCCAGCCCTGGCTGGCGTACTCACGCCGGGCCCAGACGTTCACCTGGTTCCACCGCGTGCCGTCGTGCCGCGCGGCCTCGTACCCCTGCCAGGTTCCGAAGACGACGTTGGTCGGCTCGGACGGGGTGAACGGGGCGGTCTCACAGGTCGGGCCGTTCGCGCCCGAGCCGCTGCCACCGGCCTGGAAGATCCGCGCGACGCGCCAGGGCTCGAGCCCTTCCTTCTTGATCTGTTCGGGGAAGGCGTTCGGGTCCGCTGCGGCGTAGAACGCCTCGACGGCGAGCATGGCGGCTTCCTGGTGGTTGCCGTGGTTGCCCTGGGTGGCCGAGGGGTTCATCGTGATGATGACCTCCGGCCGGGTGGTGCGCAGTACCCGCACGATTCGGGACAGCGCGTTGTTGTAGCCCCAGATCTGCTCGGACAGCGGTGCGCTGGCGGTGTAGTAGAAGTCGACGGCGTCGAGGTTGTAGATGTGCTCGACACCCGCCCAGCCGGTGGCGCGACGCTCTTCGTCCTCGCGGATGATCCCGAGCGGTGGCCCTTCCTCCAGCCCGACGGCGTTGCCACCGCCCTCGCCGCGCGTCATCGTGATGACGCCGGCCTCGATGTCGTGCTGCTCGTTCCAGTACCCGAGCATGCCGAGCTGGCCAGCCTCGTCATCCGGGTGCGCCCCGATGAACATGACGTCCAGGTCGACGGTGTCGCCGGCTTTGCCAGTGGCCGTGGCCGGAGCCGCTCCGACCAGGCTGAGCGGTACAAGACAGCATATCGCCGTTGCGATCTTGACGCGCCATCTCATGTGCATACCTCCTCGTGGTGATTCGATACTCACGGTCGTGCTGCATCGGGACTGTGCGGACCTCGCGCGGCGGCTCGGTGCGGCTGGAGATCGAGGTTCGGGCGGTCCGGGCGCCGCGGCGTCCACGAGCGACGGCGGTCCCGGTCCAGGACTCGACGCGTCGGTCGGGGAAGCCGCTACAGGTGGGTCAGCCGCGTAACCGCCACCCGGATCCGTGTGGCGGCATCGGATGCTCAAACGCCAGCAGCGCTAGACGTCTGCGCACGGTGGACGATCGCGTTGGGGGGTCAGCGGTACGGCTCATCCGTACCCGCTGGAAGGCCTTCGCTGGGTAACGCTAAAGATCGTCTCGGAGTGAGTCAATACTCTGGACGGCACTTTCTTTCTTCTCAGAAGAAATCAAATAGGCTCGCCACCCGGACGCCCTCCGCGTCGACTGAACGCCTTACCGGAGGTCCTTCTCCTGGCTATTCCCGGCGTCAGCCGGAGGATGGGTCAGGGATGGGCTATTCGGACTTAACATCCATAATTAGTTCCTTGGAGAAAGGAAACAAGCCTTTGGTCGGGTCACGACAAGGCCATGCCCGTCCCGGACGGCAGCCCCGAACCCACCGCGGACGGCGGCCGACACCGTCCACATCCGACGGACGGCGGTCGGTCCGGACGCCCGACCGGATCCGGCGGTAGTGCCCGGATCCGGTCGGGACAGGTCGGATCGGTTCAGACCTGTTCGGGGGCCGACGCCAGCTCGCCCGCCATCGTCACCGCACCCAACAACGCCGCGTCGTCGGGAAACCCGGACAGCACGATCTCCGGGCGGTACGGCAGAACCTCCGCGAGGCGTTCGGCGAGCAGTTCCCGAACCAACGGACTTCCCGCCACGCCGCCGACCAGCACCACCCGCCGCGGATCGATCAACAGGCAGCAGGTCACCAGGTGACGGGCCAACTCGTCGAGCCGGTCACACAACGCCTCCCGGGCCGGGCCGGGTGTGGCCGCCTCGGCGCAGAGTGCCGCCGCGCCACCGGTCAGTCCGAACGTCGCCGCCAGCCGATCCAGGGCGCCGCCGGAGAAGACCCGCTCCAACATGGACTCCGGACCGGACCAGCCCGCACCGGTAACCGCGTACCCGATCTCGCCGGCCGCCCCGCCCTGTCCGGACAGTACGGTGCCACGGGTCGTGACCGCCGCCGCGACACCCGTGCCGAGCCCGACCACCAGCCCCGGATCGACGTCCTGAAGAAGACCGAGCCGCAGCTCGGCCAGCGCCGCCGCGTTCAGGTCGTTGGCCACCGCGACCTCGGCGACGCCGAACCGGTCCCGGACCGCGTCCGCCAACCGCAGCCGCTCCCACCCCGGCACGTTCGGGGCCAGGTCGATGCCGTCGGGCCGGATCACGCCCGGTGATGCGATTCCGGCAGCGGCGAGCCGCCCGCCGGTCCGGCCGAGCAACTTCCCGGCCAGATCCAGAGCCCGGTCCAGCGCCTGCCGGGCACCGCGATCCGCCTGGGTCGCGATCCGCTCGGCCGCCAGCAACCGACCGCTGCCGTCGGCCACTCCGACGGCCATCTTCGTGCCGCCGAAGTCGATACCGAGCAGTCGCCCCGGTGCCACCCCGGCGTCCGGTGTGGAGCCCGACACCCGACGGGCGGCATCGAGGTCGACGGCACCGGATTCCACCGCTACCGGAACCAGGCGGTCATTGCCCTCGGTGGAGATCTCCCGCTCGGAAAGCCGGTGCTCGGATGGAGGTCGTCGCTCGGACGGAAGGTGTTGTTCGGCCGGAACCGAATGGGACCGCACCGTCACTGTCCGAGCCGCCCGTCCACGGCCCGGTCCAGCGCCCGCTCGGCGGCGGCCAGCCGGGCACGCATCCCCGCCACCCGGGCATCGACCGCGTCGAAGGTGAGTCGGATGGTCCTGGCCTGGGCCCGTACCGCAGCGGTGCCCGGACCGTCCGCCTGGGCGCGGTCCAGCACCAGCTCCGGACGGACCGCGGCGGCAAGAAGATCCGCCACCGCGGCGTCCCCGAGCGGCCCGGCCACACCCGAGGCGCCGGCCGCCGAGCGAACCTGTTCGGCTGTCCAGGTATCCGGTGTGCCGGCCCGCACCAACCTCCCGACCACCGAGTGGGCCGCCCGGAACGGCACACCGTGCCGGGTCAGCGCGTCGGCGGCGGCCGTGGTGGTCGCACCCGACGCCACGATCTCGGCCGCTGCCGGCGGCTGCCACGGTACGAGCTGGTCGAGGAAACCGCCGAGCAGGGCGAAGAACCGGTCGCTGCGGTCGCAGCTGTCCCAGAGCCGGACCTGTACGTCGGTGGTGGCGTTGTTGGAGTCCTCCCACCAGCCCGCGCCCACGTTGTTCAGCACCGAGGCCGCGTCGCCGGCCGACGCGCCGGCCATCGAGACGAGATGCTCCAGCACCACCGGGTTCCGCTTCTGCGGCATGATGCTGCTGCCCTGGGTGAAGTCCACCGGCGTCTCCACCCAGCGCCAGGTGAGCCAGTCCATCAGGGTACGGGCCAACCGGGCCCCGGTCGCCAGCGCCTGCGCGTTGAGGGTGGCCACCCGGACCAGGTGGTCGGCGCCGGCCACCGCCTCGTAGGAGTTGGTCACCAGGCCGTCGAAGCCGAGCAGCTCGGCCAACCGGGCCGGGGAGATGTCCAGATCCGTACCGGCGAACGCGCACGAGCCCAGCGGGGAACGGTTCATCTGGTCCAGCAGGTCCGCGTACCCGGTCGCCTCAACGGCCAGCGCCTCGGCGTACCCGGCCAGCACGTGCCCGATGGTCGTCGGTTGCGCCGGACGGCGGTGCGTGTAGCCGGTGATCAGCACGTCGGCGTAACGGTCGGCGCGGTCCAACGCGGTCGCCCCGGCGGCCAGCACCCGATCGAGCACACCGAGCAGTTGTTGCCGCAGCACCATCCGGAACACGCCCGCGTCCAGGTCGTTGCGGCTGCGGGCGAGTTGGACGTCGAGTTCGGCGGTGGATATCCCGCACGCCGCCGCGAGTCGCTTCTCGACCTGGAAGTAGACGTCCTCCACACTGCCGTCGAACGGCGGCACATCGGCGCTGTCGGCCGCCAGCGCCCGCAGCCCGCGGAGTAACCGGGCCCCCCGCTCGGCCGGGATCAGCCCCTGCTCGACGAGCATCACCACGTGCGCCTGGCTGGCCCGCACCATCGGCGCGAACAGGTAGGGCGCGTGGTGGTCGTAGGTCGGGCGCAGGTGGTGCTGCTGGTAGATGGTCAGCGACGGTGTGCTTGTCATGATGTCCCTCGTGTCCGATCGTTTCGCCGGAGGCCATCCGTGGCGCTCCGGCGGGCGTGGGCCGACGATGCTCAACCAGTCAGGCCGAGCAGCCGCTCCGCGTTGCCGGCGAAGATCGCCCTAAGGTCGGCGTCCGGCATCCCCATCTCCCGACAGATCCGCAACTGGTCGTCGAGATACCGGCCGACATAGCCGCGCGGGAACCAGGACGAGTCGCTGCCGAAGACGATCCGCTCCGGCCCGATCGTCTCGTAGCAGCGCCGGAACAGATCCTCGAGCGTCAACCGGTACGGCATCCAGCGCACCCACTGGTTCGACCCCGACGTGTCGACGTGGATGTTGGCACAGCCCCAGGCGGCGAAGAGCAGTTCCTGGATGTGCTGGACACCGAAGTGCGGCACCACGAAGGCCAGTTCGGGGAAGCGGCGGGCCACCCGGGCCAGGTGGTTCGGGCTGTCGTACGGGCTGGACGGCAGGCCGCCCGCGCTGCCGTAGTGCCCGACGTGCACCAGCACCGGCACGCCGAGCCGCTGGGCGGTTTCCCAGCCGGGGTCGAGCGCGGGATCGTCCAGCGGGCCCCGGACCAGCGGGGCGAAGATCTTCCAGCCCCGCAGCCCGCGTTCGGTCACCGCCCGCTCCAGTTCGTCCGCCGCACCGGGCGCGAACGGGTCGTGGTGGGCGAAGCCGAGGAACCGGTCGGGATGCCGGTCGACCACGTCGGCCACCGCGTCATTGCCGCCGCCGGTGACGAAGACGGCCCGCCGGATCCCGTTTTCACGCAGCTCGGTGACCCACCGGTCGGCCTCGTCCGGCCAGTGCCCGGCCGGCGGCTCCGGCTCGGGGAACGACCACGCCCGGCGCCACCGGGCCGCGTACGGGGCGGCGCCGGCCGCGCGTACGGCAGCCCCCCGTTCGCCACCGGGATGCATACCGACGGCGTGTTCACAGGCCTGGACGGTCTGGTCGGCACCGATCCGGAAATGCAGGTGGAAGTCGACGATGTCGAGTCCCCTGTCGACGGTCACGATTCCTCCTCGAGCCCGGTCACGGTAGCCGCATCGGTCCCGGCCGGACCCGCACCCGGTGGGCCGGGCAGCGGGGCGGCGAGCCACGCGTCGACCACCTCGCGCAGCCGGGTACCGGCCAACTCCCGTACCCGCCCGCCGATCGGTTCGGTTGCCATCGAGACGTGACCGGACCATCCGGCCCATGGATCCGGGCGGGACTCGACAAGCACGTACGGATGACCGGTCGACAACTTGGGCCGGGGCGGCAGGTCGTCGACCGCGTCGAGGCGTACCGCCCCGGGGTCGAAGCCGAGGACGCCGGAGGTCTCGTACGCGCCGCCGTGCCCCCGGGCCGGCCGGTCGCCGTACAGCTCCGTGGTCTCGGCGGGCGTCACCAGTTGGAACCAGTTCACCAGCAGCAGGCTGGCCCGGCGCCGGCCGGAGACCCATTCCATCGCGGCCCGGACCGTGGACATGTTGGCGTCGTGTCCGTTGACCACCAGCAGCCGTGGGAAGCCGGCGGCGACGATTCCCTCCAGCACGTCGCAGAGGTAGCCGACGGCCACCTCGGGGCGGATCGCGACCGTGCCCGGCCAGGGCCGGGTCTGGCCGGGGCAGGCGGTGTAGGCCACCGCCGGAAAGAGCACGCCCCGGTGGCCGCCGGCACTCTCCCCGGCGAAGCCCTCGGCCAGGATCAGGTCCGTGCCCAGCGGCAGGTGCGGGCCGTGCCACTCGACCGCGCCGACCGGCAGGACCGCGAAGTCGGCCGCCGCCGCGACGGCCGGCAACCGGACCCCGGGCACCCGTTCGATCGGGATCAGTCCGCCGTCGGCCGGCCAGTTCCCGCCGGTCAGTTCGTCCATCGGGTCGCCTCCCGGACCGCCCGGCCGCCGCCCTGAAGCCGGCCGGACACCACCATCACCACGAAGATCAGTGCGACCTGGAGCATCCCGTACGCCGCCGCCGTACCGATCTCGAACGAGTACATCCGGTTGTTGATCGCCACCGAGATCGGCGCCGTACTGGAGGTGTAGATCAGCACCGAGGCGACGAACTCCCCCACCCCGTGCACGAAGGCGAGCAACGCACCGGCCAGCACGCCGGGCAGCATCAGCCGCAGCGTGACGGTCCCGAAGGCCCGCCACCAGGATGCGCCGAGGTTGCGGGCCGCCTCCTCCAGCGACGGGTCGAGTTGGGCCAGCGCCGCCGAACTGGACCGGAACACCAGCGGCAGAAACCGCACGAAGTACGCCAGTGGCATGATCCAGAACGTGCCGATCAGCACCTGCCCGAGGCTGAACGCGTTTCCGGTGCTGAACGCCGCGATCAGGTTGATCGCCACGACCGTGCCGGGCAGCGCCCAGGCGAGCATCACCGCGACGTCGAGCAGCCCCCGGCCGACGAAGGTGAGCCGGCGCACCGCGTACGCGATCAGCACCCCGAACACGACGCACCCGACGGTGGCCAGCAGGCTCATCTGGAGCGAGTTCACGATCGGCTGGAAGGCCTGCGGCTCGGCGAAGATGGCGACGAAGTTCTCCATGGTGTATTCGGTCGGCAGCACCTCGGTGGTCCACGAGCCGTCGACCGAGAAGGCGACCACCGCGATCGTGGCGACCGGGGCGAGCAGCACCACCGTGGCGAGCAGCGACCCGACCAGGGCGAGCCACCGGCCGACCGGGTTGCTGATCTCCCGGCGGTGCGCGGAGACTCCCTTGGACTGCGACCGGTAGCTGCGCCGCCCCTCGTACCAGCGCATGCCGAGCAGGAAGAGCACCGACACCACGCCGAGGACCGAGGCGTACGTCGAGGCCATCGGCAGATCGCCGTTGGTCCGGTTGATATAGATCTGCATCGTCATCGTGCGGTCGACACCGAACAGCAACGGCGCGGTGTACGACGCCAGCGACGTCATGAAGACCAGCAGCGAGGCGGAGACCAGCGCCGGGGTGAGCATCGGCAGCAACACGGTGCGCCAGACCCGGACCCGACCCGCGCCGAGGTTGTAGGCGGCCTCCTCCACCGAGGGGTCCATCCCGGCCAGCGCGGCGGAGGCGGCCAGATAGAAGAACGGGTACATGGTGAAGGTGTGCACCACCAGCACCCCGGCGATGCCGTCGAACGGCAGGACCGGTGACTCCGTGCCGAACAGCTGTTGCAGGCCACGGGGCAGGATCCCGGTCTCGCTGTAGAGCAGTTGGAACGAGATCGCGCCGATCAGCGGCGGCAGCGCCGCCGGGACCAGGATGATCGCCTCGATCAGCCGGCGCCCCGGAAAGGCGAACCGCTTGAGCAGGAACGCCATCGCGACCCCGACGATCCCGCAGAGCAGCACGCTGGCCGCCGAGATGCCCAGCGAGGTGAGCAGCGAACTGCGGGCGACCCCGGCGCTGGACAGGAAACTGGTGTAGTTGGCTATCCCGTCGCCGTCGCCGCTCTGGGCGAAGGTGGCCAGCATCGGCTGCACCACGTAGCCCCAGAGCACCACGACCAGCGGCAGGACCAACAGGTACGGGAACCAGCCGCCGCCCGCGCCGCCGAGCAGCCGGTCGGTGAACCGGGACCGCCGACGTCCCGGAGCGGGATCGCCGGATCGGGGCGAACCGGTCCGGGGCGGCTCGGGGGCGGTGGTCGTCGCGGCGGTCACGGGTGCACCACCCACATCCGGGCGGCCGGCAGCCGCAGCCCGATCCGGTCGCCGACGGCGAGCCCGTCCGGTACCTCGACCGTGGCGACCATCAACTCCTGGCCCGAGACGTCCACGGTCAGGTTGGTCGCCATGCCGGTGAACTCCAGATCGGTGATGCGCCCGGCCAGCGCCTCCGGCTCGTCCGGCCCGCAGAGCCCGATGTGCTCCGGCCGGATCGAGATCAGCGCGGTGGCCGACTCGGTCAGGCCGTGCTCCCGGGGCGCGGCCACCGTACGGCTCGTGTCGTCGGCCAGCCGCACCTCGACGCTGATCGCATCGGCCGCCAGCACCGGCAGCGACAGTACGTTGCTGCGGCCGATGAACCGGGCGACGAAGGTGGTGGCGGGCCGGTGGTAGATCTCCTGCGGGGTGCCGATCTGCCGGACCCGTCCGGATTCCATCACCGCGATCCGGTCCGACATGGCCATCGCCTCGGCCTGGTCGTGGGTGACATAGATGGAGGTGAGACCGGCGTCCCGTTGGATCCGACGGATCTCGGTCCGGGTCTCCTCGCGCAGTTTGGCATCCAGATTGGACAGCGGCTCGTCCAGCAGCAGGGTACGTGGCCGGATCACCAGGGCGCGGGCCAGCGCCACCCGCTGCTGCTGGCCACCGGAGAGCTGGTCGATCCGGCGGTCGCCGTACCCGGCCAGGTGCACCTGGTCGAGCGCCTCGGCGATCCGGGACCGGGCGTCCGCCCCGCGCACCTTGCGGATCTTGAGTCCGTAGCCCACGTTCTGCGCGACCGACAGGTGCGGGAAGAGCGCGTAGTTCTGGAACACCATCCCGGTGTCCCGCTTGTTCGGCGGCTTGCGAGTGACGTCCTCCCCGCCGAACCGGATCCGCCCGGAGGTGGGGAAGTAGAAGCCCGCGATCATCCGCAGCGTGGTGGTCTTTCCGCAGCCACTCGGCCCGAGCAGTGTGAAGAACTCGCCGGCGTCGATGCTGATGTCGACATCGTCGACCGCTGCGGTGTCACCGGCACCCGCGAAGCGTTTGCTGACCGACTCCAACGTGACACCGATCATGATGTCCCTCCCCCGCGTCCGGTCCGGAACGCGTCGTCTACGACTCGATGGCGGCACGGTGCCACCGGCAGGTGGCGCCGGATCGGCGCGCCGGTCCGGGTCGACCCCCGGACCGGCGCGCCGAGCGGGTGGTGCCGGCCCGGATAGGTGGGCCGGGCCGGCACCGGAATGGTCAGCCCTTGTTCTTGATGTCGCTGTTCCAGTGGTTGATCCACTCGGTCTCGTGCTGTGCGATCACGTTCCAGTCCACGTTCATCGGCTTCAGGCCGAGCTTCGCCAGCCACTCCGGCTGCTCGGCGATCTCGATCGCCGGGATCTGGAAGTAGTCGCGGGCCAACTCGGCGCGGAGCGCGTCGTCGTAGAGGAACTCGATGAACTTCTGGGCGCCCGTGGTGTTGCCGCCCTTGACCGCGGCCAGCCCGTCGACCAGGACCGGCGCGCCGGAGGCCGGCATGACGTAACCGAACGGCATCTTGGCCTGGTTGGCCTGCAACAGGATGTCCTGCAGGTTCCAGAGACTGATCACGCCCTGCTGGCGGGACATCTTGAGGTAGAGGTCCGCCGGGTTCGCGGCGTAGTCGGTGGTGTTGGCGTCCAGCTTGCGCAGCCAGTCGTAGCCGGGCTGCGGGTTGCTGCCGTCCGGGGAGAGCTTCTGGATCATCGAGGCGTAGATCGAGCGCATCGTGCCGGAGGCCGCCACGTCACGGATAATGATCTTGTCTTTCCAGGCCGGCGTGATCAGGTCGTCCCAGTCCTTCGGGGCCTGGTCGGCCGGGACCGCCTTGTTGTTGTACATGATGACCTCGGGCAGCAGGATCTCACCGAACCAGCGGCCCTGGGGGTCCTTGTAGGCGGCGTCCATCTTGGCGGCGAAGGCCGGCTGCCAGCCGGCCAGCAGGTCCTCGGTGGCCCCGCTGGACAGCGCCTGCTGGGTACCGCCCCACCAGACGTCGCCCTGCGGGTTGGCCTTCTCCGCCCGCACCCGCTCCAGGATCTCCTGCGCGCCGAGGGTCAGCAGCTCGACCTTGCCCTGGTACTCCGGGTACTTGGCGGTGAACTTGCCGACCACGAACTCCGCGACCTTCTTGTCGCGGGCGGTGTAGATGACGATCTTCTCGGCGGCCGCGGTGCCGTCGGTGGCCTCGTCACCGCCACCGCCGCACGCGGCCAGGCTCGTGACCATCATGGCAAGCGCTCCGACCAGCGCCAGTCGACGTCTCATGGGTTACCTCCGGGGGTGGGGAATCATGCGAATCAGAAGGATCCAGCGGCGACGGCCGGAGCCGTCGCCGCGGCGAGCGCATAGCTCACCGCGCCGTGCAGCACCGCCCGGTCGCCGAGGACCGCGCGGCGGACCTCGGTGGCGGCCGGAGCAGCCAGCGAGACGAGAGACTGGAGCAGGTCGAGGGCGGCGTCGTCGAGGTCGGCGGCGGCACCACTGAGCAGCACCCGGCCGGGATCGACCACGCAGACGCAGGAGACGATCAGCCGGGCCCAGGCGCCGAGCACCTCGCGCAGGTAGCCGGCCGCCTCGTCGTCGGTACGGCTCAACTCGACCAGTTCGCGTACCGGAGCCGTCGGCCGCCGACCGGGACGCAGCGCGACGACCCGTTCGGCGATCGCGTTCTCCGACCAACGCGCCTCGAACGGACCCACGCCGTCGTGGCCCTGGTCGCCCGGTTCCAGCGGCAGGAAGCCGACCTCCCCCGCCGCACCCGCGGCACCCCGGCGGACCCGGCCGTCCAGGATCAGGCCGGCGCCGATGCCGTCGGCGACGTGCAACAGCAGCAGGTCGGTGACGTCGTTGCCGGCTCCGGCGGCGTGCTCGCCGGCGGCCATCAGGTTGACGTCGTTGTCCACCACCACCGGCACGCCGAGGATGGCCTGGACGGAGTCGCCGATCGGCTGCCCCTCGATGACGCCCACCGACGGCGCCAACCGCACCGCACCGCCGGAGGAGACGCCCGGGACCGCGATCGCCACCCCACGCAGAGCCGACATCGCCTCGCCGACCAGCTCCGGAACGAATCGACAGATCGTCTCGACGATGTCGGTGTGCAACCGGGCGTTGCGGTGTGCGATCACCGTCCCGTCGCTGTCGGCGATCTCGCAACTGATCCGGGACGGCTCCAGCGAGACCGCGGCAACCAGTTCGGCGCCGGGATTGAACTCCAGCATGGCTCTGGGCCGGCCGGTACGCGAGGCACCCGGCCCCCGCTCGATGAGGTAACCCTCGGCGATCAGGGCACGGACCAGGGGCGTGAGGGTGGCCGGGCTGAGCCCGGTCAACTCGGTCAACTCGGCCCGGGACAGCACCCTGGCCTGCCGGGCGGCCGAGATCACCGAGAGTCGCTTGATCTCTTTGGACCGTTCCCGACTTACCGGGCTGGTTGGTGGGTTGACCACGTCAGTCACCATTCTTTTCTACGGCGAACGAACTATCTCCGTCAAGTAACGATCGCGTCTCGCCCGTCCCGCTACCAGGACCTTCGCCCTCGCACGGGGAGAAAACGGGCGGCCCTGGGTACGCCGCTCCCCCGGAACCCATCGGACGCACGGGGCCGGCGGTACCGGCCAGCGCGGCTCCGCCGACGGCGGCACGGCACCCGGAAGCGGAACATGGACACGTCGCAATGATCGACATCCTTGTCCATCAAGGACAGGAACGACGATTTCCCGGGCGGCGTTGCCGTTCGCGCCGGCCGATCGAAGGTGCCACGATGTACGGACTAGTACGTTCGTTATCCTGGAGACGTGACAGCCGTGGCGAGAGCTGGTCGATTGCCCGGGACACCGGGTCTGCTGGGCCCCAGGCGAGAAGAGGGTGTCATGGCCGGCCAGGCGCCACCGGAACCCAAGGTCGACCGCAGGCGTGACGCCGAACGTACCCGCGCCGACATCCTCGACGTCGCGACCGAGGAGTTCGCGAACCGGGGATACAGCGGTGCACGGGTCGACGAGATCGCTGCGCGTACCCGCACCACCAAACGGATGATCTACTACTACTTCGAGGGCAAGGAACAGCTCTACCTGGCCGTGCTGGAACGCGCGTACGCCGAGATCCGGGCCGCCGAACGGGCCGTCGACGTCGACCACCTCGACCCGGTCGCCGCCGTCCGCCGCATCGCGGAGGTCACCTTCGACCATCACGAGGCACATCCCGCCTTCATCAAGCTGGTCGGCGTCGAGAACGCCCAACAGGCCGAGCACATGACCCACGTCGCCCGGCTCGTCGACCTCAACAGCTCCGCGGTCGACGTCCTGCGCGGCGTGCTCGACCGGGGACAGCAGGACGGCGCGTTCCGCACCGACGTCGACGCGCTCGACATCCACATGATGATCAGTGCGTACTGCTGTTTCCGGGTCGCCAACCGGCACACCTTCAACGCACTCTTCGGCCGTGACCTCCTCGACCCGACGACCCGCCGGCACTACCGCACCATGCTCGCCGAGATGGTCGTCGGCTATCTCGGCCGACGCTGACCCGTACGGTCGGAAGGTGAGCCATGAGCAGCAGTAGGGCCTCCGCCACAACCCGACGTCCGCCCCGCCCCGCGCCCGGTGGGCTGCGCCGGTCGATGGCGACCGTCTGCGTCTCCGGAACCCTGGACAACAAGATCGCGGCAGCGGCCGACGCCGGGTTCGACGGCATCGAACTCTTCGAGAACGACCTGGTGGTGACGCCCTGGACCCCGGCCGAGGTGCGGGCCCGCTGCGCCGACGTCGGGCTCACCATCGACCTGTACCAGCCGTTCCGCGACTTCGAGGCGGTACCACCGCAGACCCTGACCGCCAACCTGGCCCGCGCGGAGCACAAGTTCGACGTGATGGCCGAACTGGGTGTCGACACCATGCTGGTCTGCTCCTCGGTCGCCCCGGTCGCGATCGACGACGACGATCTGGCCGCCGAACAACTCGCCCTGCTGGCCGACCGGGCCCAGGCCCGGGGCATCCGGATCGCGTACGAGGCGTTGGCGTGGGGACGGCACGTCTCCACCTGGGACCACTCCTGGCGGATCGTCGCGCGGGCCGACCATCCGGCGCTCGGGCTGTGCCTGGACTCCTTCCACGTCCTGTCCCGGGAGGTCAGTCCGGCCGGGATCGCCGAGATCACCCCGGGCAAGGTCTTCTTCCTCCAGCTCGCCGACGCGCCCCGGCTCGACATGGACGTCCTGCAGTGGAGCCGCCACCATCGGCTCTTCCCCGGGCAGGGGTCGTTCGACCTGACCGACCTCGTCCACCGGGTACTGGCCACGGGATACACCGGCCCGTTGTCGCTCGAGGTGTTCAACGACGTGTTCCGGCAGGCCGATCCGGCACGCGCCGCGATCGACGCGATGCGGTCGCTGGTCACGCTCGAGGACAGCCTGCGGCCGTCGGCGGTGCCGGACGTCGGCGTACGCCGGCTGCCGGCGGCGCCGCCGCTGTCCGGACACGCCTTCACCGAGTTCGCCGTGGACGGGGAGTCGGGTCCGGTACTCCGGGCCGCATTGCGTGGCATCGGGTTCGCCCACACCGGCCAGCACCGTTCCAAGCCGGTGGAGTTGTGGGAGCAGGCGGCCTGTCGGGTGGTCCTGAACAGCGCGGTCACCCGTCCACAGACCCCTGGCACGGCCGCGATCAGCGCGTTCGCGCTCACCACCGCGGATCCGCGACGGTCCCGGGTCCGCGCCGAGGCACTGCTCGCCCCGGTGCTGTCCCGCGTTCGCGGTGCCCGCGAGTCCGATCTCGCCGCCGTCGCCGCCCCCGACGGCACGTCGGTGTTCTTCAGCCGCGACGACGGCTGGCGGGCGGACTTCCTGCCCACCGGCGAGGAGTACACCGGCGCCGCCCTACTGACCGCCACCGACCATCTCGGGCTGGCGCAGCCCTTCGACAACTTCGACGAGGCGGGGCTGTTCTACCGCTCCGTGCTCGGGCTCGCCCGGCTGACCACCGAGGAGTACGCCGCGCCGTTCGGGCTGATGCGGTCGCGGGCCTTCAGCACAACGGACCGGGCCGTACGGCTCGCGCTCACCGCGGCCCTGCTCCGTCGTGGCGAGTGGGCTCCCGCCGTCGTCGACCCGCAGCACGTCGCCTTCGCCACCGACGACATCTTCGCCACCGCGTCCGCCGTCGACCGGCTCGGCGGCACGACGCTGCCGGTACCGGGCAACTACTACGCCGATCTCGTCGCGCGGTTCGCACTTCCCGCCGACCTCGTCGACCGGTTACGCCGGCGCGGCATCCTCTACGACCGCGACCAGCGGGGCGGCGAACTGCTCCACCTCTACACCCCGGTCTACGGCGGTCGGGTCTTCTTCGAGATCGTGCAACGCATCGCCGGCTACGACGGATGCGGCGATGCCAACGCACCCGTGCGGATGGCGGCCCACCGCCATCTTCGGCTCGCCGGAAGCTGACCGGCCGGGGACGATGTCGTCGTCCCCGGCCGGGCCACCGCGTCCGTCAGAGTTTCTGGATCTGGGTGACCACCATGGCGATGGCGAAGAAGCCGTAGAAGCCGATGGCCACGAGCATGCCGCCGAGACGCCATCCACGCATTCGGATGGCGGCGGGAAGGTCCCTGACGTTGAGGCGCACGAGCAGGACGGAGTAGAGCAGGGTGACGACCGAGGCGGCGCAGGTGGAGACCAGTAGCAGTCCGATCGGTTGGGTGAAACCGGCGAGCAGGATGACGGAGCCGAGGACGATCTCGCCCCAGACGACCGCCAGGTAGAGCCGGGCCTCGGTCCAACGGGTCGAGGTGGCGAGGTAGTTACGGCGCAGGAAGTCGCTCGCGACCCGGCCGATGACGTCGAGCAGGCCCATCGCGGCGGCCCAGAGGGAGACCGCGGCGATGGCGAAGAAGAGCAGCTTGAGCCAGGTGCCGACCTCGGCCGCGAGGACGTCGCCCTCGATCCGGAGGAAGGACGTGTCGGACTTGAGGTCGTCACGGCCGAAGAGGGTGTCGTAGGCGAGCAGGCTCATGATCGTGATGGTCACGAAGCAGACCAGCAGGAAGGCGAGGAGGTGCTCGATGTTGGCGCGCTTCCACCAGGTCTGCCACCGGTCGAGGTTCCGGTCGTCCTGCGGAAACGCGTACCGGTCGGCGCCGGACGCCTCCTCCTGTCCGGTGATCGGGGAGATCAGGCGCGGAACGTGCGCACCCATGCCGTACCGCTTGTCGCGGATCCAGTTGCTCAGCACCAGGTTGTGCACGCCGCCCGCACCGGCGGCGCCGATCGCGCTGAGCAGCAGGGTGAAGGTGATGCCCTCGGGGATCTGCCCGAATCCGACGACCGTCTCCCTGGCGCCCTCGCCCCAACTCGCGGCCGAGATCACGAAGACCACGACGACGGCGAGGAAGAAGAGCGTGAGCGCGACCTTGACGATCTCGACCCGCTCGACGGTCCTGTAGATGACCTTCGAGATGGACAGCAGCACACCGATGACGACGAGAACCGCGACGGTGATCCAGACCGCGTTCCCACCGCCGACGAGGTACGTGAAGACGGTCGACCCGCCGGTCGCCCAGCCCGGCCAGACGTACTGGAACGCGCCCGCCAGGCAGATGATGATGCCCCAGCCCTTCCACCATCGGGAGAACCCGGCGACGGCGGTCTGACCGGTGGCGAGGGTGTAGCGCTCGATCTCCATGTTGATGACGAACTGGACGGCGAGGGTGGCGAACGCGAGCCACAGCAGGCCCAGCCCACCGATCGCGGTGAGGTACGGCCAGAGGACGATCTCCCCGGCCGCGAGGCCGATACCGACGGCTACCACGCCGGGACCGACCATCCTGCGTAGCGACATAGGCTCCGGCAGGTCCTGCGTGACGATGCCGCCGGGCGGCACGGTTGTCCCTGGTCTCGTTGCTGGTTGGCTCATCGCTACTCCATCGGGGGGTGGTGGTTGGGCGGTTCCAGCGCCGGCCGGTGGTTCGGGGGTGGCCGGTGGTTCGGGCAGGGGTGACGGACGTACCGGGTCAGGCCCGGAGATGGCGTCCACCTTCGGTGAGCAGGCGGTCGAGGTGGTCGAGCATCCGCTCGGTGTCCGGGGTCCGGCCGGTGAGCAACTCGAACGCCGCCGCGGCCTGGAAGACGCACATCGCCGCACCACCGACGGCACGCAGGCCCCTTGTCCGGGCGGCCCGTAGCAGTGGCGTCTCGACCGGCATGTAGATGACGTCCACCACCCACAGGCCGGGGTGCAGCAACTCGACCGGCAGCGGCAGGCCGGGATGTGCGCGCATGCCGACCGGACTGGCGTTGACGAGGCCGTCGGCCGACCCGATGACCTCCGGCAACTCCTCGGGCGTCGCCACCGCGATCCGGTCGGTCTCGAACCGGACGCTCAGGGCCTCCGCCAGCAGGCCACGCCGGTCGGCGTCGGGATCGACCACGGTGAGGTGCCCGATGCCCGCGTGGAGCTGGGCGTACGCGCAGGCCGCGCCCGCGCCACCGGCACCGAGTTGTACGATCCGGTCGACCGCCGCCCCCGGCAGGCCCCGCCGGAACGACTCGGCGAACCCGTACGCGTCGGTGTTGAACCCGAGCCGCTGCCCGTCGCGGAAGACGACGGTGTTCACCGCGCCGATGTCCCGGGCCTGCGGGGAGAGTCCGTCGAGCAGGTCGACCACCCGCTGCTTGAACGGATGGGTGATGTTGAGCCCGGCCAGCCCGTCGGCCTCGGCGTCGTCCAGTAGCCGGCCCAGGTCGGCGGGTGTTCCCGGCACGTCGACGTCGATCAGCCGGTACGAGAGGTCGAGGCCGTGCTGGCGCCCTTCGGTCTCGTGCAGCACCGGTGACAGCGACGCCCCGATCCCAGAACCGATCAGGCCGTACCGGCAGGGTGGCATTGGCGTGGTGCTCCCGTCCTCGTTCGTCGATGGAACCGGTCCGAGCCGGCTAATGTACGAACTGGTACGTTAGTAAGCAACGATCCGGCAGACCTGTCAAGGAGCTGCGCTGGTGCGTACCGCTGAGCGGAACATTCCCGATCTGGCCGTCGCCCGGGTGTCGGCGGTGCTCGGGGCGTTCGACTCCCGACATCGCGAGTTGCGGGTCTCCGAGATCAGCCGCCGTACCGGCCTACCGAAGTCGACGACGTCCCGACTGGTGGCCGACCTCGTGACCTACGGCTTCCTGGACCGCACCGGAACGTCGCTGCGGATCGGCGTCCGGCTCTTCGAGTTCGGGGAACTCGCCTCCGGGCGGCGGGACCTGCGGGCGATCGCCCTGCCGTACCTGACGGATCTGCGCGAGGCGACGGGACAGGACGTGCACCTGGCGGTCCTGGCCGGTACCGACGTCGTCTACGTCGAGATACTGCGCGGCCGGGACGGGCCCCGATTGCCGTCCGAGGTGGGCGGCAGGCTACCCGCGCACGCCTGCGCGGTCGGCAAGGCGCTGTTGGCGTTCGCCGTCGAGGCCGCGGTCTCCCTCGTCTGCAACCAACCACTGAGGACGGTCGGTCCCCGAACCGTCACCGCGCCCGCCCTGCTGCGGCAGCAGTTGGCTCGGATCCGGGAATCCGGCCTGGCGTACGACAACGAGGAATCCGGTCTCGGGGTGGCGTCGGTCGCGAGCGCCGTCCTGCACGCCGACGGACGGCCGGTCGCGGCCGTCTCGGTCTCCGGTCGGACCGGTGGGCTGAGCCTTCGTTCGGTCGGTCCAGCCGTCCGTACGGTGGCGTTGAGCATCGGCCGCGAACTGTGAGCGGCGGATGACGGGTAGGCGCCAGTCGCCGGCTGCCGGGGGGATTCCCCCAGCAGCCGGCGACTGGCGTCTGCCGTCCTGGTCGGCGTCGGTGAACCGACGACTACCTCAGTGAATCAACACCGGAGTCGCCGTGCGGTCCTCGCCGCCGTCACCGCTCGGGTCGGCCGACAGGGGCGACGCCACGCGTCGACGGGGCAGGAACGCGATCGGGATGAACGTCAGCAGCACCAGCGCGAAGCCGACCCAGAACGTCGTGGCGAAGGAGTCGGCCACGAACTCCAGACCGCGCTGGATGATCGACGGCTCCAGCGGCAACTGCGCGCCGTGCTGGTTGGCGATCGCCGCACCGGCCTCGGTGATCGGCTCGCCGGTCTTCGGGTCGTTCAGGCCCGGGATCGGGTTCGACCCGTTCAGCTGGCTGGTGAGGATCACCGACATGATCGCGGCGCCGATGGAGCTGCCGATCTGCTGGAGGATGTTCACCAGCGTCGAGCCCCGGGCCACGTCCTGGTTCGTCAGCGTCCGCAGCGCCGACGTCATGATCGGCATCATCGTGCCGCCCATGCCGAGACCCATCACGAACAGCGAGCCGCACAGCAGCCAGTACGAGGTGTCCGTACCGACCTGGGTGAACGCGAAGAACCCGGCGGCGATCAGCGCCATCGCGAACGGCACGGTCCGGCCGACCGGGATCTTGTCGGCCAGCATGCCGGCGATCGGCATCGTGAGCATCGCGCCGATGCCCTGCGGCGCCATCAACAGACCGGCGCGCAGGGTGGACTCGCCGCCGACCTGTAGGAAGTAGCTCGGAAAGAGCAGGCCGGCGCCCATGAACGCGATGATGAACACGAACAGCGAGATCGACGCGATCCTCAGGTTCCGGTTCCGGAACAGCCGGAGATCGAGCAGCGGGTGCCGCGGCTTGAACGAGTACAGCACGAAGCTGACCACCAGGACGGCGCCGGCCAGCATCGTGGCCCAGACCTTGGTGGTGGTGATCGTCCCGGTCTCCGGCAGCGACGAGACGCCGTACAGGAACAGGGCGAGACCCGGCGACAGCATCAGCATGCCGACGAAGTCGAACGACTCGGACGGTTCGGCGTTGTCCTTCGGCAGCGCGAAGGCGGCGTACACGAGCGCGACCACACCGATCGGAGCGTTGATCAGGAAGATCCAGTGCCAGCTCGCCGCGTCGATCAGCCAGCCGCCGAGGATCGGTCCGCCGATCGGGCCGAGCAGCATCGGGATGCCGAGGACCGCCATCAGCCGGCCGATCCGCTCCGGGCCGGCGGCCCGGGTCATGATCGTCATACCGAGTGGCATGAGCATGCCACCGCCCAGGCCCTGCAGCACCCGGTAAGCGATGAGCTGACCGATCGAGTCGGCGGTCGCGCAGAGCACGGAGCCGAGCGTGAACAGCAACAGGGCGAGCATGTAGAGCCGCTTCGTACCGAACCGGTCGGCGGCCCAGCCGCTGAGCGGGATCACCGTGGCGAGGGCCAGGGTGTAGCCCGTCATGGTCCAGGCGACCTGGGCGTACGTGGCGTCGAACTCGGTCTGGAAGGTCGGCAGCGCGACGCTGACGACGGTGATGTCGAGGATCGACATGATCGCGCCGAGCACGACCACTCCGGCTATCTTGAGAACGGCGCCGTCGAGCTTGTTGGGCGCCACAGCGGCGTGATTGGTCACATGACTCTCCAGGTCCAGCTGTCCGGTTGCGGCGATGTCGACGCAGTGACGTGCCAGGCTGCGTAGGCCGCACGGAATCCGATGACCCTGGTGTCCCCCGGTCGCCAGTTTCCGGCTCCAGGATCACAGGTCCTGTCGATCGCCGGGCTCAGCCCCCACGCAGACGTGCGCTGGCTCACCTGTTCGAATCCCACTGACCGGACTCGGCGTACCCGATGGCGTTGCCGCATGCTATCGGCGGGGTGGTCGACCCGACGTTCGCGGTCGGCGAGCCGCCGACCCACAGATCGAGCTGGAGTGATGGATTCGGCGAGGCTTCCCAGGTCAGCGGTGGTGGGCGGGCGGCGCGGTGCTCTCTCGCAGGACCAACTCGGTCACCAGGTCGATCCGGCTCGTCGACACGCCGACACCACGGGCCAGGTCAAGCAACATTTGGGTGGCGGTGCCGGCCATGTCGCGCAGCGGCTGGTTGATCGTGGTGAGGGCGGGCACGGTCCAGGCCGCCATCGGCAGGTTGTCGTAACCGATCACCGACAGGTCTCCGGGCACTTTCAGGCCGAGTTGCTGGGCGGCCCGAAGGACGCCCATGGCCTGCGTGTCGGAACCGGCGAAGATCGCCGTGGGCCGATCCGTCCGGGTCAGCAGTTCCATCCCGTGCCCGTAGCCGGCATCGACGTAGAAACTGCCGAACCGCACCAGGTTGGGATCGACCGGAACCCCGACCTCGTCGTGCGCGAACTGGAAACCGGCGGCCCGGGCGCGGCTGCACAGCACGTCCTGCGGACCCGAGATGAGCGCGACCCGGCGGTGGCCCAGTTCCAGCAGGTGACGGGTGGCGAGCAGGCCCCCGTTCCAGTTGTTCGAGCCGACGGTCGGCACGAGGGCGGACGTCGCGCTGTCGGTGTCGACGACGACCACCGGGATCAACTGGCGCTGCAACTGTTCGTATTGCGGTTCCGTCAGATTGCAGAGCACCAGCAGCACGCCGAGCGGGCGGCGGGTCAGCACCCCGTCCAGCCACGGCTGTGCGGGACGGTGGCTTCCACCCAACTGGGACAGCAGCACGTCGACGTTCGCGGTGGCCGTCACAGCCTCGACACCGCCAATGATCTCCATCGACCATGCCGCGTTGAACTCGTGGAACACCAGGTCGATCTGCCCCGCGCCGGTCGGCTGCCGTCTGGACCGGCGACGGTAGCGGTTTCGCTGAAGGCTGGCCTCGACCCTGGCCCTGGTCTCGGCCCCCACATCGGAGCGTCCGTTGAGGACCTTGGACACCGTGGTCACGGAGACGCCTACCTCGTCGGCGATGGTAGCGATCGTCGCAGACCCGGGTCGGGCGATCGGCTGGGACTTTGTCATCGATGCTTCCCTCACACTACGTGACCGAAAGTTTCGAGGCCGAAACCTAGCGCCCCGGCTGTCCAGCGGGTGAGATCGACGGGGCCTGCCCCTACCACCGCCCAGCGTGATCACGGCAGCATACTCGCGCCAATCCACTGAGGTGACAGCTCGGAGAACCTTGACACGTTTTAACTGGGCGCTTAAGTTGCCCGGCACAGGTAACGCAGCTATTTCCGAAACTTTCGAAGACACACCGACATGAGTCCCGCTGCCGGTTAGCAACGACGCCATGATCGGACCGAAGGGGTGGCATGAGGAGTCAGTTACCCGTCGATCACAGCCGCGCCGTGACCAGCGCCGAGCCCTGGCGCGACCCCCGCCTCAGCCCCGCCGACCGGGCCGAGGCACTCGTTGGGCGGATGTCGCTTGAGGAGAAGATCGCCCAACTCGTCGGCCTGTGGATCGGTGCCGACGCCTCGGGTGAAGGCGTCGCGCCGCACCAGTCCGACATGATGGACCACGCACCGCAGTGGAGCGAGGCCATCCGGCACGGGCTCGGCCAGCTGACCCGCCCGTTCGGCACCGCACCGGTCGACCCGGTCCTCGGCGCCCGGTCGCTGGCCGCCTACCAGGCGGAGATCATGGCGGCGAGCCAGTTCGGAATCCCGGCGCAGGTGCACGAGGAGTGTCTGACCGGCTTCGCCGCCTGGCGCGCGACCGTGTATCCGACCCCGTTGAGTTGGGGAGCCTCCTTCGACCCGCAACTGGTCGAGGAGATGGCGCAACGAATCGGACGGTCCATGCGGGCCGCCGGCGTCCACCAGGGACTGGCACCGGTCCTCGACGTCACCCGCGACTATCGCTGGGGCCGTACCGAGGAGACGATCGGCGAGGACCCCTACCTGGTCGGAACGGTCGGTTCGGCGTACGTGAGAGGGCTGGAGACGGTGGGTGTCGTCGCCACGCTCAAGCACTTCGCCGGATACTCCGCGTCCCGGGGCGGCCGCAACCTCGCCCCGGTGCCGATGGGCCCCCGGGAGCTTGCCGACGTCGTCCTGCCGCCGTTCGAGATGGCCCTACGGCTCGGCGGCGCACGATCGGTGATGCACTCCTATGCCGAGATCGACGGCCTGCCCGTTGCGGCCGACGCGGGTCTGTTGACCGGGCTGCTCCGGGACGACTGGAACTTCTCCGGCACGGTGGTGGCGGACTACTTCGCGGTACGGTTCCTCCAGACCCTGCACCGAGTTGCCGGCGACGCCGGCCAGGCCGCCGGGCTCGCCCTACGAGCCGGGATCGACGTCGAACTACCCACTGTGGACGCCTTCGGAACGCCGCTCGTCGAGGCGGTGAAGTCCGGCGCGGTCGACGAGGCGCTGATCGACCGCGCTCTCCGTCGGGTGCTGATCCAGAAGGTCGAGCTCGGACTGCTCGACGCGGACTGGCAACCGCTTCCCGACGATGTCGACCAGTTGCGCCTCGACGACGAGGCCGGTCAGGACCTCGCCCTACGCCTGGCCCGGGAATCCATCGTGCTGCTGCGGAACACCGACGCGGTCCTGCCGCTGGCCGCCCGGCAACGGGTGGCCCTGGTGGGTCCGCTCGCGGACGACCCGATGGCGATGCTCGGGTGCTACACCTTTCCGCTACACGTGGGCGTGAAACATCCCGAGTACGGACCGGGGCTGGAGATCCCGTCGCTGCGCGACGCCCTCGGCCCGCTGGTTCCGGACCTGCGCTACGAGCCCGGCTGCACGGTCACCGGCGACGACACCTCCGGCATCGCCGCGGCGGTCGCCGCCGCCGCCGACAGCGACGTCTGCGTGATCGCCGTCGGAGACCGGGCGGGCATGTTCGGACGCGGCACCTCCGGCGAGGGATGCGACGCCGCCGACCTGAACCTGCCGGGCGTACAGAGCGAACTCGTCCGGGCCGTACTCGCTACCGGCACACCGGTGATCCTGGTGCTGCTGACCGGTCGGCCGTACGCGCTCGGGGCCGAGTTCGACTCGGCGCTCGGCGTCGTACAGGCCTTCTTCCCCGGCCAACAGGGCGGACAGGCGCTGGCCGAGGTGCTCACCGGAGCGGTGAACCCGTCCGGCCGGCTGCCGGTCAGCGTGCCCCGGGACGCGGGCGGCCTACCGGCCAGCTATCTCGCCCCGCCGCTGGGACACCGCTCGGAGGTGTCGTCCGTCGACCCCACCCCGACGTTCCCGTTCGGGCACGGTCTGAGCTACACGACGTTCGAGTGGGAGGACGCCACCGTCCTCGGGTCCCCGGACACCGATCTCCGCGAGCCGGCCGACTGGGCGGTCGACGGCGAGGTGTCCGTCCGGATCACGGTCCGCAACACCGGGCACCGGGCCGGCACGGACGTCGTACAGCTCTATCTGCATGACCCGGTGGCGCAGACCACGAGACCTGTCGTCCGGCTGGTCGGCTACGTCCGGGTGACGCTGGAGCCCGGCGAGTCCGCGTACGCGACGTTCGTGGTTCCGGCCGACGTCACGTCGTTCACCGGGGTGAGCGGCCGGCGCATCGTCGAGCCCGGCGACGTGGAGCTGCGGTTCGGGCGGTCAAGCGGGAAGATGGTGGCCGCCGTGCCGCTGCGTCTGGTCGGCGCCGAACGCCAGATCGGTCACCAGCGGCGGCTGGAGTCGCTGGCGCTTGTCGAGCACGGCGACGCGCTCCCGCAGATTTCGGAGGCCCGAACATGAGCACGTCCAGGACGGCGGATCCACCACCGGACACGTTGAGCGTCGGGGTGAAGCCCGAGCGCGACGGCCGGTCCCGCCGATCCCGCCCGCACCGCCGTACCTGGCGGCGGGCGCTGCGCCGGGACTGGCAGCTGTACTCGCTGGCGATCCTGCCGCTGCTGTTCTTCGCGATTTTCCGGTACCTGCCGATGCTCGGCAACGTCATCGCGTTCCGGCGGTACCAGGCGGGCGGTGCGCTCCTCGGCGAGTACTGGGTGGGGCTGCACTACTTCAAGTTGTTCTGGAGCGACCCGACCTTCTGGCAGGTGTTCACCAACACTCTGATCATCGGCGGGCTGACGCTGCTGTTCTGCTTCCCGGCGCCGATCATCCTCGCCCTGCTGCTCAACGAGGTGCGCGTCCGCTGGATGAAGCGGGCCGTGCAGACCATTTCCTACATGCCGCACTTCCTCTCCATCGTGGTGGTGGCCGGCATCGTCCTCGACATGGTCGCGCTGGACGGTGTGGTGAACCAGGCGCTGAAGGCGGTCGGCCAGGACACCGTCGCGTTCATCCAGGAGCCCGGCTGGTTCCGCACCATCTACGTCTCCTCGGAGATGTGGCAGACCGTCGGCTGGGGCACCATTCTCTACCTCGCCGCGCTGACCACAATCGACCAGAACCTCTACGAGGCGGCCCGCGTCGACGGCGCGAGTCGCTGGCGGCAGACCTGGCACGTGACCCTGCCCGGCATCCGGCCGACCATGGTGACCCTGCTGATCCTCAACATCGGCAGCTTCATGGCGGTCGGGTTCGAGAAGGTCCTGCTGCTGTACAACCCGTTGACGTACTCGACCGCGGACGTCATCTCCACCTATCTGTACCGCGTCGGCGTCCAGGGCGGCAGCTTCAGCTACGCCGCCGCGATCGGGCTGTTCGAGGCAGTCATCGGGTTGACGCTGGTGCTCTCGGCGAACGCCATCTCCCGTCGCACAGTGGGGACGAGCCTGTGGTGAGCGTCGTCGCGAAAACGTCCCGGCCGCGCGGGATCCGGCCGACCCGGGGCTACCGGGTGTTCCAGGCCGTCAACGGCGTCGTGCTGACCGTCATCGTCGTGGTGACCCTGATCCCGTTCGCCAACATCATCGCCCGGTCGTTCAGCGCGGAGGGGCCCATCCGGGCCGGCGAGGTCAGCCTGTGGCCGAAGGGGTTCAACCTCACCACCTACGGCCGGGTGATGACCGACTCGTTGTTCTGGACCAACTACCGCAACACCGTGGTGTACACCGTCGTGGCCACCGCCATCGCGATGGTGATGACCACCTGCTACGCGTACGTGCTGTCGAAGAAGCACTTGAAGGGCCGCGGCGTGCTGGTCGGGATCGCGGTGTTCACCATGTTCTTCAATGGTGGCCTGATCCCCAACTACGTGCTGGTCAACTCGCTCGGCATGCGTAACACGATCTGGGCGATCGTGGTGCCCAACGCCATCAACGTGTTCAACCTGCTTGTGATGAAGGCGTTCTTCGAAAGCCTCCCGACGGAGCTGGAGGAGGCCGCGGCGGTCGACGGCATGAACACGTACCGAACCTTCCTGTGGATCGTGCTGCCGCTGTCCAAGGCGGTGCTGGCCACGATGGTGCTGTTCTACGCCGTCTCCTTCTGGAACTCGTGGTTCTCCGCCTTCCTCTACATGGACCGGCAGGACCTGTTCCCGGTCACCGTCTACCTTCGCAACATGATCGTCGGCGCCACCACCGGGTCGGACAACTCCTCGAGCAGCGACTTCGCGTTGCAGGTCGGGGCGAACATCCGGGCGGTGACGGTCGTACTCACCGCGCTGCCCATCATGCTCATCTACCCGTTCATCCAGCGGTACTTCGTCTCCGGGGTCATGCTCGGCTCGGTCAAGGGCTAGCACCGTGACCCTCCCACCATCCACCCAAAGAGGAGTTCTCGTGCACCAGCTAACCCGGCGCCAGTTACTCGCCGCCGCTGGCGGCGCCGCCACCCTCGTGCTCGTCGGCTGCGGCAGCGGCGACGAGAACGGCGATCAAAACCTCGACGGCAAGCGGGTCGGCGCCATGGACGACTACGGCGTCGGCGACCAGTTCAAAGCGGCGGAAGCGCTCACCTTCTCCATTGCCATACTGGACAATCCCGGGTACCCGTACAAGGCCGACTGGCCGTTCTTCCAGGAACTCAGCAAGCGCACCAACATCAAGTTCGACGCGACGGTCATCCCGCTCTCGGACTACAACCAGAAGCGCAGCGTGATGGTCGCCGCCGGCAACGCCCCGTGGATCATCCCGAAGACGTACCACCCGTCGGAGGAGGAGTACATCGCCGGGGGCGCGGTCCTGCCGGTCAGCGACTACGTCCACCTGATGCCGCACTTCCAGGACAAGGTCAAGAAGTGGAACCTGCAGCCTGACATCGACGCGGCCCTCAAGCAGGCGGACGGCAAGTACTATCTGCTGCCCGGGCTACACGAGGATGCCTGGCTGGACTACTCGCTGGCGATGCGCACCGACATCCTGGCCCAGCTCAACCTGCAGGTGCCGACCACCTGGGACGAGCTGACCACCGTGCTGCGGGCGATGAAGCAGGCCCACCCCGACGTGTACCCGCTCTCCGACCGGTGGAGCACCACGCCGGAGGGGCCCGGCGCGAACAACCTGCTGGCGCACATGAGCGACGCGTACGACACCCGCGCCGGGTGGGACTGGCGGGCCTACCACTGGGACCCAGGCGCCAGCAAGTTCGTCTTCCCCGGCGCGATGGACAACTACCGGCAGATCCTGCAGTACCTCAACACCCTGGTCAGCGAGAAGCTGATGGACCCGGAGAGCTTCACCCAGCAGGACGACCTGGCCAAGCAGAAGTTCGGCACCGGCAAGTCGTTCGTGATCAGCACCAACGCACAGGAGCTGATCAACAGCTACCGGAAGGACCTCACCGCGAGGCTCCCGGGCGCGAAGGTGGAGAAGATCACGCGGCTGATGGGACCGATGGGCGCCACCAAGCGGCAAACCCGGCTGGAGAGCGGCGTCATGATCTCCAAGAAGGCGCTGGACAGCAAGAACTTCGTCGCCATGATGCAGTTCGTGGACTGGCTGTGGTACTCCGACGAGGGCCAGACGCTCGCCAAGTGGGGCATCAAGGACCAGACCTTCACCGGCAGCGCCGAGGAGGGCACGCTCAAGCTCGCCTCCGACGTGGACTGGGCGGGGCTCAACCCCAGCGGGTCCAAGAAGCTGAACGTGGACTACGGCTACCTCAACGGCGTCTTCGCCTACGGCGGCAGCACCAAGTTCCTCAACAGCCAGTTCACCGAGGAGGAGAAGAAGTTCCAGGAGGCGATGGCCCAGCGCAAGCTCCGCCCGGAAGACCCGGCACACCCGCTCACCCCCGAGGAGCGCGAGCAGACGACGCTGTGGGCCACGGCGCTGAAGGACCACGTGAACCAGCAGTCGCTCAGGTTCATCCTCGGCCAGCGGCCGCTGTCCGACTGGAACGCGTACGTCTCCGAGCTCAAGGGCAAGAACATGGACCAACTGATCGAGGTTCACAACAAGGCCTACGAGCGGTTCAAGAAGGAACACGGCTGATCCTTGCGGATCCACGTTCCTGAGCTACCGAGCGGCCGGTTGTCCGACGCATGGCGTGCCTGCGTCGGCACCGGCCGGTTCGACCTCGCGCTGCGGCGCGACTACCGGGACTCGCCCGCCCTGGTCCAGCGGGAGATCGGCTTCCGGCACATCCGCGGCCACGGGCTGCTGAGCGACGGCGTCGGCGTCCATCCGACGCCTACCACCGGCTCGACTTCGTCAGCCGGCTCGCCGGTACCCCACTGGCCGGTCTGCCCGTGCACATCACCGAGTTCAACTCGTCCTACCGGCCGGACAACCCGGTCCACGACACGGCCTACCACACCGCCTACCTGGCCCCGGTGGTGGCGGCCGGCGGCGACCTGGTTGACTCCTTCTCCTACTGGACCTTCAGCGACATGTTCGAGGAGGTGGGCGTGCCGACCTCGCTGTTCCACGGCGGCTTCGGCCTGCTCACCCATCGCCAGATCAAGAAGCCCACCTACCACCTGTACGCGTTCATGGCCCGCCTCGGCGACCAGATCCTGGCCCGCGGCGCCGACCACCTGGTCACCCGGGATGCCGGCGGCCGGGTCACCGTGCTGGCGTGGGCGCTCGACCCGCACCCACTGCGGCTGTCCATCCCCCTGGACGCCGCCTCGGCCTTCATGTTGCGCTCGTCGGTGCACGAGGAAGCGGGCAACGCCTGGGCGGCGTGGGGCGAATGGGACGAGATTCGGATACCCGATTATGAATGAAACTGACCAGGCCCGGCAGTTCGGGGAGGGGCCGCTCTCCCGTATCGCCGCGCTCGTCTACACCCTGCTCGTCGTCGAGTTGCAGTTGCTGGCCGCCGTGCTGCCCGGCCTGGTGCCGCTCGTGCTCCTGGACCGCGACGCGAGCAATGTCCCGGTCGCCGCAGCCTGCGCGCTCCCGCTCGGCCCGGCCATCTCCGCCGCACTGTACGCGCTGCACCGGCGCAGCCGGGACATCACCGACCTCAAGCCCGCGGCGGCCTTCTGGCGCGGCTACCGGATGAACTTCTCCGGAGTGATGCGGATCTGGGTCCCGTGGCTGGCCTTCCTGACCGTCGTGGGTGTCAACCTCGCCAGCTTCCCGGCCACCGACCTGCCCGCCTGGTGGGCGGTGCTGCTGGTGCTGATCGCGGTGGCGGCGAGCCTGTGGGTGGCGAACGCGCTGGTGATCACCTCGCTGTTCGCGTTCCGGGCGATAGACATCGCGCGCCTCGCGGCGTACTTCCTGGGCCGGCGCCCCGCTGTCACGGTGGGCAATGCCGGCCTGCTGGTGGCGGCGGCCGGCGTGACCTACTTCGCCTCCGAAGCGGTGCTCGCGCTGCTCGGCTCGATCCTGGCCATGATGCTGCTGGCGACCTGCCGTCTGATGATCACCGAGGTCCACGAGGAGTTTGTCGACTGACGCTTCCCCAGGTCTGTACGCCGGGGATCGCTCGCCACCACCGACGGCCCGAACCTGGAGAGTGTCGACGCCATGTGGAGACCCAGCGCAACGTTTGACCGCCCGTTCCTCCCCATGGCCAGAGCCAGGGGTTTCTCGGGCGGCATCCGATGAACCTTCCGGCAACCTCGAAGCTGCCCTTCGGCGGCGACTACAACCCGGAACAGTGGCCCGAGGAGGTGTGGCAGGAGGACTACCGGCTGTTCGACTCCGCGCGGATCGACACTGTCACGCTCGGAGTCTTCGTCTGGGCGCTGACCCAGCCGGCGCCAGACGTCTACGACTTCTCGACGCTGGACCGGATCGTCGAGCGGGCCGCAGCGGAGGGCCGGAACATCTGCCTGGCGACCGGCACGGGTGCCCACCCGGCCTGGCTGGCGCGGGCGTACCCCGAGGTGACCCGGACGGACTTCGAGGGGCGCCGGCACCGGTTCGGACAGCGACACAACTCCTGCCCCAACTCTCCGGTCTTCCGCCGGCTCTCCGCCGAGCTGGCCCGACGCGTCGCCGCCCGGTACGCCGACAACCCGTCGGTCGTCGCGTGGCATGTCGGCAACGAGTACGGCGGCGCCTGCCACTGCGACCTCTGCGCCGCCGGCTTCCGGGACTGGCTGCGCGCAAGGTACGGCACCCTGGAGGCGCTGAACGCCGCCTGGTACACCACCTTCTGGTCCCACACCTTCACCGACTGGGACGAAATCGAGCCGCCGTCGGCGCTGACCGAGCACTGGCGCGGCCCGAACCACACCGCGTTCCAGGGCATCACCCTGGACTACCTGAGGTTCATGTCCGACGCGATGCTCGCCAACTTCCGGGACGAGAAGGCCGCGATCCGCGAGTCCAGCGCCCTCCCGGTCACCACGAACTTCATGGGGATGTACCGGCCGATCGACTACCACCGCTGGGCCGCGGACCTCGACTTCGCCTCGTGGGACAACTACCCGCCGGACGACCGGTCGCCCGCCCAGATGGCGCTGGCACACGATCTGATGCGCGGGCTCAAGGGCGGCCAGCCGTTCTGGCTGATGGAGCAGACGCCGAGCTACACCGCGTCGCGCGACGTGAACCCGCTGAAGCGGCCCGGTGTGATGCGGCTGTGGAGCTGGCAGGCGGTGGCGCACGGCGCCGACGCCGTACTCTTCTTCCAGATGCGGGCCTCCCGAGGCGCCTGCGAGAAGTACCACGGGGCGGTCATCGGGCACGCGGGACGGGGCGACACCCGGGTCTTCCGCGAGGTGACGCAGCTCGGGACCGAACTTGACCGGCTCGGTGGCCTGGTGCTGGGCGCCCGGACCCCGGCCCGGGTCGCGCTGCTGTTCGACTGGGACAGCTGGTGGGCGCTGGAGATCTCCGACGGCCCCTCCCGGCTGGTCCGCTACCAGCAGGTCGTACTCGCCTACTACCGGGCGCTGTGGGACGCCGGCGTCGACGTCGACGTCGTCCCGGTGACCACGGACCTCTCCCCGTACGACGTGGTCGTCGCGCCGGCCCTGCACATGCTCAAGGGAGACCTGCCGCAGCGGCTGGAGGCGGTCGCCGAACGCGGCGGGTCGGTCGTGACGACCTTCCTGTCGGGGCGGGTCGACGAGCACGACAACGCCTTCCTGATGGACGTACCGGGCCCGCTCGGGCCGCTGATGGGCATCCGGATCGACGAGTGGGACGCCCGCGAACCGGAGGTCGTCAACCCGGTGCGGCTGCGTACCGGAGCCGGTCGGGTCGAGGTGGAGGTCGAATCGAGGCTGGTGTTCGAACTGGTGATCCCGCAGGGTGCCGAGGTGGTCGGCTCCTACCAGGCGGACTTCTACGCCGGCACACCCGCCGTCACCAGGAACAGGTTCGGCGCCGGCCTGGGCTGGTACGTCGCCGCCGGGCTGGACCAGGAGGGGGTCGGCACGGTCGTCCGACAGGTACTGGAGCAACACGATCTGGTCGGGCCCTATCCGGACGTGCCGGAACTCGAAACGGCCGTCCGGGTCGCTCCCGACGGGACGCGGCTGCTGTTCCTGCTCAACCACCGTGCCGAGCCGGTCGAGGTCGTCGCGCACACCGGCGGGACCGACCTGCTCTCCGGCGATCCGATCGAGTACGGCCAGCCGATCGGGCTCGGCCCGTACGGGGTGATGGTGCTGCGGACGTCGACCCCGTAGCCGGGACTCCGGACGGTACGCGACATCGGCCGCTCTCCGTGCCCCGGGCGGGAGGTACCGCCCGGACGGGCCGGCGGTCAGCCGATGTCCATCGTGTACTCGGCGGTGTGCACCTCTCCTGCCACCTGGAAGTCGAAGAATGCCCGGTAGCGACCCGCACTCGGCGCCGTGAGCCAGAACTTCACCGCTCCGTCGACCAGTTCGGGCTCCGGATGTACGTGGACGTATCCCAGGTCGCCCTCGCGTACCACGACCAGGTGGCCGTAGGCGCCCAGGTAGGGCTCCAGCGGTGCCGGCCCGGTCGCGTCCTCCCGGCTCACCCGGAAGGTCATCGGCGCGGTCACGCCCACCGTGGCGGTGCCCTCCATCGACACCGTGAACGGCCCCACCGTCGTCTGCGGCTTTGCCGCCGGCAACGCGACCGGCGTGTGCGCGCCCGGTACGACGTGGTCGACGCCCAGGACCAGCGGCACCGGGGCGCCGTCGGCGCCGGTGAGCGTGAAGTCGGCGTAGATGCGGTACCCGCCGGCCCGCGCCAGTTTGAGGGCGACGGTCCAGGTGCCGTCGGGCGCCATCACGGGATGCAGATGCTGGTATCCGGCCAGGTCCCGCCCGACGACGATCATGTGTAGCGGCTTCTCGTGCACCGTCACGAACCGCGTCACCGGCTGCCGGTCGGTCCCGACGATCCGGAACGTGTAGTCCGCGGTCGCCCCCGTCAGCTGGCCGCGGTATACCGGCTCGAGGGTGTACCCGCCCGCGCTGACCGTCGTACCGGCGACCAGCGCCGGCCCGGTGTCGCCCGGATGGGTGTGCGGACCGGTGCCGGACGGATGCTGGTGTCCGTCGGTCGCCGAGGCCGGCCCGCCCTGCGACGACATCCCGCCGGCCGGCGCGGTCGCCTGGACACCCACGGTCCGCCCGTCGCCGGCACCAATGCGCCCCAGCCCGAAGCCGGCCAGGAGAGCCACCAGCAGGCCCCCGGCGAGCAGCGCCAGCCGCGTGTTGCTCGGCCCGGACCCGACCAACCGCGACCCGGACCCGGCCAACGCCGGCTCGGACCCGACCGACGCCAGCTTCGCACCGTCCCCAGCGGATCGGGTCCTCGCGGATACCTTCGCCTCGTCTGCCGAATCTGCCGGAACCGGAACGGCCACTCCACCCCGTCCGGATGTGGACGGCGTGGCACCCTTCCTGCCCGGGGCGGCACCCCTGCCTCTCGGACCGGTCCCGCTCCCGACGGCTGAACCGGTCACCTTCCGGTCTCGAGTACCCGTCGGGCGGGCCGCGCCGCTGCCGGGGCGCCCGGATCGTCCGCGTCGGCGGTCCGGGGTCACGGCGGCCCGCGCGGGGAGCAGGTGCGAGCGCAGATAACGGG